>JAZNNA010000101.1:0-31068 GCA_045580065.1 Eubacteriales bacterium
CGCAAAGGGCTTGGTCTTTTTCAGCATAATGCCGGAAACGATCACGGCGGCAATGCCGATAAAGTAAGCGCAGGGCGCCACCCACCAAGCGCCGCCAAAAAGTCGGATCGTAGCCATGTCGTTCTGTGAGCCAAGGAGTTGACTCTCTACCTTGTCTTCCTAAGACCGCTTGGCCTCCGACTTCGCAAAGGGCTTGGTCTTTTTCAGCATAATGCCGGAAACGATCACGGCGGCAATGCCGATAAAGTAAGCGCAGGGCGCCACCCACCAAGCGCCGCCAAAGAGCGCCGTTGCGATCAGCGCGATGACGGGAAGCTTTGCCCCACAGGGCACAAAGGTGGTGGTAATGATCGTCATGCGGCGATCGCGCTCGTTTTCGATGGTACGGGATGCCATAATGCCGGGGACGCCGCAGCCCGTGCCGATCAGCATAGGAATAAAGGACTTGCCGGAAAGGCCGAATTTGCGGAAGATGCGGTCCAGCACAAAGGCAATACGTGACATGTAGCCGCAGGCCTCAAGAAAAGCAAGCAGGATAAACAGCACAAAGATCTGCGGCACAAATCCAAGAACGGCACCAACGCCGCCCACAACACCGTCGATCACCATGCTCTGCACCCAATCAGCGGCGTTCATATTATCAAGCAAATTGCCAAGCAGCACCGGGATGCCCGGCACCCACACGCCATAGTCCTCTGTTGCGGGGGCGGCGGCAAGGATCTCGTCGATCAGGGTGCCGAACGCCTCGCCGGCGATACCGTATTGCGCCACGTATGCGGGACCGTAGGTCCCCCAGCTTTCCTCAAATGCGCCAAAATCCTGCTCTTCTACTGCGACAAGCAGATCGCCCGCACCGGGAACACCGTCGTTTGCAGCGATCTGCATCTGATCCTGCAGAAGCGGCACCTGCCACAGGGTATCTGCGGCATATTCGTCAACAGCTTCTTCATAGGCCTTGGAGCCGATGCCGAGCAAATGCCAGCCGTCGCCAAACAATCCGTCGTTGGTGAAATCGGTGACCCAGGTACCCACCGTGGACACGGAGATGTAATAGACCAGGAACATGATCGCTGCAAAAATAGGAAGTGCCGCAAAGCGGTTGGTCATCACGCGATCGATCTTTTCCGAGGTGGAAAGCCTGCCCGTCTTCTTTTTCTTGTAGCAGCCCTTTAAAATATTGGTGATGTAATTATAGCGCTCGTTGGTCACGATCGCCTCGGCATCGTCGTCAAGCGCCTGCTCGGCAGCAACGATATCCTTTTCAATATGCGCCTTCAGCTCGCCCGCGATCTGCAGCTTTTGCAGCACCTTATCGTCGCGCTCAAAGATCTTGATGGCATACCAGCGGTGCTGCTCCTCGGGCAGGCCGTGCACGGCCGCCTCCTCGATATGGGCAATGGCGTGCTCTACCTCACCGGAAAAAATGTGACGCGGTACGGTATTGCCGTTTTTTGCCGCCTCGATCGCAGCCTCGGTCGCCTCGAAGATACCGTCCTCCTTCAGGGCGGAGATCTCAACGAACCTGCAGCCCATCGCGTGCGACAGCTTTTCCAAGTCGATCACGTCGCCGCGCTTGCGCACAACGTCCATCATATTGATGGCGCCCACCACAGGGATACCAAGCTCGGTCAGTTGGGTGGTGAGGTAGAGATTGCGCTCCAGATTGGTGCCGTCGATGATATTCAAAATGGCATCGGGGCGCTCCTCTACCAGATAGTTTCGCGCCACGACCTCCTCTAAGGTATAGGGAGAGAGCGAGTAGATACCGGGAAGGTCGGTGACGATCACGTCGTCACGCTTTTTGAGCTTTCCCTCTTTTTTCTCAACGGTAACGCCCGGCCAGTTCCCTACAAATTGGTTAGAGCCGGTCAGCGCATTGAACAGCGTGGTCTTGCCGCTGTTCGGGTTGCCTGCCAAGGCAATGCGGATCTCCATGTTTTTGTTCCTTTCTTATCGGAATTAGTGTAAACTAACTTTCTTGGGGTGAAAAAGCGGTGGCAGCTACCACCTTGTTTTATTCTACCTCGATGGTTTCGGCATCCTCAAGACGGAGCGAGAGCTCGTAGCCGCGGACCGTTACCTCGATCGGATCGCCGAGCGGCGCGACCTTGCGCACAAAAACCTCGACGCCCTTGGTGATGCCCATATCCATGATGCGGCGCTTGATAGCCCCCTGGCCGTGAAGCTTGACGACCTTGGCGCTTTTGCCCACCTTTACCTGACGCAGCGTGTTCATCGTGATCCTCCGATCTGTACATTGAATACGGTGACCTTCTTCTAAAAGTTAGCCACCGCTAACCAAGTACATTATACAGAATTGCAAGTAAAATGTCAACGGATTTTTCTGATTTTTTCAACTTTTGTTGTTTTGCACATTTCACGCGCCAGTTTTTGGCAATCAAAGCAAGCGCTTTGCACAAAGCAAGGGCACGGTGCCGCCCTTTGTGCGGTACCGTGCCCTATTTTCTTCTTATTCCATTTTAAGAAGGCGCGCGCTGTTGATCAGAATGATAAAAGCGCCGATATTGTGCAGAAAAGCGCCTGCAAGTGCGCTGATCACGCCAAAGCCGGAAAGCGCGATCATCACCGCAGACGAGGTAAAGGCAAGCATAATGTTCTGGTACATGATGCGCCTTGTCTGCTTGGCCACCTTGATGGCAAAGGGGATGTTTTGCAGGTTGTTGTTCATCAGTGCGATATCCGCACTCTGGATCGCGGTATCCGAGCCCATTGCACCCATTGCGATACCAACGTCCGCCTCCTTGAGCGCAAGTGCATCGTTGATACCGTCGCCTACCACGACAACGCCGCCCTCGGCACGGATCGCTCTCACACGGTCCAGCTTATCCTGCGGCAAAAGGCCTGCATACGCCTCGTCAATGCCGGCAGCGGCGCGGATACGCTCTGCGGACTTGGCCTTATCGCCCGTCAGCATCACGGTCTTTTCCACGCCCTCGGCGCGCAGGGCAGCAATGCCTGCGGGTGCCTCGGGGCGCAGGCGATCCTCAAAGAGGATCCTGCCCAGCAGCTTGCCGTTCAATGCAATATAGTTCACGGGGCCCATGCGCTCCTCCTCGGCAACGTCACAAACGCCCTCGGGAAGTGCAAAGCCAAGCTCCTGCATAAAGGTGAGCGAGCCGAAATGCACGCTTCCCTTCTTGATACTGCCCTCAACGCCCTTACCGATCATTTCCTTTACGTCGGCAGTGGCCTCAAACTCGATGCCGCGCTCGCGGCACAGGGCCACAACGGCCTTGGAGGCGGGGTGCAGCGAGGCATTGGACACCGCTGCCGTCACGGCAAGCAGCGCGCTTTCCTCGCCTGCAAAAACGTCGATCCTTGCAACGGCAAGATCGCCCTCGGTCACGGTACCCGTTTTATCAAACACAACGGTCTGCACGTCGCAAAGCTGCTCGATAAACTTAGAGTTTTTGATCAGGATACCGCGCTTGGTGCTGACGGCCAGCGCCGCGATCATCGGCGCAGAGGAGATCAGCATATGTCCGCAGGGGCAGGATACCACCAAAATAGAGATGGCGGTGGAGATATTTCCGGTTGCAAGCCCCACGGCACCGGCGATCGCCAGCACGAGGGGGATGTAATAATACATAAACTTATCTACGATGCGCGCCTCGGGCACCTGGATCTTTTCGCTTTCCTCAAGCAGCTCCAGGATCTTGGAGAACGAGGTGTCCTTGTGCTCTTTTTCCACCGTAACGATCAGCACACCGTCGATATTGGTGGTGCCGGCATACACCTTATCGCCGCAGAACACGGGGGCGGGCACCGGCTCACCGGTCAGGGACTTCTGGTCAATATTGGATTCGCCCTTGCGCACCACACCGTCAACGGGAACGGCACAGCCGGGCTTGATCACGATCACGTCGCCGACGTGCAGCTCCTTTGCGGGCACTTCCCTCTCCTCGCCGGTGGCCTCGTCGTACAGCACGGCGGTTTCGGATTGCATCTTTTTCAGGCCGTCGATCACGTCGCGGCCGCCCATGATACTGCGCTCCTCAAAGAAATGCACGATATTCAGCACAACGGGGATCAGAATAGCCAGAGCGAACTGCTTATCAAAAAAGCAGGCGATGATGGCGATGGCCACCAGGATCTCCATGGCGTGGTTCATATCCTTGGATAAAAAGCCGCGCACGGCGGTGACCAGCATAGGGATGCCCTCTACCAGGATACCGACCAGGTAGATCAGCGCGACCACCGAGGGGCGTGCCGGAAACAGCCATTGGTAGCAAAGTGCCGCAAGCAGGGCGCCAAGTGCCACAAAATCTGCCGTAAGACTGCGAATGATGCGATTTTTATCCTTGCCGCTCAGCTCCTCGACAGAAAGCTCGGCAAGGCGCTGCTTGCCCATATTTTCAATATCTCTCATAGCAGCTTATCCTCCCGAGGGCAACACGATGTTGGGCGTGTTTTCGTTAACAATGATGATCCTGCCCACCTTATCGTAAAGCTCGGCAAGCTTGGCGTAATACACGCGCAGCGTGACCACGTCGGGCTGCGTTTCGTATTCCTCGAGCAGACCGTAGAATTCGGCAAGCAGCTGCTTGGCCTCAGAAACCGAGGCGTTTTGCTGCACGCGAGCATCCGAGATCATACTGTTGACCTGCGACTCGGCAGAGGGCAGCAGCGTTTCGCGGTACTGCTCTGCCTCGGCAAGCATCGTTTGCACCTGCACGGTGGCGGAATTTACGTGATCAAAATCCTGCTTGACCTCGGCAGGAGGGGCGATAGTGCCAATGTCAATATTGGTGATCTGCACGCCGCAGCCGAGAAGATCCAGCGTTTCCTGTGCGCTTTCCATCACCTTGGTCACAAACTCATCCTTCCCATCGGTGAGCAGCGAGTCGATCGAAACGGTTGCCACGTGAGAGGTGATCGCCGAGGCGGTAACGCCCCGCACGGTTTCCGACACGTTGGCGGTATAAAGCGCGTAAGCAACGGGATCGCTGATCACGTACTTGAGAGAGGTGGAGATCACGGCAACGTTCTGGTCGCCCGTGATGCAATAGCCGTTCTCCTCTACGGCAGCGGACATTTCCCCTTCCGTATAATGGGTGTCCACCGTCAGCTCAAACACCTTGCCGGTGGGGACGGTGATCACCTCGTCGATGATATAAGGGAACGCGAACAGAAGCCCGGGCTCATGCACCTGCTCCTCACGCGTATCGCCGCAAAGCTTGCCGAATCGCAGCACCACCGCGACCTCACCCTGCTTGACGGTGCGGACACCGCTGACAAGGATGACGACCACAATGGCAAGCACGATCCACTTGAAATACTTGATACCGGTACTCAGCAGATCGCCGACAAAGCCTGCGCCCTGTTCCTTTCTTTTACTCTTTTTTTCTTCCATAGGTCATTCTCCCGTACCGGTACCGGCAGAGCCGCCCCCCAGCGACTCGTTGTTCTTTTGTGCCTCGGCGACCTTATCCAGCAGCTCCTTGGAGAACAGACCGTCAAGGAACTCGCCCTTCTTGACGATCAGGGTGGTATCCTGACCGACGGAATTCAAAACGGTATCCAATTCAAGGATAAACTTGAACAGCTCCATATTGGCAGCCTGGGCCTCGGCATAGATCTCAGCCACAAGGCGCTCGGTCTCCGCATTGATGTCTGCTGCCTCCTTGGTGCCCTCTGCCACGATCTCTGAAGCATCGGCATCGGCCTGATAGGTGATAGCGGAAGCATCGCGCTGACCGGCGGCGGTGATCTGATCCACGTATTTCTGGCGGTCTGCGCTCATTTGGTCAAACACGCTTTGCAGGTTCTCCTCGGGCAGGGAGATCTTCATGATCCCAACCTCGCTCACGGCGATGCCGTACTGCGCGGCGGCATGCTCCTGCACGTGGGCAAAGATCGCATCCTCGATCTCGCCAAGGCGCAGCAGCTCCTCCTCGCAGGAAACGACGTTGGAGAGCTGATACTTACCGAGAATACTGTTAGAGGCATTGACGATAAGGTCGTTGATATAAAGCTCGGCCACGGCGTTGTCTCCAACGCTGGTGTGATATTTGAGCGGATCGCTGACGTTCCACACGGCAAAGGATTGCAAGATGATATTGCGCTTATCCTGCGTCAGTGTTTCCAGATAAGAGGACTCGGTATACTGATTTCTCATATCGTATTTGGTCACGTTTTCAAAGGGCCACGGAAGCTTGAGATAAAGCCCGGCCTCGGTCACCTCGGAGCGCACGGCACCAAAGCGCGTGATCACGGCGTACTCCCCTTCCCGCACCTCGGCGGTAAAGCCAAAGAACGCCAGCACCACGACAAGCACGGCGCCGATGATCCATTTCATAAAGCCTTTATTTTTCACGATCTTATCCTCCGGTTTGATTTTTCTGATAGATGACGACGCCATCCCCGAAATAGAGATAGCCCTCGTCAATGCCGTCGCCGATGATGTACAGACGTTGGTTCTGGTATACCTCGGCCAGCGTATTGAGGTACTTGTAATAGCAGAAGGTGTCGGGGTAGCTGTTGTAGGCCTCTACCATCGCCATAAACTCGGCAACCGAGGCCTCGGCTGCAGCGATCTGCTCGTTCTGGTTGATCTGCGCCTTTTGCACGGTTGCATTTTTCTGCAGCTGAGCAAAGGAGATCTTAGAGGCGGCTATGCCCTCGGCATTGTCGATCTGTGCCTGGGCTGCCAGCGTAGCGCTGACCACCTGCTGGTAGACCTGCGATACCTCAACGGGCGGGTGAATGCTTTCGATGATGACGTCGCAGACCTCAAGGCCGCACGCGGCGGTATCCAGATATGCGGCAAGGCGCTCCTCGATGGTTTGCGAGAGGGCCGCGCGGTCCTCCTCAAGGATATCGTCAAGCTTTGTTTTTACCGTAAGATCCGTGACCACAGCGTAAGCCTTGGCATTCAGGATCTGTGCAGGCTCTGCCGAGCAGGTCACGTATTCGCGCAGATCGTCGATCTTATACTTTACGCGAAGGTTAACGGAAACAAGCTCGTTGCCGTCGCCAAGCAGCAGCTTATACTCGGTGCCGCCGTGCGACTCGGTCCAAAGCAGGTTTGTCTTATCGGCGCTTTCGTACCCCACAACCATTTCCTGCACCTTTTCGGTCTGATAGACCTCGACCTTATCAAAGGGATACGGGAGCGCGAGGTGGATGCCCGGCTCCAGGATCTTTTCGCATTTGCCAAAGCGGTAAAGCGCGCCGCGCTCATACGGCTCGATCTGCGTAATACCCGTGGTAAGCCAGAAGCAGAACACCACGCCAAGCAGCACCAGAGGCAGGATCTTTTTGGCCGCCCTGATGCCGAACAGCGAGCGGAGCGTGATGCCCGTGCTGCGCTCGAGGTAGGTGATCAGGTCCTCCTCCTCCTGCTCCTGCTTGGAGAAGGGGCGCGGGATCGTGATGGTAAGCCCCTCGGCACATTGGCCGCGCAAAAAGCCGTTGATCAGCGAGAGCAGCAGGAAGATGGCACAATACGCGGCCACCACGTACTCAAACACAAGCATTACTGTGCTTGCATCAAGCAAGCCTGTTACGTTGACCACGGTGCCGACCGTAAGGATCAGCAGATTGAAGCGCAGCACGTCGAGAACGGCGGTATAAGCGACGCGGATCCTTGCATCGGGGGCAAAATACTTGAACACGCGGCTGAGGATCAGCAGCGCGGCAACGCCCGCGGCGAGGATCAGCACGTGCAGATAGCTCAGGTAATTCCCTGCCTCGGTCTTTGCCACAAAGGTGACGTAGAAAAAGCCGAATACAAGCAGCACCGCAAGCAAAAGCGAAAGGCCGATCACGTTGCCCCAGCGCACAAGCCCTTGCAGAAAGGCGCGGCAGGGAGTAAGAAGCCTGCGGGGAGCCTTACGCTTTTTCTTTTTCTCCTCCGGCTCATCGGCGGGGGGCTCCTCTTGTGCCGTTGCACGCTGCGCGTCGCGCGAAAGCGCTTGCTTTGCCTTTGTAAGCAGGGCCGGCCACCCGAGCCCGAGCAGCAGCAGCACCGCAATACAGAATTGCAGCCATGCCGCCATCAGCATCGGGGGGTAATATGCGCTTTGCCCGAAGATAAAGCACAAGGCACCCACCAAAAGCAAGGCGACCGCACAAACAAGCGTTGCCGCTGTTTTTTGGTTGATCGGTCGTGTTGGTTGTTTTTTCATAACCTTGAAACCATGTTCCTTTCCGCCGCCCTTTGCGGCAAAGAGTGAAAACCTCCGACAAAGCAATACAGTCAAGCTTTATCGGAGTGAGAACTTAATATTTGGATTTATTATAGCAAACTTATAAGCATTTTTCAAGAGCAAACCGTAACTTTTTACAAAATAACTATTTTAAAGTTTATTTTATGTGATATTTTGCACACCAAACAGAGTAAAAACATTGCGTAAATTTGATTTTAGTGGCATTTTTGTCTTGACATTTGCCCCGCAGTACATTATAATTTTTACGAAGCGGCAGCTGCCGCAAAAAGGAGATTTTTTATGCGTATTGCCATTTTAGGTTATGGAAATCTGGGTCGCGGCGTGGAAAGCGCGGTGCGCCAGAACAAGGATATGGAGCTTGTGGCCGTGTTCACGCGGCGCGCGCCGGAAAGCGTGCAGCTCCGCACCCCCGGCATCCCCGTTTTACACGTTGACCGCCTGATGGAGATGAAGGACGAGATCGACGTGCTGATCCTGTGCGGTGGCTCTGCCACCGATCTGCCCGTGCAGACCCCGCAGCTTGCCGAGCATTTTAACGTGATCGACAGCTTTGACACACACGCCAAGATCCCCACGCACTTTGCCAACGTGGATGCAGCGGCAAGGCGCGGCGGCAACGTGGCCGTGATCTCGGTGGGCTGGGACCCCGGTATGTTCTCGCTCAATCGACTTTATGCACAGGCGATCCTGCCCGACGGTGCAGACTACACCTTCTGGGGCAAGGGCATCAGCCAGGGACATTCGGACGCTATCCGCCGTATTGAGGGTGTTGTGGACGCAAGGCAGTACACCATCCCCGTTGAGGCGGCGCTGGACGCCGTGCGCAGCGGCGCGTGCCCTGCCCTTACCACCAGAGAAAAGCACACGAGAGAGTGCTTTGTGGTGGCCGCCGAGGGCGCGGACAAGGCGCGCATTGAGCGCGAGATCGTGACCATGCCCAACTATTTTGCCGACTACGACACCACGGTGCATTTCATCACGATGGAGGAATTAAAGCGCGATCACAGCGGTATTCCCCACGGCGGCAAGGTGATCCGAACCGGCAGGACCGGGCTTGAGGGTGAGCATACGCACGTGATCGAATACAGCCTGCAGCTTGACTCTAATCCCGAGTTCACCTCGTCGGTGCTGGTGGCCTATGCGCGTGCCGCTTACCGCCTTGCAAGCGAGGGGGCTTGCGGCTGCAAGACCGTGCTGGATATTCCCCCC
The DNA here is from genome assembly GCA_045580065.1 of Eubacteriales bacterium. Classification (GTDB taxonomy): domain Bacteria; phylum Bacillota; class Clostridia; order Oscillospirales; family CAG-272; genus Firm-07. The sequence goes on from JAZNNA010000101.1 coordinate 9,402, forward strand.
GCCTATCTTTCCGATAAGGACGGCGACACGCTGCGCGCCACACTTTTGTAAATTTTATCAATCAGCAAGGAGATTTTGCCATGAGTGAGCCGATCACATACCCCTACACCTTAAATTTCCGTCTGACCTCCCCCTTGATCAAGGTGATGCCAAGCGACATTGCCAGAAACTTCCCCGTATACGAAAAAGCGAGCGCCCTGCGCGGTGACCGCGTATACTTTGGCGGAGTGGTGGATATCACCTCACCCTACAAATCCAACGCCCTGCGCACCAAGATCCTTGTTGAATCCGAGCTTTCGCCCTATCTGACTGTTTATGCCGTGGATTACGTGCCCGTGCGTTTCCCTCATCCGCTCGGCTACTGCGACGGCGACTACGTTGGGCATGCCCCGGGGCTTTATCCCGATCTTTTGCGGAAAACGGAATTTGTCTGCCTCACTCAAGGCGTGGCACAGCAGCTGTATTTTGAATTGAACGTACCCAAGCACCTTGCAGCCGGAACATATCCTGTTACGGTCACCATTACCCCGCCGCAGGACCGCCTGGAAAAGGCTGCGCCCGTTTCGGCAACGCTGGAGATCGAGGTACTTGCCGCCACCATCCCTGCGCAGGAGTTCACCTACACGCAATGGTTCCACTACGACAGCCTTGCGGCCTATTACAACGTGCCCGTATTCTCCAAGCGTCACTGGGAGATCGTAGAAAATTTTGTAAAAATGGCGGTCAAAAACGGCATGAACGCCCTGCTGACCCCCATCTTTACCCCGCCGCTTGACACCGAGATCGGCGGCGAGAGATTGACGGTGCAGCTGCTGGACATCACACTTGACAAGGGCGAGTACATCATTGGATTTGAAAGGCTGAAGCGCTTTTGCAAAATGGCAAAGCGCTGCGGCATCAAGGTGCTGGAGATCGCGCATCTGTTCACACAATGGGGTGCCATGCACGCCCCCAAGGTCATGGCAACCGTGGACGGAGAATATAAAAAGCTGTTCGGCTGGGAAACCGATGCAACGGATCCCGAATACGTGCGTTTCTTGCGCACGATGCTGCCTCAGCTGAAGGAAAAGCTGGACGAATTCGGCTACCGCGACCACTATTTCTTCCACATTTCCGACGAGCCGAGCGAAAAGCACCTGGAAAGCTATAAGGCGGCACGCGACAGCGTGATCGACCTTATTTGCGATCATCCCGTGCGTGACGCGCTTTCGCACTATGAATTTTACGAGCAAGGGATCGTTTCCAACCCCATTCCCGTGGTAAATGCCGCAGATGAGTTTGCCGCACACAACGTGCCGGACCTGTGGACGTATTACGCCTGCGGCCCCGTTCACACCACCTCTAACCGCTTTATCGCGATGAACGCACACCGCACCCGCGTGATCGGCGCACAAATGTACCGCGCGGGCATCGTCGGCTTTTTGCAATGGGGCTTCAATTTTTATTTCAACCGTCTTTCCCGCAATCTGATCAACCCCTATCTGACCACCGACGGTGAGGGATCCTGGGCTGCGGGCGACCCCTTCAGCGTATATCCCGCAAATGACGGCACGGCGATCCCCTCGCTGCGCTCCGCTCTCTTTGAGCAAGCATTGTTTGATATGCGCGCGATGCGCCTTGCCGAGCAGGTTTCGGGCAGAGAGGCCGTGCTGAACGCCATTGACCGTTACGGCAAGCTTGACTTCAAGCATTATCCCAAGACCCCCGATTACCTCATCGGGCTGCGCGAGGAGATCAACCGCCTTGCCGTAAAGCAAAAATAACCCGCAAACGGGTGTAAAAAACCGCCTTGGCGCAATGCACCAAGGCGGTTTTTGTTACTCCTCTGCCGCCAGAAGGCGCAAAAGGTGTACCTTTGTATCGTAATTGCCGTTTTCACAGAGCGTGATGGTGACAATCTCCTTTTCGGGATAGGGGTTGCGCCACTCGTAGCGGTAAACGCAAACCGGGGTGCCGTCGGGCAGCTTGCTTTCGATCCCGTCGGTAAAGTAGGTGCAAAAATACCCGGTGTGACGGTAATAGCCCCCCTTCAGCGGCTCGTTCTGACGGCGCGCCCAGTGACCGATGCACTCGCCGTAGCGGATGGGCAGCTCCTGCACCGTGCCGTCGGCATAGGTGATGCGATAGATGCCCAGCTCGTCAAGTGCGCCCCAGGGGGTGCGGGTCAGCTTTTTGCTTACCACGTGCTCAAAGCGCAACGCGGCGCAACGCGCGTGCAGCGAAAGCTCTTTTACGCCTTCACCGGAAAACGGGGGCCGGCTATCGCCCTCATAAAGCAGCGTTTCCTTACCCGTTACGGGGGATTCGCCGCGCAAACGCGCACGGACGTGCGGGATCATTTGCTTTAAGATGCGGTCGTAGGCAAGGCTTAAACGGCTTGTGTAGCTCTCTGACCAGAGCAGCTGTGAGGTGAAAAGGAAATCATAGATCTTGCCTTCCTTTGCCATGGCATATTCGTTTGTCGCCACCCAAGAGGAGATCTGCCCACCGCACATTCCCTTTTGGCGGATGCGCTTTTCAAAGCGCGGAAAATGGCTGGAATACAGATTTCCGATCGCCACGGAAAAGCCCTTGTCCAAAAGATTTTGCTCGATATTCTTATCCATATGGAAGTACCAGATAAAATCCAGCATCAGGATATCCTTGGGCAGGAGATCTGCGGCAGCGGGGGTGAGATATTTGGTGACGGGCTGCAGCATATCCGACCACATCATCGTCTGCAGGCCTTTCGCCTTAACGTGATCGTAAATGCGCTGCACGTCATCGGCAAAAAGCCTGGCGGGGTCCTTGCCGCGACAGACGGGGCAAACGCCGATCTGATAGACCTCGTCATGCCCGATATGCAGGTATTTCTGCGGCTTGAACACCTCGATGATCTCGTCCATCAGGTCAAAAAGGATCTCATATGACCTCTCGTTGGACGGGCAGTAGCAATGCGCATAAAAGCGTCTGGGGGGCACGTCGGCGGCAAGCTCGTCTACGATCTCCTCTGCCGAGTCGTCGCGCTCGGCGATCTCAGGGTGCGCCAGCGTCATAAACTGCACGTGACCAAGCGACTGCACCTCCGGGATCACGTCGATGCCAAAGCTGCGAATGTAATCTGCAAGCGCGGCGGCATCCTCTTTTTCAAGGAAGGTCTCACCGCCCACGCTGGCGTGCGGAAACGCGGGCCATTCGCCGCGACGGGCGCGCTGCTTGGCGTCTACCACCGCCTCGTTGATCTCAGGATGACTGTCAAAGCGCATACCGCCCGCAATCTCAAGGATCACGGCATTATAGCCCATAGGCGACACCACGTGACGGATCAAGCGCTTGGTAAACTCCAGCTCCTGTGCACCGGGCAGCATCAGATGCACGCCGCGGAAGGGCATATAGGGAGCATCACTTATCTCGCAGCAAGGAATCCCCTGCCCGTCTGCCAGCTTAAGGATATTTTCTGCGCCATAGACAAAGCCGCGCAGATCCTTGGCGGTAAGCGTTGCGCCATCCTTTCTGAGCGAAAGTCGATAGGCATTGTCGGGAAGGGCTGTGTCGGTGACAAGGACGAGAGCCCCCTGCTCTGCTTGCTTACAGATAATGCCAAGCTCCTCGGCAAGGCGGTCACAGATCACCGCAGCGGCAGCGCGTGCCGTGTCGCTGTCTGCGCTGAGTGTTGCCAGTGTGGCGGGGGCAAGCGTGCCCTCCTTTACTTCCATCTGCAAGGGGGTGGGCAGCAGCAGCTTGCCCTCACATTCCGCACCGTACATTTTGATGCCCAGAATATCCACATAGGAAAAATAACAGCTCCATTCGATCACAAAGGAAGAAAGCTCCTCGCCGATCTGCAGCGCAAGCTCTTTTTTGCTGATATTCTCGCCGGTTTCGGCACAATGCTTACACAAAATACGGGTGCGCGCGGCATCCCAAACGGTGATCGTATGCGGTGCGCCGGCATCACCCAGCATCAGCACAAGATCCGACAAAAAGCACTTTTTTTCAAGCTCTACCAAGAAAAACAAACTCTCCTCGCGCAGCTGGCTCCAATGGATCACAAGCTGCTCGCCCTTCAACGGATCTCCCGCTACCCTTGCCTCGGGCACGCTGCCGTCAGCCTTGTAATAGCGAAGGGTAGCCGCCATCATATCGTTTAAAACGCCGATCTTCATTTACTTTCTCCTTTTAGCCGGCGCGGTAACGCGCCTGATGCTTTCATTATAGCACATTTCCCTGCTTTTTTCCACTCTTTGCAAAAAATATAAGGGCGCAACCGTTTTCCAAACAGAAAGCAGCTGCGCCCTTTGGGCTTTAAAAATCAAACAGCTCGGTGCTGAAGTATCTCTCACCCGTGTCGGGCAGAACCGTTACCACGGTCTTGCCGGGGCCAAGCTCCTTTGCCATACGCAGGGCAGCAGCCACGTTGGTGCCGCTGGAGATGCCGCACAGGATGCCCTCCTCGCGGATCAGACGGCGAGAGGTGTTGAGCGCTTCCTCATCGGTGACGATGGCGGTCTGCTCAAAGATCTTCAGATTAAGGTTGGCGGGGATCAGCCCGTCGCCAATGCCCATTTGCAAGTGCGTACCGATGCTGCCACCCGACAAGATGGCGGCATTTTCCGGCTCGACGGCCCAGATCCTGATATCAGGATTGGCAGCCTTCAGCGTTTCGCCGATGCCGGTCAGCGTTCCACCCGTTCCCACACCGGAGCAAAAGCCGTGAATGGGTCCGTTTACCTGCGCGAGGATCTCGCGGGCGGTGGTAAGGCGATGGATCTCGGGGTTATCGGGGTTTTCAAACTGCTGGGGCACCCAGACCTTGGGGTCCTCCTTGGCCATTTGCAATGCGGTCTGCAGGCAGGTGTCGATGCACTTGCCGATATCGCCGTCGTCGTGGATCAACACAAGCTCAGCACCGTAGGCGCGCACCAGCTTGCGGCGCTCCTCGCTTACCGAGTCGGGCATAATGATGCGCACGCGGTAGCCGCGCACCGCACCGATCAGCGCAAGACCGATGCCCTGGTTACCGCTGGTCGGCTCAACGATCACGGTGTCCTTGTTGATCACACCGCGGCGCTCTGCCTCGCAGATCATATTGTATGCAGTGCGCGTTTTGATAGAGCCACCGACGTTCAGCCCCTCGTACTTGACAAGCACCTCGGCAGAATTTTCGGGAACGATATGTGCAAGGCGGATCATCGGCGTGTTGCCGATCGCCTCAAGAACGTTGGAATAAATCAAAGCAAACCTCCAAAGCATGCAAAGCATGCAAGCTCAATATATCATATTGATTATTGTAACATAAAGTGTCAAAAAAAGCAAGTGTAATTTACACACGGTCGCACAAAAGCGCGGAATACGCGGCATCCGTGGCCAAAAGCTGCTCGTGCGTGCCGCTTGCGGCCAGGCGACCGTCCTGCAAAAACAGTACAAGATCCGCCTTTTTTACGGTGGCCGGGCGATGCGCGATCAAAAAGGTGGTCTTTCCCCTTGCAAGCGAGTGCAGGGCGGAAAGGATCTGCCCCTCGGCACGCGGATCAAGCGCGGCGGTCGCCTCGTCAAAGATCAGAAGCGGATGATCGGAAAGCAGCGCACGTGCGATCTCAAGCTGCTGCAGCTGCCCCTCGGATAGGCGCAAGTCCCTGCCGATCACGGTATCGTAGCCCTTGGGAAGCGTGCGGATATAGCGATGAATGCCCACGGCACGGCAGGCGGCGTAAAGCTCCTCGTCAGAAACGCCCGCGTTGCAATAGACAAGATTGTCACGCAAGGAGCCCTCAAACACCCACGCGTTGCGGAACACGGGCGCGATCAGGCGGTGGATCTGCTTTTGTGAAAGGCGGTCAGTGGCAACGCCGTCGATGCGCACCTCGCCGTCGGTGGGCAGATAAAAGCCGCCCAGCAGGCGTGCCAGCGTGCTTTTGCCGGAGCCGGATGCACCGACAATGGCAACGGTCTGCCCCGGAGATACGGTAAAGCTGACATCCTGCAGGGCCTTTGCATCGTGTCCGGGATAGGTAAAATCAACGTGCGAGAATTCCACCTCGCCACGCACCTTGGAAAGTGTTACGCAGCCCTGCGCCGGCAGGGGGATCTCCTCTGCATCCAAAAAGTCGTAAACGCGCTCGCCTGCGGCAGCTGCGGATTGCAGGCCCTGCATGGCGTTAGCGATCTCGGTAAAGGGATGGATAAACAGATGCACAAAGAACACAAAGGCCACAACGGCACCAAAGGAGAGCTGGCCCGAAAGCACCAGAAGCGAGCCGACCACACATACGCTAAGGTAAGCAAGGTTGGCAACAAAGGACATCAAGGGCGAGAGCGTTCCCGCCATAAAGCGCGCCCTGAACACGCTATGCTCCAAGCGCTTGTTCAGCATCAGAAAGCCTTTTTTTACGGCAGGCTGCGCATTGCAGAGCTTAACGGTATCACACCCCTCATAAGCCTCCTCCACGTAGGCCTCAAGATCGCCCAGATCCTTTTGCTGGCGGGTAAAATAGCGCTGTGAGTGGCGCATGATCAAAAAGACGGAAAGCGCCCCAAGCAGCGTGATCACAACGGAAAGCACGGCAAGCGGCACGCTGACAAGCAGCATTGCCACAAGCGAGCCGAGCAGCAGCGCCACGGCAGAGGGCAGCTCCGCCATACACTCGTGCATGGCGTGCCCCACGGTATCCATATCGTTCGTCACGCGGGAAAGCAGGTCACCTGTTACAGCATTTTCGCAGGAAAGCGTGGGCAGGCGGTTGATCTTTTGCGAGATCTTGCGGCGCAGGGCGTGCGACACATGCTGCGTCATGCCCGAAAGCAACCACTTAGAAAGCACCGAGCAAAGTGCGCCAAGCAAATAAAGCAGCAGCAAAACAAGGGCCTTGTCGGCAAAATCCGCCACGTTGACGCCCTCGTCAATCCCCGTGGTAAAAAGGTCGGTCAGCTCTGCTAAGCGCAAGGGGGCAAGCACGGCAAGCACGGCGGCACCAACGGCGGCGACAAGGGCAACCGCAATGCCGAGCACGTGGTGACGGCAGGCGCGCAGCAGGCGGCGCCAAACGCCGACAAAATCCTTGGCCTTTTCCCGTTTTTGGGGAGAAAAAGCCATACCGTTATGGTATTTTCTCAGCATTTTTCATCAACCTCCCCTCGCTGTGCCTGCACAGTATCACGGTACAGCACGCAGGTCTGCATCAGCTGCTCGTGCGTGCCGATCGCCTCTACCCTGCCGCCGCTCATCACCACGATGCGGTCGGCGTGGCGCACGTTGACCACGCGCTGAGCAGCCACGATACAGGTCATATGCGGGAAAAGAGCGCGGATGCCCTGGCGGATGGCAGCAGCGGTGGCGTAATCAAAAAAGGTAAAGGCATCGTCAAGCAGCAGCACCTCCGGCTCGCCACACAGAGCGCGCGCAATGGCAACACGCTGCGCCTCGCCGGCGGAAAGGTTTTTTCCCCCCTCGCCAACGGTGATATGCTGGTCGGCAAGCTCGCTTGCCTGCACGGCCTGCATGATCTCGCGGTAGCGTCCTTCGGAAAGCGGCGTGTCACCCGTGCGACCGAAGGCCACGTTTTCGCGCACCGTACCGGTGAACAAAAACGGCTCCTGTGTGACAACGCCGATGCGGCGGCGCAGCTCCTCAAGGTCATACTCCTCTACACAAACACCGTTGAGCAGCACCCTGCCCTCGGTAGCCTGCAAAAGGCGCGGCAAGAGCGACAGGACGGTGCTTTTTCCGCTGCCGGACGGGGCAACGATACCAAGCACCTCGCCCGTGTGAGCGGCAAAGGAAACGTCGTGCAAAACGTATTCCTCGGCCTCTGCATAGTAATAGCTGACACCCTGCAGCTCGACCTCGCCGTGGCGATCGGTGTGCCTTACCGTTCCCTTTTGCGCAGGAACGCGCAAAGAAAGCACCTCGGCAATGCGCCTTGCGCACACGCCGGCGCGCGGCAAAAACGCAGAGGCAGCCGCCACCAGCAAAAAGGCGGTTGTAATGCGCAGCAAGTAGGAAAGAAAGGCAACGGTATCCGAAAAAACGCCAAGGCGCGCCTCGGGAGCCAGAGCATTCAGCGCCACGGCGCCAAGGAAATATACGCCCACCGTTAAAAGATTGTTGATCAGCTGCACACCCGGCACGAGGGTGGACATGCTATGCGCGGTAAACAAATGCGTTTTGGTCAGCTCCTCATTGGCGCGCTCAAAGCGCTCCTCCTCAAAGCGCTCGCCCTCCAGGGCGCGCACAGTATGCAGGCCCTTCAGGTTTTCGTGCGTGATGCGGCCAAGGTCATCGGTCAGCTGCTGCATCTTGCGGTATTTGGGCACGGTGATCCCCACACAAACAAGCAGCAAAAGAGCCATTGCCAGAACGCCGAGCGCGGTGATCAGCAATCCCCCGCCCTGTCCCTGCAGGCCGATCTTGACCACAGCCCACACCACAAGGATCGGGGCGCGGACAAGCACCTCAAGCGCAAGAACGGTGGCAAGCTGCAGCTGCAGCACGTCGTTGGCGGTACGGTTGACAAGACCGGGCACGCCAAAATGGGCGATGCGGTCGCTATCAAGAGCCAGGATCTTATCAAAGATACACTCACGTAAGCGCGCGGCAAAGGATGCCGCCGCACGCGAGGCAAGCAAAGCGCTGCCAAGAGCAGCCGCAAGGCTACCAAGCGCCGCCAGCAGCATTTTTCTGCCCGTGGCAAGGATCTCGCCCATATCCGGCTCGGGTGCCTCGACAAGCCCGGTGATCTCGTGCATATAGTCGGGCAGAGCAAGCTCCAGCCCCACCTGCAGCACGATGCACCCAAGGGCAAGCAGCACCAGCAGCCATTCTTTTTTCCTCAAATATTTCAGTAAACGAAGCATAGAATTATCCTTAGTAAAGTAATACATATTAGTATATCACTTATTGCGCGCATTTGCAAGCATCCTATCGAAAATTGCGAAAAAAAGCGCCGCCACGCGTTGCGTAGCGGCGCTTTTCCCCGTTCCGGGATCAGATATCGTATTTGGAAAGGATCTCCGCGGGGGTGCGGCGCAAAAGCGAGCAGATCGGCAAAAGGCCGCAAAGCACGCTGACGCCAACAAGGTAAGCAAGCAGTGCAAGCGCCATCCACCAGGGGTAGTACAAAAGCTCTACCATCGCCTGATGCATCGACGAAATGCCGAGCAGGGCTGCCGAGGAAAGCAGAAATCCCACAAAGATGGTGAGCGCAAACAGCACCATCGTTTCTACAAAATAGCGGAACACAAGATTGCGGCGGCTGACGCCGATGGCGCGCAGGATGCCGACCTCACGGATCTCGCCCATCAGCGAGGAGCGCATAATGAAATACAGGCAAAGCGACATCACAAGCGACACGGCAAGGATGACGATGCAGGAAACAAGCAGCTCCTCCACGCGGTAAGAGCGCTCGTGCTCGTGGATCTGCTGCGGCGTGGTGAAATCGCCTGCATCAAGGGTGGCGGAGAGCTGCGCGATCAGCGCCTCGGTCTGCTCGGTATGCAATGCGAAATACGGGGTGTTATAGGTGATCCAGTCGGTATACATGTTGTAGAAGGTAGTGTTTTCCTGCCCCGTGGGCACGGTCTGCGCAAGTGCCAACAGATCCTCTGCGTGCATCACGACCGTGGCACCCGCACCGGCACCCTCCAAAAAGTCCTCGCGGTCTACGGAAAGCGACGAGCTGTATTCTCTTTCCAGCTCCTGCAGCGCCTCGGCGTGCGTTTCGCCAAAGCCCTTGCCGTATTCTGCCCATTCGGCAGCATCGGTGGCATCAAAGCCCCATTGCCAACGGGAAAAGGCGGAAAGGCTTTCGTAAATATTGGCGTTATAGCGGGCGTAGACCCACAGCGCAAAGCCTTCTTCATCCGGCTCTTGCACGACAAAATCCTTGACGGTAAATTTCATGCCGCCAATGTTTACAACGCTGCCCACCTTCAGGCTTTCGTGAACACCGCTGACCTTATTGTTTACACCCTTCACGCAATAGATCTCGCCGCGTGCCGGCTCGGCACCGAGGATCCCCGCGTGTGCGGTGTCTGCAAAGAAGCCGCGCTCGCAGGAATAGATCTGCTCGATCACGCTTTGCGCGTAGGTGTAGGGATCAACGTAGATCACCGCCTCGCTCTCATCCGTGATGCCGACAACGCTTTGTGGCAAAACATTTTCTCCCCAGGCATTATGTCGCCCAACGGTATACAAAAGGTCGTCATAATCCTTGATAAAATCAACGCCGACGCGCTCAAGCAAAAGCTTGGCATAGCCGCGGGAGATCACCATTTCTCTCTCCCCCTCGATCACGGAGGTGCCGCAAAGCATTTTGCTTTCCGGGGTGAGCAGGCTGCTTGGCAGCAGGAGCCCCTCGGCGTAAAAATAAGCGGCGTTTTCCTCAAAAAAGGTTTCAAAGTTACCGATAGAGAAAAAGTAGGTGGAAAGGCTTTGCGGATAGACTGAGAAATTGTAGCGGCAAAGCGCGACGTTATCCACCAGCCCCTGCTGGCGCAGGGCGGCAAGCTGCTCTTGCGTGATAGCATCGCTTTGCACAAACACGGTATTGGGATTGTAGGTATCCTCAATGCGCAGCAGCTGATGGAATACGGTACCAAAGAGGGCAAGCACCAGCGCGATCACCATCGGGAAGCAGACAAGCGAGGCGATCAACAGCTTTTTACCGCGCCGCACCTTGCTGAAATTGGCGCGGAATCCGCTTTTGATGGCGGCGCCAAGGCGGTACATACGCCCTGCCTCGCCCACGGGCAAGCCCTCACGCAGGGTGGGAGAGATCTCACGCACCTCGCGGCGCTCGCGCTCCTGATACTTCCCCTCGTGCAGATGCGCCTCGCTGCCCTTATCCACAAAGCGGAGCTTGAGCGAGGTATCCGCCTGCACGTAAAGCGTGCCGCCCACACTGACAAAGCGGATGCGCGACGGCAGCTCGGCGGGGTCGCCGTAATATTCCACGTCGCTGTCCCCCAGCTTCTGCGACTGCATCGGCAGATCACCGAGGTAGATCTCGCCATCCGACTTGCCGTGATAGCCGTCGGTAACGGCATTTTCGCGCTCATCCACCACGCGCCCGTCTGCCATTTCGATCACGCGGTCACAGTATAGATCAACAAGCGATGCCTCGTGTGTGACAAGCAGCACCAGCTTTTCTTTGGCGATCTCCTTTAAAAGATCCATCACCATCACGGTGTTCTGCTCGTCAAGATTGCCCGTGGGCTCGTCAGCTAAGATCAGATCGGGGTTTTTGACAATGGCGCGCGCAATGGCCACGCGCTGCTGCTGGCCGCCGGAGAGTGCATCCGGCATACGCCTGCGATATTTGGCCATATCCACGCTTTCCAGCGCGGCAAGCACGCGGCGCTCGATCTCCTGCTCGTCACAAAGGCCGCAAAGGCGAAGCGAGAGCGCCACGTTTTCATACACGGTCATGCTTTTGGCAAGGTTGTAATTCTGAAAGATATACCCAATATGGCGATTGCGCAGGGTGGACTTGTTGGGGGTGACCTCATCGCCGTCAAAGCATACGCTGCCGCTTGTGGCGCGGTCCAGACCGCCCACGCAGTTGAGCAGCGTGGTCTTGCCGCACCCGGATCTGCCAAAGATGGCAACGATGCCGCGCTCGGGCAGCTGCAGAGATACGTCGCACACGGCGTGCGTACGCGCAGCGCCGCGCTTTTCATAGATCTTATTTAAATTCTTCAGCTCGATCACAGCGCGTCACCTCCCTTCAGGGTCTTGCGCACGCTCTCGCGGAACATACGCTTATTGTGCCAGAGCGTAACGATGAACAGGATCAGCAGAACGCCAAGCAGGATCATCAGATACTCTCTTACGTGCATAAACGGCACAACGGGGTTGGAAACGGGGTTGAGATATACCACTGTGGCGATCACCGCAAACACGGCAAGCGCCGGCAGCAGCGCCAGCAGCATTTGCGCGTAGGTGGAAAGCTTGATCACGTTGGCAGAGATACCCATAGAGCGCAAAATGGCAAGGTCGCTGCGCTTGGATGCCATGGCACGCGTGGAGCAAAGCGCAAGAAATGCTGCAAGGAACAATACCAGCATTACCCATACAAGCAGCATGGCGCCGTTTGAGAGCAGGTTGCCGAGAATACTGTCGGCATCGGCATAGGTCTCGCTTGAAAGCACCGGCACGTACCCTTCTGCCTTGATGGCATCCAGCGCGTGTGCGGCGGCATCGTCATTTGCAAAAAACAGGCTTGCCTGCGTATAGGAAAGGTTGCGCGTTTGCGCCACCAGCTCGGCGGCAAGCGCGGGGGAAAGATAGAGATCCACCTGCTCGGTGTCTATATCGGCGACCGAGTTTCCCTTGTACTCGTAATAGTCCATATCTACGTTGGGGGACTCCACAAAGCCGTCCTCGCCCACGTTGTAGAAAACAACGTTATCGTAGGGGGCATAGGTAACGTCCATCGCGCGGTAGCCCGTTGTCTTTTTTGTGCCGTTATAATGATCGTGCTCGATCACGGCAAAGGTCAGCTCAGCCGTATAGCTTTCTGCCGCCTCAAGGCGCTCGGCTGTTTTCTTATTCTGGCGGCGCAGCGCAAAGGAACGCCCCGTGAGGGTAGGATCCACCGAGATGCGCTTATAGCTATCGTCGTTGATACGCTGGGTGTTTCCAAGGGCATCGGTGGTGACGTAGGAGATGGCATACGCCGTTTCGATCTGCCAATCTCCCCCACAAAGAAAATCAAGGTCAGAGAGTGCCTCAAAGCCCTCGGGCGAGAGAACGGCACTGCCGGTGGGACGGGTGTTGTCGTAGTAATAGGCAAGGCCCACGACCTTCAGCTTGACGGTGCCGAAAAAGAGCGAGAGCGTGTCGCGCAGGATCTCGTTTTTGCCGTAGATGGGCTGAAACTCGATAGGCAGCTCCAAAAGCACCTCGTCAGCGGCGGCGGGACGTCTGCCCACGTCGGGCGTGATGCTTTGGTCGTTGGTATAGGTCAGCGCCGCGTGATAGTAGCGCCAGTTCTCGTAATCGTGATAGTTGATCGTGGTGCCGTGGTCGATCAGGGCATCGTAGTGCAGATACTCCCCTGCCCCAACGCGCCCTGCAAGCGCCTGCAGCTCGTCATCCGTGATCAATTTTCCGTCCTGCCGCACGATCACCACGCGCCCGGGCACGTGCGTGAACATTTGCGCCTTGCCCACGGGACGTATCTCGCTGGAGCAAAAGGCGGTGATGACAAAGGTGCCGAGAATGGCAATCAGCAAAAGGGCGCAAAGGAAGAAGGAGAGCCTGGGGGTGGCGGTAAAGCGGTGCCTGCCAAGCTCAAGGCTGCGCGAGAGGGTGTGAGAGCGACGGGGGGCGGCAGACTGCGGGGGCAGCGGCTTTTTCTCGGCTACGCGCAGGGTGGCATCCCGCTCGACCGTGCCGTCGAAGATACGGATCTCGCGCGTGGCGTGTGCCTCCAGCTCCGCAAAGCTGTGCGTGACTACGACCACCAGCTTTTCCTTGGAGATCTCGGCAAGCAGCGCCACGATCTCGGCAGCGGACTTGCTATCCAGATTGCCGGTAGGCTCGTCAGCCAAGATAATGGGGCTATCCTTAGCAAGCGCGCGTGCGATCACGGTGCGCTGCTTCTGGCCGCCGGAAAGCTTGGCGCCCTTGTGGTTACGAAAGGCGGTCAGCCCCACGCGGTCGATCAGCTCGAGGGCACGGCGGCGGCGCTCCCTTTTATCCTCAATGCCGGAAAGCGCCAGCTCTACGTTTTGCAAAACGGTAAAGCTTTCGATGATATTATAATCCTGAAAGATAAAGGAGACGTACTCCTCGCGGTACCCTTCCCAGTCCGCTTGTGAGTAGTGCGAGGTCGGCTCGCCGTTTACGTACAGCTCGCCCTCCTCATAGGTGTCCATTCCGCTGATGACGTTGAGCAGCGTGGTTTTACCGCTGCCGGATTTACCGGTAACGGCGACAAATTCCCCGATGTCAAGCTCCAAGCTGACGTGGCGGATACCAACCGCCACCGAGCCCTCGGAAACGTAGATCTTTCCGATGCCCTCCAATCGCAACAGTGACATTGTTTTTTCCTTTCTGCTTATACAAGCAATATAACGGTACCTATATTATAACCTGTTTCAGATTAATTGTCAATAACCTGAAACAGACTATTTTATAATGTTGACGATAGCAAAAAAAGACAAAAGGAGTGTGCTTATGTACAGACGCATCCGCGATCTGCGCGAGGATAAGGATATGACGCAGACACAGGTGGCCAAAATGCTGGGCATGTCGCAGACCGGCTACTCAAAATACGAAACCGGTGAAAACGATATCCCCACGCAGGTTCTGATCAAGCTGGCAAGGTTTTATAAGACCAGCATCGACTATCTTTTGGGCGAAACCGAAAACCCCAAGCGCTATTCCTGACGCTCGCGGCGGAAAATGGCAAGCACGGGGTCGCGCAGCAGCAACAAAAGCGCTGCATAGACCAGCACAGAGGTAAAAATGATGCAAGCAAGGGGCAGGATCCCCTCCCCCACCGCAAGCGAAACGCCAAGCCCTGCGCCAATGGCAACGGCGGAAAGCGCGCCGTAGCGCAGCAGCAGCCGCAAAAGCGATATGCAGGAAAGCTCGTGGCGCGCCAGCACGCATTGTGAAAGCGTGACAAGCACCTCTGCCACAAGCGAGGCAACGGCGGCACCCAGCGCGCCGTGGCGCGGGATCAGGATAAGGTTTAACGCGATATTAAGCAGCGCACCGCAGCCAACGGAGAGCGAGAGCAAGCGCTCCCGGCCTGTGGCGGCAAACAGCTGCACCCCGATCACGTTGCTGATGCCGATCACCGGGATCATCGGGGCAAGCACAAGCAAAAGCGATATCACAGGGGTATACCCTTCACCAAAAAACAGGGGGGTAAAGCGCTCGGCGATCAGCATGATGCCGCCGCAAAGCGGCAGGGAGAGTGCAAGCGCGAGGCGCGCGGAGCGATGGAGGAGCAAGGACAGCTCCTCTTTTTTCTTTTCCTTGTGCAAAAGCGCCACGCGCGAGGCGACCACAGCGCCCATAGCGGTGACAAGCATCACGCCGACGCGGATCAGGCGTTGTGCCTGCTCGTAATAGCCGTTTTGCGCCTCGGAGCGCGTGATCAGGCCGATCATGGTCTTATCCACCACGGTATAGATCTGAATGGCAAGCTGCGATAAAAACAACCCCAAAGCAAGCAGAAAATGCGCGCGGAGCTTGGGGCGCCAACGCCGCACGCGCACAAGATAGTGCGGAAGCGTGAGCCACATAGGAAGATAGGAAAGCAGCAGCGCGCCCACGTAAATGGCGGCATAGGTGACAAGATCCGCCCTTTCCTTTACCAGCAAAAAGATCAGAAGGCAGGCAGCACCTTTGCCTACAAGGGTGGAAAAGGCGATCCTACCAAAATGCTCAAGCCCCTGATAGAACCAGGAGATATCCGCTGCCACCGCCAGGATCTGCACGGCGATCACGGCATAGAGCAAGGGGTCGACGGTATGCGGCAAGAGAAGGCAGAAGGCGCCGGCGGAAAGCACCGCCGTGATGCTGCGCAGCAGCTGCAGCTCCACAAAAAAGTGGGTGCGGACCTTGGGCTGATGCTGTACGCGCGCGATCAGACGCTGCCCGTACAGCGAGGTGCCGAGCGTGGCGATCAGCACAAAGTAGGAAATGATAGAGCCGGCAAAGGAGAAGCGCCCGATGCCCTCGGCCCCCAGGACACGCGACAGATACGGAGTGGTGACAAGGGGGAACGCGATGGCCGCGAGCTGATACAGAATGTTGAATATATAATTTTTTGCAAGAGATCTTTCCTGCAATGCGGGCATACGTTCACCTCCCTTTTTCAAAAATTCAAGGCTTAAGGCTCTTGCGCGGCAGCGGCAAGCGCCGCGGCGATCACCTTGTCCATATCATAATATCTATATTCGCCAAGTCTGCCGCCAAACACCACGTTCGACTCAGCGGCGGCAAGTGCGCGATAACGGGCGGCAAGTGCCTCGTTTTCTGCATCGTTTATGGGGTAATAGGGCTCGTCGCCCGGCTTCCATTCTGCGGGATATTCGCGCGTGATCACGGTGCGCTCACCACCTGCAAGAGCAAAGTGCTTATGCTCGATCACGCGGGTAAAGGGCGTTTCGCGGTCGGTGTAATTCACCACGGCGTTGCCCTGATAGTCGGGGGTATCCAGCACCTCGCGCTCAAAGCGCAGCGAGCGATAGCAAAGCGTGCCGAGCGCATAGTCAAAATAGGCGTCAAGCGCGCCGGTATACACCACGTGGCGGGCAAGGGCGTTCAGCTCACGGCGGTTGGCAAGATACTCAACGCCAAGACGCACCTCGCAGCCCTGCAGCATTTTTTCGATCATGGCGGTGTACCCGTTTTCCGGCACGCCCTGATAGGGGTCTGAAAAGTAGTTATTGTCATAGCAAAAGCGCACGGGCAGGCGGCGGATGATAAAGGTGGGCAGGTGGCGACATTCTCTGCCCCACTGCTTTTCGGTATATCCCTTAACCAATTTTTCGTAGATATCGCGGCCCACAAGCGAGATCGCCTGCTCCTCTAAATTGCGCGGCTCGCTCACGCCGCACGCGGCGCGCTGCTGCGCTATGATGGCGCGCGCCTCATCCGGGGTGCGCACGCCCCACATTTTTTCAAAGGTGTGCATATTGAAGGGCAGATGATACAGCTCACCCTTATAATTGGCAAGGGGTTGATTGACAAATCCGTTGAAGGCGGCAAAGCGGTTTACGTACTCCCACACGCCTTTATCCGAGGTGTGAAAGATATGCGGCCCGTACATATGCACGTGGATGCCCTCGATCTTTTCTGTATACAGGTTGCCGCCGATATGGTTGCGGCGCTCGACAACAAGGCAGCGCTTGCCGCGCGCGCTCATACGCTCGGCAAAGGTGGCACCGAACAGCCCGGCACCAACGATCAGATAATCAAACATCGCGCGGCTCCTTTCGTTAATTTTTGTAGGGCTCCCAGCCGGGGCGGTAAACGGGATGCTTGCCGGTAATTCCCTTTTTTGCATCGCGGATAGCGTCGCGGATCACGCGCATCTTGATAGGATCCAGCGAGCGCCACGCCGTAAAGCGGCGCAAAAGCGCGCGGCGCGCGGCGGCAAAGCGCCCGAAGTGCGCGCGGTACATCAAAAGCAGGTTGCGCGTGGCGTAATAATCCCGCCAGGAGGCGCGCTTGCTGTAGGGATTGTTATCCGCGTGCTGCATCACCGCTGCGGGGATGCAGTACAGCGCCCCCTCACGCCCAACGCGCAGCGCATGCTCAAAATCGTCGCTGTAAATAAAAAATTCACGGCGGCAAAGCCCTG
This sequence comes from Eubacteriales bacterium, assembly GCA_045580065.1. GTDB lineage: Bacteria > Bacillota > Clostridia > Oscillospirales > CAG-272 > Firm-07. The sequence continues at coordinate 26,705 of JAZNNA010000101.1, forward strand.
CTGCGCGCAGGGCATCGGCACGGGTGCACGTACCGATATAGGAGAAAAAGTCCACCGCAAACGCGGGCTTTTGATATTCTTTTTTTGAAACGGGGGCATCCTTGATACCAAGCAGCGAGCAGCGCCTGATACGGGCGCGGTGCCCCACAACGATCCCCTTTTCGTCGCACACGGCGCAGGAAATCGCGGCGATCTGCCCGCTATGCTCTGCGGCAAAGCGCTGCAGGCGCTCCAGCACGTCGGGGGCGGGGATGGCATCGTCATCAGATAAAAAGATCCAGTCGCACCCACAAAGCAGGGCGTGCTCCATTCCAAGATAAAAGCCGCCGCTCCCCCCGAGGTTTTCAGGGGTAGTCAGCACCTCGCGCTCACAGATGCCCTTTTCTGCCTGCCAGCGGCTGAGTAAGGCACCGGTGCCGTCTGTGCTGTGATTATCCACCACAAGAATAGTCTTTGGGGACTTTGTCTGGCTCTCGTATGCCTGCAAGGTGCGCTGCAGGTCGCTTTTGCGGTTATAGGTGACAAGAACAACGCAGATATCCATCACCCCACCCCCTTTGCAAAAAACTTGAAAAAGAAGGTGTCGGCATACCCGTAAGCGATAAAGTTTTTATCGGTGGAGCCGATGCCCCCCGAAAAGATCTGTGCAAAGCTGCCGATGCTATCGTTGACAAGGGCAAGCTCCCCTGCACGGCACACGGCAACGATGCCGCGCCCAAGCTCAAACAGCGGGGTGACGGCACCGATGCAGAGCGCGACTGCAAGCAAAAGCACCGCCGCGCGGCGTAGGCTCCATGGCTTTTGGAAAAGCGCATTGCCGTGGTCAAGCAGCGCGCGGATGCACATCACGCAAAGCACCGTGACGGCGGGGATAGATACGCGCATTGAAAAATCGGCACTGGTACCGATAACGAACAAGGGGCAAAGCAAAAGCGAGAGCGTGGTGAGATAATAAAGCGGCTCCGCTCTGCCAAGCAAGAGCAGTGCGAGCAAATAGATGCCGCACTCCAGCAGCAAAAAGGAAAAATACAAGGGGCAGATGCGGTCGGTAAAAAACGCGGCTACAAGCGGGATGAGTGCGGTGGCGACCCACAAAAGCGTGACGGGGCGCGGTTTTTTTTGAAGGCGACGGTACAAAAGCACCGCAGCGCATGCAAGCAGGATCACAGCAAAAAGCAGCAATAGCCATTGCCAAAGCGGCGTGCGGGCCTTGCCCTGCCCCGTCATACCCACAGCAAGATTGGTGGCGTAATACAGGCAAAAAACGGGCGTGATACCAAAAAGCGCGATCAGGTTTTGCGGCGTGCAAAGTGAGTGCAAGGGGGCAGCGAAGGATTTTTGGCAAAGGACGGCAAAGAGAAAATCGCCCAGCATATAAAGGGCAAGCCCCACAGCGGCAAAGGGGGCGGCGCACAGCGTGCAGGAAAGCAGCAGGACACGGTTGGACAGCCCCTTTTCGTTCAGGAAGGTCAGCGTTGCCACCCAGGCAAGCACCGCCTGATTAAATACCCAGAAAAGGCAGGTGGTGATGGAGCTGTACTGAAACAAAAACGCCCACCACTCCAGGTGATCGGGCATTTCCTTGCCCCAGAAAAACACGTCGCACAGCGTGCCGATGATATCCAGCCCGCTGAAGCCGATAAACACCGCAACAGCCAGCACACATGCGCGGCGTGTGGCGGTATGCAGGTAAATCAGCAAAAGCAAAAAAACAAGGCAGATGCAAAGCGTTGACCACACAAGCAGCGCGGCGTTCCCTGCGGAAAATGCCACGTCCTCGCCAAGCGGCAAAAACAGCTTGCCGACAAGTGCTGCGGGAAGCCAGTAGCCGATATAATAGACGAGCGCGGCGTTTTTGGCAGGATAGATCACGGGCCAGCGATACGTGATAAGGTCGCGGAAGATGGCGTTGCGCGCCGACCAGTCGTCACTTTGGTAGTACAGGTTACCAAGCCCTGCAAAGAAGCACCAGGCAGCGGCCACGGCAAAAAGGGCGAGCAGCCCGCGGCGCGAAAGCACAAGGTATTTGCGCTCGCCATCAGGACGGCGCCATGCCAAAAGCAATGCCACACAAAGGAAAAGTGTAAGGGGGACGGCAAGATACCAGCGCAAAAATCCAAGCAGAAAAACAAAAACGGGCAGCGCCAAAAAAGCATATGCCGCGCGCCGCAGCGCGAGATCGGAAAGCTTCATTTGGGCACCCCCCTTGCAAGTAATATATAATTATTTTACCACGCGCGCGATAAATTGTCAATATACGGATGACTCCGCGCGCGAGGGCGATTGACAAAGCCGCGGCGGCGTGCTATAATGAAAGCAACGAAACAGGAAAGGAGATACCGCCGTGCTTGATATTCTTTACACGTTTGACGAGTGCTACGCACCCTTTGCGGGCGTTTCTCTTTCCTCGCTGCTCTCCCACAACCGCGATACGGAGCTGCGCATTTTTGCCATCACGCTTGGCGTTTGCGAGCAAAGCCGCAAGCGCTTGCAGGAGATCGCCGCTGCAAACGGGCGCACCGTGGAATTTATCGACGGCAAAGCGCTTGCAAACGAGCTGAACGCCCTGCAGCTTTCCCCCTACCGCGGCTCGGCAGCGGCAAACCTCCGTTTGTTTTTCGACCGTTTGCTCCCCCCTGACGTTGACAGACTTTTGTATCTTGACTGCGACACGCTGGTGTGCGATGCGCTGAAGGATCTGACAGAGCTTGACCTTGGCGGTAAGGCGATCGGAGCCGTGCGCGACTCGCTGACGGCGCGCTACAAGCCCTTGCTTGGGCTTGACAAAGCACAAAGCTATTATAACTCCGGCGTACTGCTGATCGACGCCAAGCGCTGGCGCGAGAGCCGGCTCACCGAGCGCGTGAAGGCCTTTTTGCAAAGCGATCCTACTCCCCTGCTCTTTCCCGACCAGGATCTGCTGAATCTGGCCCTTGGCGACGAGATCACCCCCCTGCCGGTGCAATATAATTTTCAGCCGCATCACCGCGTGTTTTCCGACGAGGCGTATTTTTCGGCGTATCCACAGCAGGAGTATTACGCCCCTGCCGAGCTGCAGGCCGCGCGCGAGCATCCCTGCATCCTGCACGTCTATCGCTTTATCGGCGAATTCCCGTGGCACGGGGGCAAGCTACACCCGGATACCGCCTTGTGGGATAAGGAGCTTGCAGGCACCCCCTGGCGCGACCTTCAAAGGGAGGCTCCAAGGCGCGATATGACCATAAAAATTGAAAGGATCTTATACCGTATCCTGCCCAAACGGCTGTTTTTGCAGCTATTTGCCGCTGTGACTACGCGCAACCAAAAAAAGCAGCTCAAAGCCCTGAAAAAAGAAAAAAAGCAATAAAAAAGCACCCGAACGGGTGCTTTTTTATTGCTTTTGCAGCAGCTCGCAAAGCTGGCTTGCGCTCATGCCGTGGATGTGGCGGGAAACGTCCTTTTTGGCAAGCAAGGTGGGAAGGTCGGCAAGTCTTTTTCCGCAAAGCAGTGCCTCCAGCTCCTCGATCGGGGCGGTGGAGAAAAAATCCCCCCGCACGGTGGCAGATTTGATGACATCCCCCAACATTTCCAAGGCGATCTCAACGCCCCCGAAGGGATAGCGCTCTTTTTTTACAAGCTGATAGCCAGCAAGCATATCTCTTTTGGGAAACAGCCATTCTGGGGAGGCGTTCCGCGCGCGCAGCCGCTCGATCTCCGCATTTTGCGGGACCTGCAGCATATCCGGCGCGTATTCCGCCCTGATACACTCCGCTAAAAGCGCCAAAAACTCACCCGTTTGGCACTCTTTTGGCAAAAGCGGCGCGATATTGGTAACACGCGAGCGCACCGAGCGCACCGCCTTGGTGCGCAGCTTTTCCTCGTCCGGGCGCAGTACCGCTGCCAGCACGGAAAGATCGCTGTCAAACAGCAGCGTGCCGTGATGCAGCGTTTTACCGTTGGCAGAGTGCTGTGCATTGCCGGAAAACTTGCGCTCCCCCACCAAAAGATCGTTGCGACCGGAGAGTGTAGCCCGGATGCCGAGCGTGGAAAGCGCCTTGATGATAGGCGCGGTAAAGCGCGCGAAATCAATGCCCTGCCCTGCGCTTTTGGCGATATAGGTATAGTTGATATTGCCAAGATCGTGATACACAGCGCCACCGCCCGTGATACGGCGGGCAAGCAGGATATCCCGCTCACGCAGCACGTCAAGCGCCACCTCGGCATAGGCGTTCTGGTTTTTGCCGATCACCACGGTGGGGCGATTTTGCCATAGCAAAAAGACCTCGCTCTCCTCTGTGCGAAACAGATATTCCTCGATGGCGAGATTGAGATAGGGATCGGTGGTTTGTAAAACAGCAAATTTCATAGCCCTTAATCAAAATCCA
>JAZNNA010000102.1:0-3250 GCA_045580065.1 Eubacteriales bacterium
CTTCCAGCGCCTTGTGCTGGATCAGGGCTTTTATCCCGACGGTATTTATACCGCCCCCTCTGACGAGGAGCTGAAGGCAGACGTTCTGCGCTCGCAGGCCGTGGGCTTTAACGGCGCCAGATTGCACGAAAAGGTGTTTGAGGAGCGCTTTTTGTACCATTGTGACAAGCTTGGCTATATCGTTTGGGGCGAATACCCCAACTGGGGCTTGGATGATCGCTTGAAGGAAAGCGTATATCCCATTCTGGAGGAGTGGATCGAGGAGGTCAACCGCGATTTCAACCACCCCGCCATCATTGGATGGTGCCCTTATAACGAGACCTCGGTGCATCGTCATTGCCCCGCTTTGGCGGCGGTATGTCACACCACAAAGGCGATCGACCCCACCCGCCCCTGCATTGATACCAGCGGCTATTTCCACGTGGTCTCGGATATTTACGACGTCCACGATTACGATCAGAATCCTGAAACCTTTAAGCAACGCTATGATCAGCTTTTGAATTTCGGCGAGTATCACGACAGACACAGCAAAAATCAGCCCTATCACGTGGGCGATGCCTTTTTTGTCAGTGAATACGGCGGCATCCAATGGGCAATGGATCAAAGCGGTTGGGGCTACGGCGTGGCACCGCTTTCCGAGGAGGAATTCTTTACTCGCTTGAAGGGATTGACCGATGCCCTTTTGCAAAATCCCTGCATCTTTGGCTATTGCTACACACAGCTGACCGACGTGGAGCAGGAGCAAAACGGCATCTACACCTACGACCGCCGCGAAAAATTCCCGGCGGAGCGCTTCTACGAGATCTTTGCCGCCAAGGCAGCGATCGAAGAGGAATAACGTAAAAAAGATCCCCGAATTTCGGGGATCTTTTTTACGTTTGTCTGCCGGTCAGGGCGGAAAGCGCCTTTTGCGCATCCTTTTCGTCCAGTACAAAATAGTAGACCAGCATCCCCTCGCTGCCGACGGTGGCTCTTTGATAGCGCGCAAGGCGTTCTTCCAGCTCCTCGGCAGGGTAGAGGTGCGCCAGCGAAGCAAGCGCTTTTTGCTCGGTTTCCAGATACTCTCGCACCTTTTCCTTCATTTCGCCGGCGCGGCGGCGGTCACTCAGGCGGAAAATGCCGATCTCGCGCGTGTCGTTGCCGCTGTCAAAGCAGATCGTGCTGCCTTCCAGATATTCCGGCGTGCCAAAGTTCAGCGCCGTGAAATCCTCGTCGGCAAGCGTAAAGCCTTCCTTGCCGCCAAGAGCATTTTGCACGCGCTGCAGGGCATCTGAAAGCGAAAGATCCGCAGCAGAGGAGCGTTGGCAGCCACAAAGCAGGATCAGTAGGAAAAACAGGGAATACAGTCGCTTCATGCCCGCCACCCCACCTGCTCGGCCTGGGAGCTGATATAACTCAAAATCGCCGCATATGCGGCTTCATTTAAGTGGATGCCATCCTCGCTAAAGCAATATTCCGCGCGCAAAAATCCGTTTTCGTCGCGCAAAACGCTTTGTGTATCAAGGTAATAAAGCCCGCGCTCTGCAGACAGTGCCGCGATCAGCGTGTTGGCGTTGTCGATCATCTCGTTTGTGATCACCGCGGATGCCGCTGTAACGGGAAAAATAGATTGCGGCAGCAAGACCGTGTTTGGAGAGGCCGCTTGCAGGGAATCCAGCAGCTTTTGATAGCAGGCCGTAAATTTCTGCGGCTCGTTGCGGTAATAATATACGCCGTAGTCGATACCAAGTGTGATGACGAGATAGCGCGGCTGCAGGCGCCCCACTACCGTGGCGATCGGCTCCTCGTCGCCCGTATCGGGGGCTACGATCCTTGCATAGGTGATGCGCGAGTCAAGGTTAAGATAGCGTTGCTTGCTTGCAAGAATGCGGGAAGCGGAAACCGCCGCGCGCTGCTGCATGTGTGCTGTGATCGAGTCGCCAAGAAAGTAGATCTCGTCTAAAAATTCGCTGCTTTGCGGCGCCTTGGCGGCTTCGGCACGGTTGCAGCCGGCAAACAGGAGTAAGGCTGCCAAAAGGCATAAAAAAATACGGTTGTAACGCACAAAAGCTCTCCTTTCATATCGTTCAACCGTATTATTTGTAAGTTTATTTTTTGTATACGCTGGTATATTTGCCCTCGTCGCGCGTAACGCGATGGATGCGGTAGCTGACAAACAGCACAGCGCCCATCACGAGCAGGTAAAGCACCGCAAAGATCAAAAGCAGCATCATCGCAGCGGAAGCATCCTGTTGCGGGTCCTTGTTGGGCAGATACAGGCACACGAAAGCGCCGCCGACCGTGAGAAGCATATGCAAAAGAAAGCGCATCCATTTTTTTAATGCCGTGTGACGATAGATCGCGTTGGCAGAGGCGAAGGCGATGGCAAAGGGGAGAATGCAGATCAATGCCAGGGGCTGCACGCCATCGGAAAGATCACTGTTGAGTACAAAATAAACAAAAAGAATGAAAAAAGTTGCCGCCGTGTAATAAATACAGCTGTGCGTGGCAATCAGCTTGAGGTAATCCTTGGCTTTCATAAGCGCTCCTTTTACTAATATAACAGTATTTTATCACAAAGCAGAGAAAAAAGCAAGAGATGACGGCAAATTCGCGCTTTTTCCGGTTATTTCTATACAAAAACGCGATTTTGTATAAAGATGGACGGTTTCTGCTAAATTGAAGCAAAAAGGTGGGACAAGTTTCCACTATTCGTAACCGATTGACAGGTGGGGAGTAATATGCCATAATGGAATCACAAAGAAGCAAGGAGGTGGGGAAATGAGCGTTTTTATTGGTATTGTTGCAATACTTGCGCTTATTTATTTGTTGCAAATCCCATTGCTTGATCTTATGTGTTTCTTAAGTGGTGATAAAAGGGACGAGGAGATGACGGAAAAGCTTTTTCTTCCTAAAAATCAAATATTGCTTTTCTTGTTCTATTTCGTTGCTTTGGGTATTTGCTTTTTTGCTGTAAGCTATTTTTTTATGTGAATTCAAACACCGTCTTCAGCCGCCCTACGGGCGGCTGTTTTTTTGCTCTTTAAACGTATTTTTCTCTCCTTCCTTGACAGCACCCTTATAAAAATGGTATAATAAGAAGAAGAAGAAACCACCACGCGGAGGAATCTATGAAAAAAATTCTTGCAGTAGACGGAAACAGTATCGTCAATCGCGCGTTTTACGGTGTGCGCCCGCTTTCCACCAAGGAGGGGCTGCCCACCAATGAAGTCGGATCGTAGCCATGTCGTTCTGTGAGCCAAGGAGTTGA
>JAZNNA010000103.1:0-2722 GCA_045580065.1 Eubacteriales bacterium
CAGACCGTTGAGGCGATCAACCACGCCAAGGCTGCAAACGTTGATATCATCGTAGCCATCAACAAGATGGATAAGCCCACCGCAAATCCCGACAACGTCAAGCAGGCACTGACCAATTACAGCCTTGTTCCCGAGGAATGGGGCGGTGACGTCATCTGCTGCCCCGTTTCCGCTCTCACGGGTCAGGGCATTGACGAGCTGCTGGAAAGCGTGGTGCTGGTTGCAGAGATGAAGGAGCTGAAGGCAAATCCCGCCCGCCGCGCCAAGGGTATCATCATCGAATCCAAGCTGGACAAGGGCGCAGGTCCCCTTGCCACTGTGCTTGTGCAGAACGGTACGCTCCGTACGGGCGATATCGTGATCGCCGGCACTGCCGTAGGCCGCGTGCGTACGATGCGCGACCACACGGGTCGTGTGCTGAAGGAGGCAGGTCCCTCCGTTCCCGTAGAGATCATGGGTCTTGCCGACGTGCCGGATGCAGGCGACGAGTTTGCTGCAGTTGAGGACGAGCGCATGGCAAGAACGCTTGCCGATCAGCGCCGCGATGCTGCCAAGGAGGCAGGCTTCCAGGCAAATGCAAGAGCAAACCTCAACGATCTGTTTGCACAGATCTCCGAGGGCGTAAAGGAACTGAACATCATCGTAAAGGCAGACGTTGCCGGCTCTGCCGAGGCTGTCAAGCAGTCGCTTGAAAAGATCTCTAACGAGGAGGTCAAGGTACGCGTGATCCACTCCGCCGTCGGCGGTATCATCGAGGGTGACGTTATGCTGGCCGCCGCCTCTAACGCGATCATCGTCGGCTTTAACGTGCGTCCCGATAAGATGGCGATCGACTCTGCCGAGCGCCAGAAGGTGGATATCCGCACCTACCGCGTTATTTATGAATGCATCGAGGAGATCGAGGCATCCATGAAGGGCCTGCTTGCGCCCAAGTACAAGGAGGCGCTGCTCGGCCATGCCGAGGTGCGCCAGACCATCCGCGTGCCCAACGTGGGCACTATCGCCGGCTCCTACGTTCAGGACGGCAAGATCACCCGTGCCTCGCAGATCCGCGTTGTGCGCGACGGTATTGTGATCTTTGAGGATAAGATCTCCTCGCTGCGCCGCTTCAAGGACGACGTAAAGGAGGTTGCCGACGGATATGAGTGCGGTATCGGTCTTGACAAGTTTAACGATATCAAGGTTGGCGATATTCTCGAAGCCTTTATTATGGAAGAGGTACAGCAGTAAGCGTTAGCTTGCCGTGCTACCCGAAAAGGAGGCTCCGATGACCTGGGAAAAATCCTGCGGCGCACTGGTGGTGCGCCGCGAAGAGGATAACTATTACATTTTAATGATCCGCCACAAGGCCGGCGGAAACCGCTCCTTCCCCAAGGGACATATGGAAGAAGGGGAGACCGAGTACGCAACCGCCCTGCGTGAGGTGATGGAAGAAACCTCGTCGCGCATTGCGATCGTGTCGGATTTCCGTTCTACCGTCACCTACCGCCCCTCGCCCGGGGTGATGAAGGAAGTGGTGTATTTCCTGGCGTTTACCACCAACGCCGATATCAAGGCCCGTGAGGGCGAGATTGCCGAGGTCGAGTGGATCCCGCTTGACCGCGCAGAGGCTTGCCTTGCACACGAAAATGATAAAACCGTGTTCCGCGCCGCCATGGAGCGCATGCAGCGCATGAGCGTGGATATCAAGTAAAAGTAAAAGAGAGAGCCCGCGCTTGAAAGCGCGGGCTCCTGCTTTTTTGCAAAAGTGGGCAAACGGTATGGGTTTATACTTGACAAAGCCCCCATATTGCCGTATAATGGAGGTGAAAGGAGGGGGGCTTATGCTAAATGACGTGAGGGGCAGGGGCAGAGCGATGGTCGTGTGGCTGCTTGCCGCGTGGTCGCTTATGCTGTTTGCCGTGTTTACCTGCTTGTGTAATCATCTTTTGCGCGAATGGTTCGGGCTTGTGGTTGGCGGTGTGCTTGCCTTGCTGGCGCTGCTTACCTACTTGCTTGGCGCGCATTTTCTGCCGGCGTATCTTGCAACCTTCCTTCTGAATACCGTGGCGATCGGCTTTTGCGCGGGTGCGTATTATGGCGTGACGGGTGTTTCTGCCGGCCTTGCAGATCTGTTGCCGGCAACACTGCTGCCGTTGGCGTTGCTGTTGCTTTCTGCCTTGCTGCTGGCGGCTTTTCCGAGGTCCAAGGACCCGATCGTAGCCCTGACCGTGCTGCTGGAGATCGGGCTGATCGTTGCCTCGATCGTATTTTGGGCGCGTAACGGGGGCGATTTTTACGCCTTTTCGCTGTTTTCACATCTGGTTGCGCTGTTTTATACCGTTGTGTACGGCCTTACGGCGTGTGCCGAGGAGCGCCTGCTTTTAAAGGACGTGGCCATCGGCAGCTTTGGCGCGTTTGTGCTGGTGGGCATCGCCGGGCTTCTTGCAATCTGCGCGGCGGGCGGCGGCGATTGCGACTGCGATTGCGACGGTGGCTGCTGCGACTCTTGCGACTGCACCGGATGCGATTGCAGCACCGGCAGCTCAGGCAAAAAAACAAAGATCAACCCCCCGGACAGATAAGCTTTATCCGGCCAATAAAAAGACACCACCCACGTGAAAACGCTGTCACGTGGGTGGTTTTTGCAGGGAATACTACCCTTGCTTTTATAGTTTTGTGCAAACAAAGCGCACCCCACGTGGGGTGCTTTTTCTATTTTATAAACGGGTGCCTTGCACCC
>JAZNNA010000104.1:0-21092 GCA_045580065.1 Eubacteriales bacterium
CCACCCCCGATCCCGCCGAGGTGCTTCGCGCCGCTGCCGCTGCCACTGCAGCACCGGAGGGAGCTGCCTATGCCGCACAGCCGGCACAAGTCGCAGCCCCTGCAGCACCCGAGCCTGCAAGAGTCTATCCCACCGTGCAGCCCACGCAAGGCACCGCGGCCACCACTTCTACTGAGAAAAAGGAAGAAAGCCACGTGTACGCACCTTTTGCGCTCCCCGTGCGCCCCTTCCCGGAAAAAGAGCAGCACGAGCCCGTGGCTCCCGCTGTGCATGCCGCCCCCGCCGAAGCGGTCAAGCCCTTTGCACAGCAGCCCGTAAAAGAGGTGCCTCCCGCACGCCGTGGCGAGGAGGTGCTTGGCGCCAATCGCCCTGCCGACTTTGACCGCATCTCCTACGTTGACCAAACGCCCCCCGAAAAGGAGCAGCCGGCGGTGCAAAAGCCCGCTGCACAATCTCCCTATGCCGCAATGGGCACCCCCGTTACCCCCTTTTCCGTGGCGCAAAAGCCTGCCGAGCCCGACGAGAGGCCCGCAGCACCCAAAAAGGAAGAGCCGCTCTTTGCCCCCTTTGCCCCTGTTGCCGCCAAGCCGCAAAGCAGCTTTGTGTTTGATACGGCCGACGACGAGCTCGAGGACGAGGACGAGATGATCCTGCCCGAGGAGGAGAAAAAGGAGCAGCCCCTCGCCACCCGCGAGGCCGAGCGCCCGCAAAGCAGCTTTGGCTTTGTCAGCGACGTCGCCGAGGAGGAAAAGGACGAGGATGAGGATATTTTTGCAAAGCTTGCCGCAACCGTAAACGCCGCGCCCGAAAAGCCCACCGAAGGGGAAGAGGACAAGCCTGCAGCAGATAGCGAATTTGATGCTGCCGCACGTGAGCTGGCAGCCCTGCTGGCCGACGAAAAGGAGGAGCCCGCGCCCGTAAACGAGCCGGAGCCCGAGCCGATCCCCACCTGGACACCGCCCCCCAGCTGGACGCCCCCGCGCGCCGTTGCCGTCAAGGCAGAGCGCGTAGCGCCCGAGCCAAAGCCCGAGCCTGAGCCAGAGCCCCCGATACACGAGTATCAGCATCCCACCGTTGACCTGCTTAACGAGGATACGGTGCGCAAAAACACCGACCATTCCGAGGAGATCGCCGAAAAGATCGAGATCCTGCGCTCCACGCTGGAAAGCTTCCATATCCGCGTAAAGGAGCAGGTGGATTGCTCGCGCGGCCCCACCATCACACGCTACGAGCTGCGCCCCGAGGTGGGCGTGAGCGTGCGCTCGGTGATGAACCGTATCGACGATATCTCCCTCAACCTCGCCGCTCCCGTCCGTATCGAGGCACCCATCCCCGGCAAGCCTGCGATCGGCGTGGAGGTCCCCAATGCCGTGCGCGAAACCGTGTTTATGCGCACGATGCTGGAGTCCGAGGCGTTCAAAAACTCCAAAAAGCCGCTGGACATCCCGCTTGGTCTTGGCATCGGCGGTGACGTGCAGATGTGTAACCTTGCCGCTATGCCCCACCTCTTGGTGGCAGGCACCACCGGCTCGGGTAAATCGGTGTGTATCAACACCATTCTGCTGGGTCTTATCTACAAGTGCAGTCCCGTGGATCTGCGCCTTATCCTGATCGACCCCAAGCAGATCGAATTTGCCCCCTACGAGCATATTCCGCACCTGTATATGCCCATCGTCACGGATATGCAGCGCGCCGCAGGTGCGTTGGCGTGTGCCGTGCAGGAGATGGAGCGCCGCTACTCGCTGATCCGCGACGTGGGCGTGCGTGATATCGACAGCTATAACGAGGCCGTGAAAAACGATCCCGACCGCGAGCATCTGCCCCGCATCGTCATCGTCATCGACGAGTTTGCGGATCTTAAGATGAGCTGCGCCAACAACGACCCCGAAAACTTTACCTGCCGCCTGGCACAAAAGGCGCGCGCCGCCGGCATCCACCTGATCATCGGTACGCAGCGCCCCTCTGTCGACGTTATCACCGGTAAGCTGAAAAACAACATCCCCTCGCGTATCGCCTTTACGGTGATGCAGCAGGTAGACTCGCGTACCATCCTGGATATGAACGGTGCAGAGTCGCTCACGGGCAAGGGCGATATGCTTTATATGCCCGTTGGCTCGCCCAAGCCCGCCCGTGTGCAGGGTGCCTTCGTTTCTGACGGAGAGCTGGAGCGCGTGGTCAACTACGTGCGTAAAAACAACGACCCCGTGCGCTATAATCAGGCATTTATGGACCAGATCGAGGCCGAAATGGCACGTGCCGCAGGCAACGGCAAAAAGGACGATTTCGACGGCGACGACGACGGAGCCGATGGAGAGGATCCCAAATTTATCGAGGCTGTGGAGCTTGCCGTGGAAACGCAAAAGGTTGCCACGTCGCTCTTGCAGCGCCGCCTTGGCGTAGGCTACGGCCGCGCCGCCAAGATCATCGACCGCATGGAGGAGCTGGGACTTGTCAGCGAGGCCGAGGGCAACAAGCCCCGCAAGCTTTTGCCCGCAGCCCAGGGCTACCTCAACCATATGCGCACCTTAAGCGGTGAGGATGCCGACGATTACGACGAGTTCTCCTGACCGCAATCTGAAAAATACCCGACATTTGTCGGGTATTTTTCTTTTTTTACTTGACAGGGCACACGCAAAAGGGTATAATGCCCTTGAAAGGCATTTTGCCTTTAAAACATAGTTTTAAAATCAAAGGAGTTCAAAAATGAAGGCAGGATTTGCAAGGCTGGACGTCACGCCCCCCAACGGGACTTGCATTGCTTCCAGATACTTTTATTTCGTCCCCGCCGAGGGCTTTTTAGAGCCGCTGGAGGTCAACGCTCTGGCGCTTGCCGACGAAAATAAAACGGTTGTGCTGATCGCCGCCGACTTTGGCGGTATGACGCAAAGCTATATGGAAAAATTCCGCGCTCGCGTAGCCGAGCGCACAAAGCTTCCCCTGGACTGCATCTCTATCACTACGTTGCACCAGCACACCTCTATCGTGGTGTCTGACCCTGCCGAGTCGGATACCCCTGTGTGCGAGCCGTTTATTTTGGAATGGCTGTACCGCAAGTTCTGCGACGTGGCCGAAATGGCGATCGCCGATCTGAAAAGCGCCACGCTGCGCGTTGGCGCAAAGCAAACGGCCGAGCAGATCTCCTTTATCCGCCGCAACGAAAAGGTAGAGGATCCCTCAGCCCCCGACGGATGCCGCTACGTTTCCTACGGCCCCGAGCCGGATAACAACGTTTATCTTGCGCGCTTTGTGCGCAGCAGCGGCAAGGATATCGCTCTTGTCAACTTCGGCACGCACCCCGACGTGGTTGCCACAAAGGCGTTCTCCAACGATTGGCCGGGCGCTGCGCGCCGCTACGTCGAGCGGGATCTGCCCGATGTGCATTGTATGCTGATCAACGGCTTTCAGGGCGACGTCAACCACGTCAATTACTACACCGCTACCTCGGCCGAGCGCAAGATGATGCGCGGGCACGCCTATGCCTGCCATATGGGCCGCGTGATCGCGGATGCCGTGCTTGAGGTGTTCGACAAGGCACAGCCCTGCAGCAGCGAGGGCGTGGACAGCCGTATGGATATGTTGTATACCCGCACCCGCACCGACGGGGCAGAGCGCTACGCAGAGGCAAAGGCGATCTGCGAGGCGTATGAAAAGGATCACACCGCCGGCGCCAAGGTGATCGCCGAGGCGCAGCGCATCGTGGCGATCCGCACCGATCCCATCTTCCAGCACGTCCCCTTTACCGTGATCACCGTGGGCGACCTTGTGATCTACGGCATCGGCGGCGAGCCGTTTACCGAATACGGCACCGACGCGCGCAAAATGCTGCCCGATCGCTTTGTGATGACCGCGTGCCTGATGAACGGGTACGAGTGCTATATGCCCACCGAAAAGGCGTTTGAGAAAAACGACTATGCCGTTGGCAGAAGCCGCTTCACTCCCGCCCTGCAGCAACAGTCGCGCGAGATGCTTGCCGGGCTGATGAATATGAAATCTTGAAAGTGAGGAAAAAAGTATGTTAAAAGCAGGATTTTCAAGAGCAGATATCACGTTGCCCCTCGGCACGGGGCTTGCCGGCTATTTCGCCCCCCGTCCCGCTAAGGGTGTGTACGACCCGCTCTCTCTCAACGCCATCGCGTTTTCCGATGGTGAGGATACCGCGGTGCTGATCACCGTGGATGCGCTTGGCATGCGCGAAACCTTTTGCACCGAGATCCGCGAGCTGATCGCAGAGCGCACCGGCGTCAAGGCAGACCACGTTATCCTGAATGCGCTGCACCAGCACACGTCCTTCGTGCTGCGCCCCAAGGGCGGTACCTGCGCGCTGCAGGATGCCGATTACATCAACCTTCTTTACCGCAAGTGTGCGGACGTCGCGCAGATGGCGATCGACGATATGGCAGAGTGCGAGCTGCGCTTTGCTACGAAGGAGCTGGAAAAGCCGATCTCCTTTATCCGCCGCTACCGTATGAAGAACGGAAAGATCAAAACCAACCCCGGCAGCTCCTGGGTGGATATCGTTGAGCCTGCGGGCAAGTCGGATAACAACGTGCGACTTCTGCGCTTTGTGCGCGAGGGCAAAAAGGACATTGCCCTGGTCAACTTCTGCACCCACCCCGACGTCATCGGGCGCTCCTATATCTCCGCCGACTGGCCGGGCTTTGTGCGCCGCTTCGTTGAGGCAGAGCAGGATGCGCATTGCCTTCTGGTCAACGGCTTTCAGGGTGATGTCAACCACTTTAACTTCCAGATTCCCAAGGAGGAGCGCACCGTCGGCAGCTGCGGCTACGAGCATAGCGAGTATATGGGCCGCGTGATCGCGGATGCCGTGACCGATCTTTGGGAAAAGGGCGTTGCCCGCACCGCCACCAAGGTGTGCGGCGCGCAGACCGCCATTTATAACCAGACGCGCACCGATGGGGCAGAGGATTACGAGATCTGCAAGCCCATTTACGACGAGTTCCAAAAGACCTTCAAGGTGCCGGAGGATGCCGCCATCACCGACCTTGCCTATCTGCGCCGCGTGGTGGAGATGCGCACCGACCCCATCTGGCGTCGCGTGCCGGTTTCCGTGATCGCCATTGGCGATCTTGCCTTTGTCGGCCTTGGCGGCGAGCCCTTTACGCATTATGCCGAGGCGATCCGCGAGGGCGCACCCGATAAGACCGTGATCTCTGTGTGCTGTGCCAACGGCTTTGAGGGATATCTGCCCACCAAGCTTGCCTTTGAGGAGGGCGGCTATGAGGCGACCGCCTCTGCCTTCACCCCCGATCTTGAGGATCAGTGCGTTGAGGCAGCCCTTTCGCTTTTGAAGGAGATCTGAGGATAATGAAAGCAGGATTTGCAAGAGTAGATATGACCCCGCCGCTCGGCACCCCCTTGGCAGGGTATTACGAGCAACGACTCGCGCAAGGCGTGCGAGACCCCTTGTCCCTGAACGCCCTGGCACTTTCGGATGGGGACAGCACCGTTGTGATCGTCACCGCCGACGTGCTTGGCATTCGCCGCACCTATGCCGACGAGATCCGCGTCGGGATCGCCGCGCGCACGGGACTGCCCGTGGATCACGTGATGATCATGGCACTTCACCAGCATACGTCTATGCGCATTGCCGATGCATGGGAGCGCAGCGCGCTGACGGATAAGGTCTATGCGCGTATGCTTTACCGCAAGTTTGCGGATGCCGCGCAGATGGCGATCGACGATATGAGCGATGCCGCCATTTCCTTCGCGATCGGTGAGACCGCTGAAAAGATCGCGTTTATCCGCCGCTACCGTATGAAGGACGGCAGCGTGCGCACCAACCCCGGCAAGCACCGTGACGAGGTGCTGCACCCCATTGGCGAGGCGGATAACAACGTGCGCCTTGTCCGCTTTGTGCGAGAGGGCAAAAACGACATCGCGTTGGTCAATTTCTCCACCCACCCCGACACGATGGGCGGCAAAATGATCTCTGCCGACTGGCCGGGCTTTGTGCGCCGCTTTGTCGAGGAGGATCACTCCCATACGCACTGTATCTGTATTAACGGCGCGCAGGGCGACAGCAACCACATCGATCCCTGGCGCGAGGAAAAGCAAAGCGGGTATTTCCGCGCCGAGCATATGGGCCGCGTGATCGCAGATACCGCCGGCAAGCTCTGGGATGCCACCACCCCCGCGGCGGAGGGCAAGCTGTATTCCGCCGCGCGCCTTGTGTGGAATTTCACCAATAAGAAGGGCTCGGAATATTACGACGAGTGTGCCGCACTTTACTATGCGCATTGGCGCGGCGAGGAGCATCCGAAGCAAACCGCACACGGCTATGACATTGGCGAGTGCGAGCGCATCGTCAAGCTGCGCGAGCGCGGCATGATCTTTCAGTGCGTTCCCGTCAACGTCATCAGCCTTGGCGATATAGCGTTGGTGGGCTTTGGCGGCGAGCCGTTCATGCATTATGCGCAGCTGGCACGCGAGCAAGCCCCCGATAAATTTGTGATCTGTGCGTGCTGCGCCAACGCTTACGAGGATTATCTGCCCACCGATTCCGCCTTTGACGAGGGTGGATATGAGGCAACCAGCACCGCCTTCACCAAGGGGCTGGAGGCAGATTGCATCAAGGCAGTTGCACAAATGTTTTCAGAAATGGAGTAAGACCAAATGCTGCAAGCAGGCTTTGCAAGAGTAAATATCACCCCGCCCCTGAGGTGCCCTGTTGACGGGTATTTTAAGGATAGAAGTGCAAAGGGGTATCTGGATACCCTGGAGCTGAACGCCTTGGCGCTTTCTGACGGCGAGCGGCGCGTAGTGATGATCGCGGGCGACCTTCTTGGTATTATGATGGAAGACGTTGCCGTGATCAAGGAGTTGGTTAGTGCGGCAACGGGTCTGGATAACGAGCATATCGTGCTTTCAGCCCTGCACCAGCACACCTCGATCTTTTTAAAGTATCAAAAAGCAAAAAATCTGCCCACCGAGTACGTGAATATTCTTTACCGCAAGTTTGCAGACGTGGCGCAAATGGCACTTGCCGATCTTGCAGATGCCACGCTTTCCACGGGGGAAAGCGAAACCGCCGAGCCGATCGGCTTTGTGCGCCGCTATTACTTAAATAACGGTAAGGTCGCCACCAATCCCGGCAAGGATGTCCTGCCGCTGGTCACCGGCAGATGCGACGAATCCGATAACACGGTGCGCGTTCTGCGCTTTACGCGAGAGGGCAACAAGGATATTGCTCTGCTGAATTTCTCCACCCATCCCGACGTCATTGGCGGCGAATACTACTCTGCCGACTGGCCGGGATTTGCGCGCCGCTTCTTTGAAGCCGACGTGCCGGACACCGCCTGTCTTTTCTTCACGGGAACGGAGGGGGATAGCAACCACGTGGACTTTCTGGGCGAAAAAAGAAGCGGCTATGCACACAGCCGTCACATGGGGCGCCTTGTCGCGGATGCTGCAATCAGCGTCTGGGGCAAAATGACACCCCGTGCCTGCGATCGGGTGGATGCCAAAATGACCTCGATCTTCAACAAGTCCAACACCGTGGGTGAGGAGCAGTACGAGCAGCAAAAGGCTATGTATGAGGCGTTTTATGACGGCACGCTGGATTTCAAGCCCACGGGCGAGCAGCTGGCGTTCGCACGCCGCGTCATTCACATCCGCGAGGAAATGGGCATCTACCGCGAGCTGCCCATCACCGCCGTGTCGCTTGGCGACGTGGTGATCGTGGGCTTTGCAGGCGAGCCGTTTACCGACTACGGGCGCGAGGTGCGCCGCGTGGCGGGGGATAAATACGCCGTCACGCTGTGCCTGACCAACGGCTATCAGGGCTATCTGCCCACCGCCAAGGCGTTTGCCGAGGGCGGCTACGAGGCTGCCAACTCGCACTTCACCCCCACGCTCCAAAAGGAAGCGATCGGTGCAGTGGAAGCACTTTTACAACAATTCTGAGCGAAACGGTGCCACTTTTAGTGGCACCGTTTTCTTTTTCTGCCGGCACTTGTTTTTTATTTGCACTTTTTTGCCGTTTGGGGTTGACTTGTCGCGCAAAATGCTTTATAATGCCCCTAAAGGGCATTAAATTTCTGGGCCCGCAAAGGAGGAGCCTTATGATCAAGGCAGGATTTGCAAGACTGGATATCACACCCCCCTTGGGCACTCCCATTTCCGGGTATTTTAAGCCGCGCTATGCCAAAGGAGTGCTGGATGCGCTTGAAGTAAACGCGCTCGCGTTTGGCAATGGCGAGGATGCGGCACTGATCATCTCCTGCGACGTGGTTGCCATCGCGCAGGATCACGCCGACGAGATCCGCACCGAGATCGCGCAGCGCACCGGTGTTGCCGCAGACCATGTGATGCTGTGCGCCCTGCATCAGCACACCGCGATCTGCCTTGGCGGACGCGATATCTTCTTTCCGGTGCAGGATAAGATCTATCTCAATATGCTTTATCGCAAGCTTGGCGACGTGGCGCAAATGGCGCTGGACGATATGGCACAGGCGCGCGTGCTGAGCGCCGCCGCCGAAACTCCCGTACCGCTCGGCTTTGTGCGCCGCTACTATCTGCAGGACGGCAGCGTTTGCACCAACCCCAGTCCCGCCAAGCTGCCGCTTGTTACGGGGCGCTGCGACGAATCGGATAACACCGTGCGACTTTTGCGCTTTGTGCGAGAGGGCAAAGGCGATATCGCGCTGGTCAATTTCTCCACCCATCCCGACGTCATTGCGGGCAGCCGCTTTTCTGCCGACTGGCCGGGCTTTGTGCGCCGCTTTGTGGAAGGGGATCACCAAAACGTGCATTGCATCAGCGTCACCGGCTTTCAGGGCGACTCCAATCATATCGACTTCCTCACCCCTGAGGAAAAGCGCTTCCCGGCAGGAAAGGGATATGCCCACAGCCGCTATATGGGGCGTGTGATCGCAGATACCGTAAAGAATATCTGGGAGAAGGGCACCGAGCATACGGGCGATGCCATCTTTGGCGAGGTGCGCATTGCCTTTAATAAGACCAATACCGCGGGTATCGAGTATTATGACGAGGCCAAGGCTTATGCCGAGGGCTTTGATGCGGGCGATCCGCAAAAGACCGCGCACGTAAGGGATATCGCAACCGCCATCCGCATTCTCGACCTCAAAAAGGCGCCGATCTATCAGCGTGTGGTGCTTACCGTGCTGGGGCTTGGTGATATCGCCTTTGTCGGCATCGGCGGCGAGCCGTTCGGAGAGTATGCCATCGCCACCCGTGCGGCGGCAAAGGATAAGACCGTGCTTTGCAGCTGCTGTACCAACGGCTATCAGGGCTATCTGCCGCACGATCGCGCGTTTGCCGAGGGTGGGTATGAGGTAAATAACACCTTCTTTACCCCCGGACTTGAACAGCAATGCATCACACCGATCACCGAAATGTTGAATAAATTTTAATTTACATAAAGGAGCAAATAACATGATCAAAGCAGGATTTGCAAGAGTAGACGTCACGCCGCCCTTGGGTGCCCCGCTTGCCGGCTATTTCTATGAGAGAAAGGCCGACGGCGTACTGGACCCCCTCCAGCTCAACGCCCTTGCCTTCTCCAATGGAGAGAGCACCGCGATCATCATCGCCTCTGACTTTATCGGCATGAATATGGAGTATGCCGCAGAGATGCGCGCTGAGATCGAAAAGCGCACCGGTGTGCCCGCCGATCACGTGATGATCTGCTGCCTGCACCAGCACACCTCGCTGCGCATTGGCGGCAAGGGATATTCCGAGCTGAAGGATGCCCAATATATCAATATGCTTTATCGCAAGTATGCGGACGTGGCACAAATGGCCATCGCCGATATGAGCGAAGCGACCGTTGGCACAGCCGAGCGCCGTGCCCTTGAGGACGTGGCATTCGTGCGCCGCTACTGGCTGGAGGACGGCAGTGTTGCCACCAATCCCTCCTCCCGCGGTCCCAGGCCCGTTCGCCGCTGTGACGAGTCGGATAATCAAGTACGCCTGATCCGCTTCAAGAGAGAAGGGAAGAACGATATCGCTTACGTCAACTTCTCCACCCACCCCGACGTGATTTCCGGCACCAAGATCTCTGCCGACTGGCCCGGCTTTGTGCGCCGCAATCTCGAGGCTGAGCTTGAGGGCGTTTCCTGCCTTTGCGTGGTGGGCTGCCAGGGCGACTCTAACCATTGTGACTACTTCAAGCCCGTAGGCGAGGGCGAGGGCATGATGTTCCCCCACGGCAAAAGATATCCCCATTCCGCCTATATGGGCCGCGTGATCGCGGATACCGCAAAGCTCATCTGGAACGAAACCACCGAGCACACGGGCGACACCGTGTTTGGCGAGGTGCAGGTCATTTACAACAAGACCAATACCGAGGGCGAGGAAAGATACGACGAGCAAAAGGCGTTTTACGATGATTACGAGGCAGGCAGGTATGAAAAGAAGCCGCACATCACGCAGCTGGCGTATGCGCGCCGCATCATCGGCCTGCGCACCTCCCCCATCTATCGCCCCGTGCCCGTTACCGTGCTGGGTCTTGGCGACATTGCCTTTGTCGGCTTTGGCGGCGAGCCCTTCACCCACTATACCATCGCCGCACACGAGGCAGCACCGAACAAGACCGTGTTCTGTTCCTGCGTTTCCAACGGCAACCAGGGCTATCTGCCCCACGCCCGCGCCTTTGAGGAGGGCGGCTATGAGGCAAGCAGCTCCTTCTTCACCCCCTGCCTTGAGGAGCAGTGCATTGCTGCCGCCAAGGAAATGCTGGATAAGTTTTGACAAAAAGGAGAGCCTGATATGCTAAAAGCGGGTTTTGCAAGGCTGGATATTACACCGCCCTTGGGAAATTTGATGTCAGGGTATTTTTACGAGCGCCGCGCCGAGGACGTGCTTGACCCCTTACAGCTGAATGCGCTTGCATTTGGAAACGGTACGGATACCGCCTTGATCCTTGCCTTTGACGTGGCAGGCATTATGACGGGCTATGCTGACGAGATCCGTACGTTGATTGCAGAGAAAACAGGCGTGCCCTGTGCACACATTATGCTGTGCGCCCTGCATCAGCATACTTCCGTTTGCATCGGGGAAAAGGGAAGATTTGATTCGATCCGGGATCCCGGCTATCTGCGTCTTTTCTACCGCAAGGCAGTGGATGCTGCACAAATGGCACTTGCGGATATGAGCGAGGCATCCGTGCATACGGCCGAGCGCCCTGCGACGAAAGAGATCGCCTTTGTGCGCCGTTACCGGCTTGAGGACGGCAGCATTGCGACCAATCCCTCCAGCCGCGGCCCCAAGCCCGTTCGCCGCTGCGACGAGTCAGACAATACCGTGCGCCTTCTCCGCTTTAAGCGAGAGGGGAAAAAGGATATTGCCTACGTCAATTTTTCCACCCATCCCGACGTGATCTCGGGATACAAATTCTCTGCGGATTGGCTTGGCTTTACCCGCCGCTTTGTTGAGGCAGATCACGCCGATGCGCATTGCATCTGTGTCACGGGCTTTCAAGGGGACAGCAACCACATTGATTTTCTGAAGCCCAAAGAAGACCGTTTCCCGCAAGGGGCAGGCTACGCGCACAGCGCGTATATGGGACGTGTGATCGCAGATACCGTGGGGCTGATGTGGGATGATACCACCGGGCACACGGGCGACGCCGTGTACGGTGAGGTGCAGGTCGTTTATACCAAAACCAACACCGAGGGCGAAGAATCCTATGCCGAGCAAAAGGCGTTTTACGAGGACTATAGGGCGGGGAAATTTGAAAGGCCTCCGCACATCACAAGGCTTGCGTATGCCGAGCGTGTTCTCAGGCTGCGTACCGAGCCGATCTGGCGCCCCGTGCCCATCACCGTGCTTGGGCTTGGGGATATCGCCTTTGTCGGCGTTGGTGGCGAGCCCTTCACCTATTACACGCGCGCCATAAGCGCTGCCGCAAGCGGCAAAACCGTCTTTTGCTCCAGTAACAGCAACGGCTACGTGGGGTATCTGCCCCATGCCCGCGCCTTCAGCGAAGGCGGCTACGAATCAAGCAGCAGCTTTTTCACCCCGGAGGTGGAGGGGCAGTGCATTGCCGCCGCCAAACAAATGATGGAAAAATTTTAAATAACAGATAAACAAGATAGGAGAAAAATTATGTTAAAAGCAGGATTTGCAAGAGTAGACGTTACCCCCCCTCTTGGCACGTACCTTTCCGGATATTTTGAAGCAAGATACGCCGAGGATATCCTTGACCCCATCGAGCTGAATGCCATTGCCTTCAGCGATGGCGAGCAGACCTCGCTGATCATTGCCTCGGATTTTCTTGGTATCCGTGAAAATTATGCCACCCCCATCCGCAAAAAGATCGCAGAGCGCACCGGCATCCCCGCCGATCATATCATGGTCACCGCACTGCATCAGCACACCTCTATCTGCCTGCGTGAGGCTCCCAGCAACAACGTGCTGGAGGATCACGACTATATGCAGTTGCTTTACCGCAGATACTGCGACGTGGCACAAATGGCCATCGCCGATATGAGCGAGGCAACGCTGGGTACCTCCGAGCAGCAGTGCGTGAAGGAGCTTTCCTTCGTGCGCCGCTATATCCTGAAGGACGGCACTCTCAAGACCAACCCCGGCTCGGATAAGTACGTAGGGCAGATCGTTGGCCCCGCCGAGCAGTCGGATAACACCGTGCGCCTTCTGCGCTTTATGCGCGAGGGCAAAAAGGATATCGCTCTTGTCAATTTCTCCACTCACCCCGACGTGATCGGCGGTTTAAAATACTCCGCCGACTGGCCCGGCTTTGTGCGCCGCTTTGTGGAAAAGGATATCGAAAATACCTGCTGCATGCTGCTCAACGGCTGTCAGGGTGATACCAACCACATCAACTTTATGCTTCCCACCAAGGAGCAGCGCTTCCCCGACGGGCGCGGCTATCCCCATGCACGCCTGATGGGCCGTGCCATTGCCGATACCGTGATCGCGATCTGGGATAAGCTTACGATGCACGAGGTAAATAAGGTAGACGGCGCCGTGACCACCGTATATAATAAGACCCGTACCGACGGCGAGGAGTTCTTTGACGAGTGCTGGGACGTTTACGAGGCACGCGCCTTGAACAACGATTACAGCGTTACCCACTCCGTTTCCGGCATTGCAATGGCAGAGGCCTACCGCATCGTGCGCATCCGCACCGAGGCACCCCTGTACCAGAAGATCCCCGTAACGGCACTGCAGCTGGGCGACATTGCCTTTGTCGGCTTTGGCGGCGAGCCCTTCACGCATTACGCCACCGCCGTGCGCGAGAATTTCCCCGGCAAGCTGATCATTGCCGCTTGCTGTGCCAACGGCTACCAGGGCTACCTTCCCACCGCCAAGGCCTTTGAGCAGGGCGGCTACGAGGCGATCAGCTCTCCCTTCTCCCCCAACCTGGAAAAGGATTGCGTTGCCGCAGCCACTGACATCATCAAAAATTTTAAAGCATAAGGAGCAAGACTATGTTAAAAGCAGGATTTGCACGTATCGATATCACGCCCCCCTTCGGCACCCCCCTTGCCGGCTACTATGAAATGCGCTATGCAGACGGTATTCTCGATCCCATTCAGCTGAATGCCGTGGCATTGAACGACGGCGAGCGCACCGTGGTGCTGATCACCGCAGACGTGCTGCTTGTACGTATGGCGGTTTGCGACGAGCTGCGTGAGCTGATCTCCAAGAACAACGACATCCCCGCCGATCATATCCTGATCAACTCCTTGCACCCCCACACCTCGCTGCGCATCGGCGGCAAGCCCGGTGGTGCCGTGGTTTCCGACAAGGAATATCTCAGCGTGCTTTACCGCAAGTTCTCCGACGTTACCAAAATGGCGATCGATGATATGAGCGATGCTACCTTCGGCACCGCGATGCAGCACGCCACAGAGGATATCTCCTTCGTGCGCCGCTATTTCCTGAAGGACGGCACCCTCAAGACCAATCCCGGCAGCCACGCCCCCGAGGAGATCGAGCGCCCCGCTGCCCGCTCGGATAATAACGTCTATCTGCTTCGCTTTGTGCGCGAGGGCAAGCCGGATATCGCGCTTGTCAACTTTGGCACCCACCCCGACGTTATCGGCAAGACCAAGGTCTCTGCCGACTGGCCCGGCTTTGTGCGCCGCTTTGTGGAAAAGGAGCACGAAAATACCTGCTGCATGCTGATGAACGGCTTCCAGGGCGATACCAACCATATCAACTTCCGGGTGGAAAAGGAAAAGCGTTTCCCCGATGGCAGGGGCTATAAGCATAGCGAAAGAATGGGTCGCGTGATCGCGGATACCGTCAAGTTGCTTTGGGACAAGACCGAGACGCGCGAAAATTATAAGCTCTTTGCGCAAATGAGCAGCATCTTCAACAAGTGCAGCACACGCGGTGAGGAGCATTACGAGGAGTGCAAGGCGTTCGCCGTGCGCTACCGCGCAGGCGATTACAGCGTAAGAGTAACTCCCTCCGGCATCAGCCTTCCCGAGGCATGCCGCATTGCGGATATCCCCGAGCAGCCCGTTTACCACAAGATCCCGATCACCGTTATTGCCCTTGGCGACGTGGTGTTCTTCGGCCTTGGTGGCGAGCCCTTTACCGAATACGGCTACCTCGCCCGCGAAAGGTTCCCCGAAAAGTTCTTCTTTACCGCTACCTGCGCCAACGGCGGCGAGGGCTATCTGCCCAGTAAGCAGGCGTTTGATCAGGGCGGATACGAGGTGATTTGCTCTCACTTCACCCCCGAGCTGCAGGAGCAGGTTCTCGGCGAATCCTTTAAAATTATGGAGAATATCCAGTAAGGAGAAAAATTATGCTGCAAGCAGGCTTTGCAAGACTTGACGTCACCCCGCCCTTTGGGGTGCCGCTTGCCGGTTATTATGAAAAAAGACTTGCCGACGGCATCCTTGACCCCATCCAGGTCAATGCTCTGGCTTTGCATGACGGTGCGCGCACCGTTGTGATCGTCACCGCCGACGTGCTGATGATCTCCGCGGTGGAATGCGACAAAATGCGCGAAATGATCAACGAGCGTACCGGCATCGGGGCAGAAAACGTGATGCTGGCGGCATTGCATCCGCACACCTCTGTGCGTATCGGCGGACTGCCGCGCGTGGCGCTGCAGGACCGCGAATACCTTGATCTGTTCTATCGCAAGGTTGCAGACGTAGCGCAGCTTGCCATTGCCGATCTTGCCGACGCAACCAAAGGCGTTGCGTGCGGCGAGCTGGAGCGCCCCGTATCCTTTGTGCGGCGCTACTGGCTGGC
This sequence comes from Eubacteriales bacterium, assembly GCA_045580065.1. Lineage (GTDB taxonomy): Bacteria > Bacillota > Clostridia > Oscillospirales > CAG-272 > Firm-07. The sequence goes on from JAZNNA010000104.1 coordinate 15,220, forward strand.
AGACGGCAGAGGTGTGCGCACCAATCCGGGACATAAGACCCCAAGCGAGCTTTCCGGCCCCGTTTCCAAGGCGGATAACACCGTGCGTCTTGTGCGTTTCAAGCGCGAGCAGGGCGGCGATATCGCGCTTGTCAACTTTGCCACCCACCCCGACACCATCGGCAAGACCAAATTTTCTGCCGACTGGCCGGGCTTTGTGCGCCGCCTTGTAGAGGCGGAGCATCCGGGCGCGCACTGTATCTTCCTCAACGGCTTTGAGGGGGATGCCAACCATATCAACTATATGCAGGAAAAAGAGGGTCGCTTCTGGAAGGGATACGACGGCTGCGGCGCGATCGGTCGCGTCATTGCCAACGGCGTCAACGCCATCTGGGATAAGACTGTATCCGTTGAGGGCGACACGCTGTATGCCGAGCAGAAAAGCGTGTATATCCCTACCAGCACCCGCGGGCTTGAATATTACGAGGAGTGCAAGGAGCTTTCCGAACGCTACCGCGCAGGCGACAGCAGCGTTACCATTACCCCCCATGGCTTTGGCGTGCCGGAGGCAAATCGCATAGCGGATATTCCCAATCGTCTGGTGCTCAACCGCCTGCCGCTTACCGTGCTTGGCATTGGCGATATCGCCATTCTGGGTCTTGGCGGCGAGCCGTTCACCGATTACATCTACGCCGCACGCGATGCGGCACCGCAAAAGTTTATGCTGACTGCCTGCTGCGCCAACGGCGGTGAAGGGTATTTTCCTACCGCGGCAGCCTACGAGCAGGGTGGGTACGAGGTGCAGACCTCGCCCTTTAACCCGGAGCTTGAGGAGCTGATCATGACCGCAGCGACAGAAATGCTGCAAAATTTTTAAGAGGAGCAAATTATGTTACAGGCTGGCTTTGGCAGGGTGGATATCACGCCCCCCATCGGTACCCCGCTTGCGGGCTACTTTAACGCGCGCTTTGTCAAGGGCGTGTGGGATCCGATCGAGCTGAATGCGCTGGCGCTGCGCGACGAGCAGCACACGCTGCTGCTTGTCGGCTTTGATGCGATGAGTGCCGACGTGCGCGCGCTTGAAAAGGTGCGCGAGCGCATTGCCGGGCGCACCGGAGTGCCGGTGTCGGATATTATGATCCAGCCGCTGCACCAGCATACCTCTATCAAGATCGGCGACGTGGATGCCGACCCCAACTGCGTGACTGATGCGGCGTATCTTGACGTGCTTACCCGCAAGTTCTGCGACGTTTGTCAGATCGCGTTGGACGATCTTGCCGCGGCCTCGCTTGGCGTTGCCGCGCAGGAGACCGCCGAGCCGATCGCCTTTATCCGCCGCTTTCGTATGAAGGATGGCAGCATCGGTGACAGCTGCTTCCGCCCTACCGAGGAGTATGACAGCTTTCTTGGCACGGCAGATAACCGCGTGCGGCTTTTGCGCTTTGTGCGCGAGGGAAAAAAGGATATCGCCCTTGTCAACTTCTGTACCCACCCCGACGTGATCGCAAGATCCTACGTCACCGCCGATTGGCCGGGCTTTGTGCGCCGTATGACCGAGGCACGTGTGCCAAGCACCCATTGTATGACCCTCACGGGCTTTCAGGGTGACTCCAACCACATCAACGTCTTTTTGCCAAAGGAGGAGCGGGGCAGGGGATACGGCCATTCCGAAAAGATGGGCCGCATCATTACCGACGCCGTTTGCGATATGTGGGATAAGGTGGAGATGCAAGCCGACACCGCGCTGCAATGCAAAACACGCGACGTGTTTGTAAAAAGCAATATGGAGGGCATCGAGCATTTTGAGGAATGCCGCGAGTTTACAAAGCGCTATCACGCGGGCGAAACCAAGGAAATGTACACCCCGTCCGGCGTGATCCACTATATGGCAAGCTTTATTGCCCGCTTGCCCGAGCGCCCCGCGATCTATCGCGTGCCGCTTGTGCTGATGGCGATCGGCAAGGTAACAATGGTGGGCTTTCCCGGCGAGGCTTTCACCCCCTACATCTACGCGCTTGAGGCGCAGGCACCGCAAAAATTTGTGGTCACGCTGATGCAGGCAAACGGCGGCATGGGCTATTTCCCCTACAAGGAGGCGTTTGCCGAGGGCGGGTATGAGGTGGTCACCTCTCCCTTTACCGCAGAGCTTGAGGAAAAGCTGCTTGCCGCGACCGATGAGATGCTGAATGAATTTTAATAGGTGTACGGTATGAAATTTCTTGTTTTTTCCGATTTTCATTACGATCCCCCCAGGTTTCTTTGTACGGGAGTAGAGGGCATCCGCCTGATGCAGGCGCGTGCCGAGGCGGAGGGGTGTGACTTTATCATCCAGAACGGTGATTTCTGCCATAGCGCAAAGGACGTCCCTGAGCTTTTGGATGCTTATAACAATTTCCACATTCCTTCCTATCACGTGCTGGGCAATCATGATGCCGAGTTTACCTCTTACGAGGAAACGCTGCCGCTTTACGGTATGCCAAACGAGTATTATCACTTTGACGTGGGCGGCTACCGTATCATCGTACTAAACCCCAATTACTACCGTGACGGGGCGGAATTTGTGCATTTTTCGCTTGCCAACTGGTTGGCGCATAATCCCGAGCGCGACTGGTTTCCCCCACAGCAGCTGCAATGGCTGGAAAAAACCATTGCCGACTCTCCCTACCCCTGCGTGATCTTCAGCCACCAGAGCCTGGAGCGCGTGGACGGCGTAAAGAACCGGCAGGCTGCCCTTGATATCATCAATGCCGCCAACAAGCGCAAAAAGCATAGCGTGCTGCTGTGCATCAACGGGCATTATCACCGTGATAATATCCGTATTCTGGACGGCGTGTGCTATTTCGACGTCAACGGTGCCTCCAGCGACTGGATCGAAAGGCGCCACCATTGCTACCCGGACGAGCTGCACGAGCGCGTGACCAAGCTGCACCACCTGATCGTCAACGAAAGGCCGCTGTACGCCGTTGTGGAGCTGACCGGCACCACCGTTGAGATCAAGGGGAGCGAGACCACCATGCTGCACGGCGTTACTTACCGTGACGCTGCGGGGAGCGACGGCTATGACCGCTGCGGCCGTCCCTGGACCCCTCGTATTCAAAGCGCCAAGATCACGCTTGGCTAAAAAAAGCAGGCAAACGCGTTCGCGTTTGCCTGCTTTTTGCATTTTTTGGCTATACTGAATATAACTCCGCCGATAAGCCGGGTTCTGTCGTGAACGGCCATCTATCTGCGCCTTGTGTCACCACAAGGCTTCGGGATCGCTCCCGTGCCACCCGGGGGAATGTGTCGGGCCAACGTCCCCCAAACGGTGTTGCTTCGGATAGGGTTTACAGCAAACCTATGTTACCATAGGAGTGGGTGAGCTCTTACCTCGCCTTTCCATCCTTACCCTTGCGGGCGGTTTCTTTCTGTTGCACTTTCCCGGCAGTCGCCTGCGGCTGACGTTATCAGCTATCCTGCCCTGTGAAGCCCGGACTTTCCTCACACTACTACCTTTCGGCATGATAGTGCGCGGCCGCCTGGCGGAGTTATGCCGATATTATAACATGCGCGCACCGATTTGTCAAGGACGCGTTGACAGCGTGCGAAAAATGTGGTATACTTGTTATGTATTCCGTAAATAAATTTCCGGTATTCGGGGTCAAATGGGAAACTTTATCTCCCTTTTTTTGCAATTTCTGCTTTGCACTGCCGCGCCATTTCTGGTGCTGGGGCTTGCCGTATGGTTTTTGCGGCAGGTCTTTGTGCAGCTGGTGGGTACAAACTCGGGGCGCCTCTTTCTGATCGGCAGCTTTGCGCTTTCCACCCCCTTGCGTGAAGCGGGGCATGTGGCGATGGCGGTGCTTTTCTGGCATCGGGTGGAGGAGGTTCGCTTCCTCGATCTGAACGCCGTGGACGGCGAGATGGGCTACGTAGAGCATTCCTACCATCCCCGTAATCCCGTGGCGCTGCTCGGCAATTTCTTCTTTGCGCTGGGTCCCGTGCTGCTGGGGCTTGCGGCGGTGCTGATCATCTTTCTTGTCTGCTTTGGCGGCGTGATGGAGCAGTTTTTTACCGAGCTTTCCGCGCTGTCCGGCGCGGGGACGCTTGCAGATTACCTGCGCGTGGGCGTGGGGCTGATCCCCAAAATGATCCTGTCCGAGGCGGTGAGCGTTTTCCCCAAGATCATCGGCGGCCTTTTGCTGCTGCTTGTCTGTATGGGCGTGTTCGTGTCGCTGGGTGAGCTTTTGGACGGGCTTTTCGGTGCGGCACTTTACGCGGTGCTCGCGCTTGTGGCGGCACTGGCGCTTTCCTTGCTTGACGAGCGCGTGCAGCGTGTGGCGACCGACGGCTTGCGTGCCTTTGCCACCGGCGTGCTGGCGTTGTTTCTTCCCGTGCTGCTGGCGGTATGTGTGCTGCTTGCTGCCGGGGCGGTCTTTTTCCTGATCCGCAAGCTTGGCGCGGTGCCCGAAACGGGAAAGGCCCTTGAGGTTTACCGCGGTGACGACGAATAAATAACGGAGGAACGAGAAATGCAAAAATTAATGAAAAACTGGATATTCACCCTCATCACCTGCATCCTGCTGACGGCGTTGGCTGTGCTGACCTTTTTGGATGGCTTTGACGTGGGTGAGCTACATATCGGCGACCGCATCATACATCTGATGGCAGCGATCGCCCTCTCGCTGTACGTGGTCTTCGCGCTTTTCCCGTTGACGGTGCGCTATAAGGGTGCGCTGCGCCCCTTTGTGATCGGCGAGATCGTGATCCTTGCGATCACTGCCGTGGCACACGTTTGCATGGAGTGGTTCACGATCCCCCTGATCTCGGATCTGGAGGTCTGTGCGGTGCTGGGACTTGCCATCTGGCTGCGCGGCGCCGTAGAGATCGTGCACGCCTATCTTTCCGCTGCGGCAAAGGAGCCCAAAGCGCGCGTGCCGCTGTGGAAGCTGCTTGTCTACATCCTGCTTTGCGCCGTGGGCGTGTGGCAGCTGATCACCCCGATCATCTCCGATCGCTCCTTCATTTTTGTCATTGCCGTTGCCGCTACCGTGATGGCGGTGATCTTTGGCTGCATCACCTACGTAAACCGCAAGGCGGGCGCCGCAGAGCGTAAGGCAAGGAAGGCAGAAAAGCTGGCGAAGAAGCAGGCGCTGCTGAAGGAAAAGCAGGAGACTGAGAAAAAGGCTGCCGCGCAGCAAAGCGCAGCCGAGCAAAAAGAGGAGCAGCCGGAAAATACGCCCGCGCTGCTGCCCGAAGCCGCCAAGGAGGGCGAAAAATGAGAAAGACTAAGATCGTATGCACCATCGGCCCCGCTTGCCAGGACGAGGCGACCCTGACACAAATGTGCCGTGCCGGCATGAACGTGGCAAGGTTGAACTTTTCCCACGGCACGCACGAGGGGCATCTGGAAAATATTGAAAAGCTGAAAAAGATCCGCCGCGAGCTGAATAAGTCCCTTGCCATTATGCTGGATACAAAAGGGCCGGAATATCGCATCGGACTTTTCAAAAATGGCAAGGAAATGCTGAAGGCAGGGGAACGCTTTACCTTCACTGCTGAGGATATTGAGGGCGACGCCACCCGTGTATCCGTGAGCTACAAGGATCTGGCACGCGAGCTGCAGATCGGTGACCGCGTGCTGGTCAATAACGGCTTGCTGATCTTTGAGGTGGAGGAGCTGACCGACACCGACGTGATCACGCGCGTCGTGGCGGGCGGTGAGATCTCCAATCGCAAAAGCATGAGCTTTCCCGGCAAGGTGCTCAAGCAGCAGTACTTAAGCGAGCAGGACAAGAAGGATCTGCTTTTCGGCATCGCGCAGGATATTGACTACGTGGCCTGCTCCTTTGTTTCTACCGCGCAGGATATCCGCGATGTGAAGAACTTTTTGCAGGAAAACGGCGCAAACCGCA
>JAZNNA010000105.1:0-3674 GCA_045580065.1 Eubacteriales bacterium
GCTGCACGAGTATATACAGGATCGCTATGGTGATAAATATCGCCAGCGTGTTTCCTATCCCATCACGTTGATGAAGCCGTATACGCGCGATCCGTATAGCTACGCCTATGCTTGTACGATGTTTCGTAGCTTTTATAGCGATTTGGATATGGCACGCCCGGAGGAGTTTGCCGTTATGAAATCCCTTGGCCTCGATACCTGGGCGGGGGCCTGTGTCAAGGATGAGGCAAGCGTGGACGAGGCCATCAGGTGCGGTGTGACCGTGATCACCTGCAACAATCCTGACGTGGTTTTGCAGCTTTTGCGGCAAAAAGGGTATCACAAATAACAAAAAAGGCTCCAAACGGAGCCTTTTTTGTTCTATTCCTCTTGCTTTTTGCATAAAGATATGCTATAATAATGTAAATTAAATTTACGCAAAAAGGAGGGGAGCGCCTTGCATATCGGCGAAAAGATCAAAACGCTGCGCCAATCCAAGCTGATGACGCAATCAGAGCTTGCAGGCAATCATATCACGCGCAATATGTTAAGCTCGATCGAGCATGGCACGGCACTTCCGTCCCTGCCGACGGCCCTGTATCTTGCCGAGCGCCTGAGCGTGCCCGTGGGATATCTTTTGGCGCAGGACGGCGACGAGCTCGCCTACCGCAAAATGACCGAGATCGCCAATATCCGCAGCGCCTTTGCCGCAGGGGATTGGCAGGGGGCGCTTTCTATCATAAACGCCACCTTTGAGGGCAGCGAGGACGACGAGCTTTCACTGATCCGCGCGCGCTCTGAGTACGGCCTTGCCCAAAAGGCGCTGGAAAGCGGCAGGCTGCGCCCCGCTGTGGCGGCATTTGACCGTGCCCTGCAGGCGTGCGAAAAAACCGTTTACGATACCGCATGGCTGCGCGCGCGCATCGCGGTATGCTTCCGCTACCTTGGCAATATTTCGCCAACGCTTTCCTCTGACGTGCTGGATGCCGACGAGGTGGAGCGCGCCCGTGCTTTGGGCGACGAGCTGTGCGAGTACGTGCTGGCCCTGGAGCAGGATGGCGGCGCATCTTATGATTTTTATTGCGAGCGCCACCAAGGCTCGCCGTATGCCGACCGCTTGCACGCGCTTGCTCTGATGCAGGCAGGGGAATACCGGCAGGCGCTCTCGGTGCTTGAGGCACTCCTCTCGCACGAAAAGCTGACCTTTGGGGTGCTGCTTTACGAGGTGTTTGGCGATCTTGAGGTCTGCTACCGCAAAAACGATGACTATAAACGCGCTTACGAGTTTTCCGGCTCAAGGCTGGGGCTGCTGGAGCGCTTATTGGAGGAATTGTGATGAAAAAGAAAGTGATCCTGGCAAGTGCACTCGGCGCCGTTTCCGGTATTCTTGCCGTGCTTGCCACCAAAGAGATCTTAGAGCTGCGCCGCCACGCTGTAAAAAAGAGTGCCGAGCCGCAGTCGCTGCCCGCCCCGCAGATCGTGGTGGATCTGCCCGAGGAGCAGCAGGAAAATGAAAATATCCCCCAAAACGGTATCGAAAACGGGGAAGTGGCAGAACAAAGCAGCCCCGAGCCCGTAAAAGACGAGACACCGGAGGAAAAGGACGAGGAGCTTTTGCGTGACGGCGGTGCCGGCTCGGATCTTTGCTACTATTTGCCGCAAAGCAAGATCTGGCACAGCAATGATACCTGCGCGTATATCGTGGGCAAGGAGGGGATCGTGACCTCTACCGTTGCCAAGGCGCGCGCCGCAGGAAAAAAACGCGCTTGCGACCGTTGCGGCGCATAAAGCAGGGCAATACTGAAGATAAAAAGAAGGGAGAACGACATTGGCAGATGCAAAACATACCGCCACGCGCAATATTGCGCAAAATAAAAAGGCGTGGCACGACTACTTTGTCGATGAAAAAATAGAAGCCGGTGTCGAGCTGTTCGGCACCGAGGTAAAAAGCCTGCGCCTTGGCGCGGTGAATTTAAAGGACTCCTACTGCTCCTTTAAAAACGGTGAGATCTTCGCCCTTGGCGTGCATATCAGCCCCTACGAAAAGGGGAACATCTACAACCGCGAGCCGCTTCGCCCCAAAAAGCTGCTGCTCCACAAGCGCGAGATCCTGCGCCTTGCGGGCAAGTCGGCAGAAAAGGGGTACTCCGTGATCCCGCTCTCGCTGTATTTTTCAAAGGGGCGCGTGAAAATGGAGATCGGTCTTTGCCGCGGCAAAAAGCTTTACGATAAGCGTGAGGACATGGCACGCGATGCCGCCAAGCGAGATATGGAGCGCGCATTCAAGGGGCGCAATCACTACGACGAATAAATTTCACTTGACAAAAACGGTGTTTTGATATATAATAACAAAGCACCGCTTCAAACGGGTCCGTAAAGGTTTCGACGGGGATTTTGAAGCAGGATAAGCGTGGCGTGTTGAGCAACCACGATAAAGGCTCACTTTAAAATTAAACGCTGACGAATCTGTCGCACTGGCTGCCTAATTAGGCAGTGCCGCGGCTTTTATGCCGCCCGTTCCCCCGGAGAGTACCACGGCTTCGGCTGGAGCGTCATGTAGTGGTGAACTTGCACCGAGAGTTCGCTCTTGTATCGGTCAAGCATAAAAGGGCTACCCAAGGGCAGAGGTTGTCTGTGATCGCCGCCTGCGGGGAATTCTAAATCATAGACTGCCCACGGAGAAGGTCCTGTGAATAGGTTTTCGGACAGGGGTTCGATTCCCCTCGGATCCACCAAACAGCAAAAAGCACCCCGTTTGGGGTGCTTTTTGCTGTTTGGCGAGTTCGATGGGGCCCATCGAACTCCTGCGGAAGGTGCCGGAAGTCTGCCGCGCGCGTGGGAGCGCGCACGGCAAAGACGGGAAAAGATATGAAAAGGGTGCCTTAATGGGGGTCTCTGAGGCTTAGTGCACCTTTAAGCAGCCGCGCAACGCGCGCCTGCGGGGTTCAGACTCCCCTCTCGCCGCAGAGCGCGTCAAGCTTGCTTGTAAGCGGCAAGGCGAAGGATATTCGCGTAAGCGAAACAAGATTTTAAGAAAAGCACCCCAAACGGGGTGCTTCTTATCTTTCTACTCTTTTTTCTCACATCCGTTATCGGTAGCTGCAAGCGCATCCCTTGCCTTTTGTCGATCCCGCCGGATGGCGATCACGCTCACGCCGATCATACGCGCAAGGATCAGGGAAAGCCCGATATAGTGGAAGTAATAAAGCTCCTCGCCGCCAAAGATCACACCGATAAAAATGGTGGTGAGGGTAGACAGGCCGCCGAATGCTGCCATGGTAGAAACCTGCATATGAGAGAGCGCAAAGTTGTTCATCGCCGTGGCAACAACGGTGGAAAGGATCGCAAGCACCACAAAGCCGATGAGGTTATCCACGTCGAAATAGGGGTTGAAGTAGGAAAGGATATCGCCGCGCACAAGGTGGCGGATCACGTTGGCAGCGTTGAATACGACTGCACCCAGCGCACAGGAGATATAGGTGATCTCCATAGCGGAAAAGCTTTTTGACGAGCGGCGCGAGAATACCGAAAACAGCGAACCCGTGCAAACGGCAAGCAGCAAAAAGATGATACCAAGCACCGAGTTTTGCCCGTCGGAGGTGTTGGTGTTAACGGCAATAAAGACCACGCCCGCAATGCCAAGGGCAAGAAAGATCTTTTGCAAAAGCGTGTTGCGCTCACCCAAAAAGATCATT
>JAZNNA010000106.1:0-16692 GCA_045580065.1 Eubacteriales bacterium
TCCATTATCCCGCACGCGCGCTGTGCAGCTTTTATGCCGAGCGCGGGGGGCTGATCCTTGGCTTTGAGATCGACGACGAGACCGGGGGACTGGAATAACGCAAAAGGCAAGCCACCGCGCAGCGCGCGGTGGCAATTGCATATCTTACACAAAACGCGCACAAAATATAAAGAATTTGCGCACGTTGTTGACAAAGCTCCGCTTGCGTGATATACTAAAAATGGAATAAAATCACAGAAAGGGGAGTGAAACCGATGCATACTGTAATCGAAATCGAAACCGTTTGCCATCGCACTCCTTGCCCTTTGCGTTTTTTGCGCTGAGCCTTTCTCTATGCTTTGCTATGCGCAACGGGCAAGGATGTGCCGTTGCGCGTTTTTTGTCGAAAAACAAACAAAACAGAATGAGTGAGGAGGATTTTTATGAAAAAACGTTTATTTTGTATTTTATTAGGAGTTTTGTTAAGCCTTAGCTTGCCACTTTCGGTTTTTGCAGTTGACGATACCATCGGTGCCGAGCCGATGGATGAAGCACTTTCTTTGGATGATATGCTGCAGGTCACCACCTCGCTAAGCGATGCTTTTGCGGTTGGGTATAACGTTGTAACAGAAACTACCACGTATTATGCGCTCAATACAGCCGCACTTTCAAGCTTCACTCCGGAAGATTTCAGCTTATCCAGTTGGTTTCCGGAGCAAGCTCAACAATTTAATGACAACAATAATAATTCCGGCAGAGTAATTGTTGGCGAAGATGAAGATGATGATAGTAGAGATAGGGTACACAATACCGACGAGTTTCCGTATTCCGCCATTGCTTATATGGAGATGGAGTATGCAAATGGTAAAACGGCTAAAGCAACGGCATTCATGATTTCTAAAAACGTGGCAATGACGGCAGCGCATAATCTTTTTGAGCAAAACTCACCCGTGCAAGGTGCAAAATGGGCAACAACCGTGGAAATTTGCCCGGGGCGCAATGGCTATAATATTTTTTCTTGGGCTCCGTTTGGTCATGCCGAGGCTATTGAGGTGGTGGTGTCAAAGCAATTTTATACGGAGAGTAAGATTGCATATACGGATGATGGAGTAACGAAATATAGAACTACAGAATTGAGTGATTATTATGACTGGGGCTTTATCCGCTTAAACGATGATATTGGCGAGGAGTGTGGGTACTTTGGGTTTGAGTTTGGCACTTCCGTAGGATCTCATATTCATGTAAGTGGATATCCCGATGAAAAAAATAAGCAGCAATGGATGGGATCCGGGTATATTCTTGACTATTCTGATTTTGGCTTTGACTCTACGTATGTGATGCATTATGATGTAGATACAACATATGGTCAAAGCGGTGGACCGGTCTACCGTGAGACCAGTGCCGGTGAATTTTTAGTGATAGCCGTTCATAATGTGCAATATGCGCTTAGCGACGATGGCATGTACGGGGAAGTAAATCAAGGCTCTCGCATCACCAATCAGTTGTATGCATTTATTCTATCCTATACGGCAATGTGGCAATGAAAGGAGCACACTATGCAAAACGAAGTGATTGAGAAAAAAGAAAAAAAGCCGCTTTCGAAAAAGCGGATCGTGGCGATCGTTGCCCTTTCGCTGGTGGCGGTGCTCCTACTGATCCCGGTTGTAAGCCAGTGCGTGATTGAGCTGTTTAACGGAGAACTTTACGAGCAGGACGGTTTTTTGCAAAACACCCACATATACGCAGAAAACGCATACGTAGAGGACGGTGTGATACATTATACTATAGTGAATGATACAATAAAAGAGCTTGACCCAAGGACGCCTTGGCCGAGATATCATGATAAAGACCAAATAATTCTGGAGCAATACGTGGATGGCGAATGGGTAAAATGCGAGCTTGCCGGCCTTCCGCCGCTCGGATATAAGGGTTATAACCGATATGATCCTGATGACTCTACCGATGACTCCGCTTACCCGATCGTTCCTGCTTTCGGTGAGCTTGAGTGGACGTACGATTACGAATATTTTGCTTTTGATTTGCAAGAAGGAGAGTACCGTTTATGGGCTTTTGCTGTCCCCAGGTATACTGTATTCTCAAAATTTTTTACAAGCTTTTACAGTTATACAAGAGGCCCCAAAAGTTGTTATTTCCCCGTTTACTTCAGCATCCCCGCCGCATCCTAAAATTTCAGCCGCCGAGCAGTTGCTCGGCGGCTTTTTGCAAAATCCCCCTTTTCAAACGCGCGCGTTTATGATATACTATATATAACTACACTCAAAAAGGGGGGCGCCGCTGTGGAAAGCTTTGATAAATGGCCGTTGCTGGCAAGGGTCAACTCGCCCGCAGACGTAAAGGCGCTCTCACAAAAGGAGCTGGCGGAGCTTGCCACCGAGATCCGCGACTATCTTGTGTTCCGCGTGGGGGAAAACGGGGGGCATCTTGCCTCAAACCTCGGCGTGGTGGAGCTGACGCTGGCGCTGCACCGCGTGTTTGACTCTCCCACCGACCATATCATTTTCGATGTGGGGCACCAAAGCTACGTGCATAAGCTCCTCACAGGGCGCAAGGAGCGCTTTGACACCCTGCGCCAAGCGGGCGGACTTTCCGGCTTTACCAAGCGCGCGGAAAGCGACCACGATCCCTTCGGCGCGGGGCACAGCTCCACCGCCATTTCCGCCGCCATCGGTATGGCGCAGGCAGATGCCCTTGCCGGCAAGCAGAGCTGGACGGTTGCCGTGGTGGGGGATGGGGCGCTGACGGGGGGACTTTCCTACGAGGGGTTGAACAACTGCCCGCCCGATCTGCGCGTGATCTTTATCATCAACGAAAACGAAATGTCGATCTCCCCAAATACGGGTCGCCTTGCCGAGCATCTCTCGCACCTGCGCGCCTCGCGGGGGTATATCCGCACCAAGGAGCGCACCAAGCGCATCCTGTGGCATATCCCGCTGCTTGGCAAGCCCTTGTTCCGGCTTGTGATGGGCATCAAGCGCAAGCTCAAGCACCTCTTGTATCACGAAAATCTGTTTGAGCATATGGGCATTTTTTATCTTGGCCCCATCGACGGCAACGATGCAGAGGGGCTTGAAGCAATGCTTGCCCACGCCAAGCGGATGAACGGCAGCGTGATCCTGCACGTCAAGACCGCCAAGGGCAAGGGGTGCGAGGCGGCGGAGCGCGACCCCAACCACTACCACGCCCTGCAGCCCTGCGGCAAGCAGAGCGCAGGGGAGAGCTTCTCGCTTGCCATGGGCAACGCGCTGTGCAGCCTGGCAGAGGGGGAGCCGCGCATCTGCGCCATCACCGCCGCCATGCGCGACGGCACGGGGCTTGTGTCCTTTGCTGAGCGATATCCCGCACGCTTTTTTGACGTGGGGATCGCCGAGGGGCACGCCATGACCTTTGCGGCAGGCCTTGCCGCTGGCGGAAATCACCCCGTTGTGGCACTTTATTCCACCTTTTTGCAGCGCGCCTACGATCATATTCTGCACGACGTGGCCCTGCAGGGCCTGCCGCTTACCCTTTGTATTGACCGCGCGGGCCTGAACGCCGGCGACGGCGCCACGCACCACGGCATTTTTGACGTGGCAATGCTTTCCGCCCTGCCGCAGGTGCAGATCTTCACCCCCGTTACGGCCAAGGGCGTGGAAAGATCCTTGCAGGCGGCGCTTGCGTCACCGGGAATTACGGCCATTCGCTATCCTGCGGGTGCGCCGAGCGAGAGGATCGCCGCTGCCTTTTATCCAAGCGGCGAGGACAACGCGCCCCCTTGTGTGCGCGTGTGGGAGTGCGGCGAGGATCCGCAGCTGACGGTGATCACCCACGGGCGCATCGCCGCCGAGGCATTGATCGCCGCTGAGCGGCTGCAAAAGCACGGGATCGCCGTGCGCGTTTTGCTGTGCGAGTATATCGCCCCGTATCGCACCCTTTCCGGCGAGCTTTCCCCCCTGCTTGCAGGTGGCGCGGTGCTTTTTTTGGAGGAGGAGATCCGTTGCGGCGGATTTGCTGCAAATCTCACACACGCCTTGCTGCGCGAGGGATGCTTGCAGGATAAAAAGCACGCGATCCTGGCATGTGAGGATCCCTTTGTAGCCCCAAAAGAGGGGCAGACAGTATGGCAGGCGGCGGGTGTGGATGCCGCCGTGATCGAAAAAGAAGGAATGCGCCTTTTGGCGACAGAATAAGGAGAATTGATATGTTAAAGGTTGAACGCAGCTCTGTTATGAATTTTGAAAACGCCATCCGTGGCGCACGTAACCCCTTAAACAGCTGGGCACGTATGGACAGCGCCTATAACGATGCGGGCGAGTATATCCTGGGCGAAAACGATCTTGGCCTTGCAAAGCGCCTGGCTCACGCCGGCAGCGATCACCGCAAGTTCCTGCGCCAGATCTTTGTCAGCGTGGATATCACCGCACCGCTGTACTGGTGGAAGGAATTTGATACATACAAGGTGGGCACGGTGGCAAACTCCACCTCTACCATGCACAAGATCCACTCCAAGGAGTTCTCGCGTGAGGACTTTTCCTGCGACCGTCTGGACGAGGGAGGGCTTGCCGCGCTGGATGCCGTGATCGCGTATCTTGAGGGCGAGCGCCAAAAGTTCGTTGCAAACAAGGAGGATCGCCAGAGCTGGCACAATATGATCCAGATGCTTCCCAGCTCCTATAACCAGATGCGCACCGTCACCATGAATTATGAAAATCTGATCAACATTTACTACGCGCGCCGCTATCACAAGCTTGCCGAGTGGCACGTGCTGTGCGACTGGATCATGTCGTTGCCCTATGCCGCCGATCTGATCGCCGTGAAAGAGGATGCACAATGAAAAAATATCGCCTGCAGATCGGGCTTGACGTTGACGATATCCTCTACGATTGCAACGCCTATGCGCTGGAGCTTTTGAACCGTGAGGAGGGGATACAGCCCCCGCTTTCTATCTACGATATCCGCTCCTGGGGCAAGGGGAAGGGTGAGGCCGATGCGCGGCTGCGCTATTTCGAGCAGCCGGAGTTTGTGGCCTCGCAGCCCATCCTGCCCGGCGCCAAGGAATTTGTGGCACAGCTGTGCGAGGTGGCAGACGTCTTTTTCATCTCCGCCGTGCCGCCCGCGTGTATGAGCGCACGCGCAATGCGCCTTGCCAAGGATTTCCCCGAGGTGCCCACCAAAAACATTCTGCTTGGCCAGCGCAAGGATCTGGTGCAGCTGGATATTTTGCTGGACGACGGTGCGCATAACATCTCGCATTCCCCGGCCACGTATCCCGTTCTTTTCCGTATGCCCTGGAATATGCATCTCTCCGGGCTGCTTTCCGTGACCTGCTATGATGATTTTGTGCATCTGGTGGACATTCTGCGCCACTCGTATACCGAATCCCGCCCCGACCTGCGCGAGGGCGGCGTGATCTGCCTTGTCGGCCCCACGGGCAGCGGCAAAAATGAGATCGCGCACGCGCTTGTGCAGCAGCACGGGATGAAAAAGCCGGTCACCGCCACCACCCGTCCCCCACGTGCGGGCGAGGATGCAAGTCATTATCGCTTTGTGAGTGAGGGGGAATTTCTTGCTGCCGCGGCGCGTGGGGAATATCTGGAAACCACGGTGTACGGTGGGTATCATTACGGTACCTTTGCCGCCGAGATCGACCGCGTGGTGGCCGAGGGGGGCATCGCGGTGCTGCCGATCGACATCTGCGGCGCGCTCTCGCTGAAAAACCGCTATCGCCAAAAGGCGCTGACCGTGTTTTTAAAGCGCCGGCGCGAGGACGTGATCTTTGATATCGTTTCCCGCCCGCTGGACGCGCACGACAAGACCTGCCGCATCCTTTCCTTGGACGACGAATACCGCAACGAGGAGCTTTGCGATCTTGCCCTTGATGCAAACGAAAACGCCGAAGCACTTGCCGCACGCCTTTCGCAGATGCTGCGCTCCGGCCCCATTCTTTTTGAATAAAAACGCAAAAATCACGAATTTTATTCAATTATACGGAATATTTACACGAATAACCGGAGCTGCATTGATGCGGTTCCGGTTTTATTTTTGACGAAATGCACAAAGAAACCTTATATTAAAAGGGAAAAATGCCCTTAATTTATGAAAATTCAAAAAAGGACTTGACATTTGCATAATTATACGATATACTGTGTACATGAACGCGAAAGCGTCTAAATAAAAAACATTTTGAAAGGAAAAACATCATGAAAAAGTTTTTCAGCGCACTGCTTGCAGTTCTGATGCTCACCACCTGCGTGGCTGTGTTTGCATCCTGCGGCGATTCTGTTACCGCCGTTAAGGTGATCGAGATCAAGCTGACCGAAGAGGAATATGCCTTTGCTGTAGAAAAGGGCAACACCGAGCTGCTTGGCAAGCTCAACACCTTTATGGCAGAGATCAAGGCAAACGGCAAGTTCAACGAGATCGTTAACAAGTACTTTGGCGATGGCACCCCCAGCGCCGTTGCCTCCGCCCCCGAAATGAAGACCGACGGCTCTCAGCTGATCGTTGCTACCAACGCAGCATTTGCTCCCTTTGAGTACAAAGAGGGTGTCAACTACTACGGTATCGATATGGAGATCATGGCTGAGTTTGCTAATTACCTTGGCAAGGAGCTGTACATCAACGATATGAACTTTGATGCAGTTTGCCTTTCCGTTTCCGCACAGGGCGGTACCTACGAGGACGAGAACGGCCAGACCGTTACCGTTTCCGGCGGCATCTGTGACGTAGCAGCTGCAGGCCTTACCGTTTCCCCCGTTCGTGAAGAGATCCTTGATTTCTCCACCCCCTACTACGATGCCTCTCAGATGCTGATCGTTCCCGAGAACGACAAGACCTTTGACGAGTGCACGACCGTAGCCGACGTTGAGGCTATCCTCAACGGTCTTGGTGCCGACACCAAGGTAGGCGTGCAGACCGGTACCACCGGCGAGCTTTACTGCAAGGGTGATGCCGACTGGGGCTTTGCCGGCTTTAAGTTCACCACCACCGGCTACAACACCGGCGCACTTGCCGTACAGAACATTCTCAACGGCAACGTTTCCTACGTGATCATCGACGAGGGTCCCGCTAAGGAGATCGTAAACAAGATCAACGCCGCCAACTGATAAGCAACAACCGTACAGGGGGACCAAGTCCCCCTGTATTTGTGTGATTAAGGCAAGATTTTAAACCGAAAACAGGGGAGAATACAATGAAAAAGTTCTTCAAAAAGCATTGGATGGATATTCTGGTGCTTGCCCTTCTGGCAGCGCTTTTGGTGCTGGGCGCAATGCTGATCGCCAACCGCTTCAGCTTTGCCAAAAAGTGGGGCTTCTTCTACAACTACTTTGTCACCAATATGGGCTACAAGCTTTTGCTGCGCGGCATGAAAAACACCGCCATCATCGCCGTGTGCGGCCTGCTCATCGGCTCGTTGATCGGCACGGTGATCGCCGTGGTGCGCGTGATCCCGCCCTACAAAAAGCTTACCCGTTATGCACAAAAGGTCTGCACCGTTTACGTGGCATTCTTTCGCGGAACGCCCATCGTCGTGCAGCTTTTGCTTGGCTACTATATCCTTTTGCCCCTGATCGGAGCGCATCTGGATCCCGTTGCCTCCTGTGTGCTGATCTTTGGCCTGAACAGCGGTGCTTATATTTCCGAGATCATGCGCGGCGGTATCCACTCGGTTGACCCCGGCCAGCTTGAGGCTGCCCGCGCCGTGGGACTTCCGTTCCCCGTAGCCATGGTCAAGGTCGTGGTGCCGCAGGCCATCAAAAACATTCTGCCCACCATGGGTAACGAGTTTATCACGCTGATCAAGGAAACCGCAGTTGTCGGTTACGTGGGCGCGGTGGATATCACCAAGGCGTTCCAGGATCAGGGCAACAACACCTACGAGTATATGATCCCGTATCTGGTGATGGCGGCACTCTATATCGTGATCGTTGCGGCGATCGCGGCATTGATCAAATGGATGGAAAGGAGCCTTGCAAAAAATGAAAGACGCAACTAACGTTCTGATCGAAACAAAGGGTCTTACCAAGCGCTATGGCTCTCTTCTGGTGCTTGATCACATCGACGAGGTGATCCGCGAGGGCGAAAAGGTCGCCGTGATCGGCCCCTCCGGCAGCGGTAAATCCACCTTTTTGCGTTGCCTGAACTGTATGGAGGATCCGAGCGACGGCTCCATCTTCTTCCAGGGTGAGGATCTTGCCGATCCCAAGGTAAACATCAATACCCACCGTGAGGCGATCGGTATGGTGTTCCAGCAGTTCAATCTGTTCAACAACAAAACGGTGCTGGAAAACATTATGCTCGCCCCCGTCTACGTGGGCAAGCGCAATCTGCGCCGCACCAAGCGCAAAAACTTTTGGCTCCGCCTGCGCGGAAAGCAGCAGCTGCCCGTTACCACCACCAAGGCGCAGATCGTAGAGGATGCCAGAAAAAAGGCTGAGGAGCTGCTTGCCCGCATCGGTCTTTCCGAAAAGGCAAACGTGTATCCTGCCACCCTCTCCGGCGGCCAGAAGCAGCGTATCGCCATTGTGCGCGCCCTGGCGATGAACCCCAAGGTGATGCTGTTTGACGAGCCGACCTCTGCCCTTGACCCCGAAATGGTGGGCGAGGTGCTTGACCTGATCAAGCAGCTTGCCGACGAGGGCATGACTATGGTGATCGTGACACACGAGATGGGCTTTGCCCGCGAGGTGGCTGACCGCGTGTTCTTTATGGACGGCGGCATCATTGCCGAGCAGGGCACCCCCGACCAGATCTTTAACCATCCGCAAAGCGAGCGATTGCAGGGCTTTCTTGCAAAGGTGCTTTGAGAAGAATTCCCAAAAACGGGCAAGCATAGCTTGCCCGTTTTTCTTTGTACGTATTGCACAAAATGTTAAGAAATAGTAAGGATTTGCCCCAATCTCTTGTGCATCTTGCCCCTTTCTTGTATAATAAGATCAAATCTATGTAAAGGGGGGAGCCTGTTGTTAGAGCTTCGGGGAGTAGGTAAGGTCTATCGCACCGCACAGGATAAAAGCGTTTGTGCGCTCTCGGATATCAACATCCGTTTTCCCGAAACGGGAATGGTGTTTGTGCTGGGCAGGTCCGGCAGTGGAAAATCCACCCTTTTGCATATCATCGGTGGGCTTGATCCATGCGATACGGGCGAGGTGCTTTGGCAGGGGCGCTCGCTTTCCAAGTGTCCCGGTCGCGCATTAGACGATTATCGCAATACCGATGTGGGCTTTGTTTTTCAGGAATGTCACCTGTTAGAGCAATTTTCGGTCGGAGAAAACCTTGCCCTTGCGCTTGAGCTGCAGGGGAGTGAGCCGACTGCCGGGCAGATCGAGCAAGCACTTGCCGCCGTAGACCTTTCCGGGTTTGCCTCTCGCCGCCCGAACGAGCTTTCCGGCGGACAGCGCCAGCGCGTAGCGATCGCGCGTGCCCTGATCAAGCAGCCGCGTATCATCCTGGCAGACGAGCCAAGCGCCGCGCTTGACTCCAAGACCGGTGAGCAGATCTTTTCGCTTTTGAGGGAGCAAGCAAGGCAGCGCCTGGTGATCGTGGTGTCGCACGACCGCGATTTTGCCGAGCGCTATGCCGACCGTATCATCGAGCTTGCCGACGGCTGCATTTTTGCCGATCGCGTGCTGCAAGGGGGCGAGCAAGGGCCGGAAGAGGTTGCGTATCAACCCCTTCGCGCCCGTTTGCCGATCAAGCGCGCTGCGCGGATGGGCGCAGCGGGCCTGAAGCATAAAAGGCTGCGGGCCGCCCTGTCGGCCTTGCTTGCCGTGCTGGCGCTTGCGATGTTTGGCATTACCGATACCGTAGCGGCGTTCGACCGCGTGCAGCTCGCCACCGATTCTATGATAGATGCCAAGATTTCGTGGGCGGTGTTTTCCGCTGAATCGCGCGTTTATCAGGGTGAGGCGCTTTTGATGTATACAAGCCTTGCCATGGACGATGCGCAGCTTGCCCTGCTTGCACAGCAAAGCGGGCTTGCGCTGCACCCGATCTGCTTTGGCGCGCAAACGGGGTACGAGGATCGCTTTCGCTTTTCCTTGTCGGATATGAAGATCACAAAAGAAAAGACCGCGCTGCTTGACGGCTATTTCTACGGCTTTTGTACCATGGATGAGGAAGCGCTCTCGCAAATGGGCTTTACGCTCACGGGCAGGATGCCGCAGCGCTCGGGTGAGATCGTGATCACCGAGCTTTTGTACCGCCAGCTTAAGACCTACGGCTTTCAAAACAACCGCTTTGGCGAGAGGATAGAAGCTTCGGCGCTTAATATGCTGCCGCAGGATGAAAATTCTATCATCGGCAAGCACTTTACGGTAGACACCGCCTCGCACAACAGCTTTCATTTGCCGCAAAGCGAGGAGGCTGCACCGCGGTTTGACTATACCGTGGTCGGTGTGCTTGACACCGGCTTTGATTATGAGCGCTTTGCCGATTTCCTGCCGGATGGCGCGCACACCGCCAACGAGGATAGCATGCTCTATCGCTATCTGCTCCAGGAGCTTGAAACGTCACTTGTCTACAGCCCTCACGCGCTTTGTTACGTGTTGCCCGAGGACGTGCAGATCATGGCGTTGCGCGCAAATGTGAGAAGTAGTGTCAATATCCCAACAACGAATACCGCGTTGCGCGGCTTTGACGTGCAAATGACGGATCGATCCGGCGCATATCTCGGCATGGCAAATGTCTTTGCCGATGAAAAGGCCGCACTTTCAGGCAACGTGGTATGGCTGGACGGCACGCCGCGCACACAGCTTGCCGCAAACGAGATTTTGCTCAGCAGTGCATTGATGGATCTGGAGGCAGAGATCAGCTACGCCCCTCTCACGGCGCGCGCGATCGAGCTGTTTGGCGCCGATATCTGGCAGGGAACTGCCGCCACGCAAAGCTATCTGCTGCGCATTGAGGAAGCAGCACTTCGCTCTTACGTGGTAACGCATATCGATGAGCATCGCGCAGCGCTTGCCGAGGTGTTTGGAGATCTGTCGGATGCCTCGCTGCAGCAAAGCTTTTTGAAATATCTGCAGCAAAACCCCAAAAGGGCGCTGTTTGAGGGCGCGCCCACGGCGCAGGAGCTTCAAAACGCGGCAAAGACCGCATTTTTGCCAACGCTTCTTTCCTTTTTCGGCTTTGACCCCGCTACCGAGCTGCATTGGCTGCAGCAGCAGGCTTTGCTTGCAACGCTTGCCAAAATTCAGGATAAGACCGCAGACGGTATCAAAAAATCGACCTCCACGCTCTCAGCTGCCGCACCGGCGGACGAAAAAATGCGAAAAGAGCCCGCGTGGCTGCTTTCCCTGCTACGCCAATACTACGTGGCGTGCGAGGTGGTGGAAAGGCGCCTTTATGAGGACGAGGCGTTTTTGCAATACGTTTATCTAAGCGGGCTTACACCGCAGCGCTACGAAAAGCTGACACAGCAGGAAAAGCTGGAAAAAACGCTGCAGCTTTACAGCGAATATATCACTCTTTCTAAAAACGCCGAAAACCGATTTGGCGAGCTTTGTGAATACGCCATGTGGCAGGATGCCTTTTTCCGCTTTTATAAGATGGCGGGCGTTGCGGACGTGGCGGCGTATTACAGCGGCATTTCGCTGCAAAATGCCTATACGGTCCTGCACGACGAGGTGCTTTTGCCGGGGCAGGATCTGCATAACGGCGATATCTTCAGTCTGAACGGCGTGTGTGTGGTCGGCTTTTTTGATGCGGAAGAGATAGGCTACGCCTCGATCGTAAACGACCGTTTGCAGAGCATCTGCAAGCAGGGGGAGGCGCGCCTTGCCCTGAAGGAGAGCCTGACATACGTGCAGGCAATACCGGAAACCGGCTATTACACCTATGCCATGGCCGTAATGCCGGATAGCGAAAACGAGATCGCCGCCCTGGTGGAGCTTGGAATGGACGAGAAAAGCGAGCTGCGCTTTGCGCTGTGCAATTCCGTGATCGCCACCATTGACGTCTTGGAAAACGATTTTGTGGAGATCGCCTTTATCTTGCGCTTTGTGTCGCTTGGCTTTTTGCTGTTTGCCGTGGCGCTGATCGCGCTTCTGATCGGCTCCTCTATTGCGCAAAAGCAGCGCGATGTCGGCATTTTGCGCGCACTTGGTGCGGGAAAACGCGAGGTCTACACCGTGTTTTTTGTGCAGGCTGCGATCCTTAGCGTGATCCAGGCCCTGCCCGCTGCGCTATTGACGGCGATCGCCACCGTGTTTGTCAACCGTTATGCACATAGCGTAGGGGCGCGCTTGTCCTTTTTGCATTTCGGTGTGCGCCAGCTTTTGCTGCTGCTTGTCGTGTCGCTTGCGGCCTCGCTACTGGCGGCCCTGCTGCCGATCAAGCGCCTGGGGCGCCTTTCGCCCGCGGAGATCCTGCGCGGAAAATGACGTGCCGCTTGCAAAAAACTCTTGCAATCGCGCGCAAAAGCGTGTATAATAATATCAATCAATCTGTGATTGTAAAAAAGGAGGAAACTCACATATGTTGGAAATACGCAACATAACCAAGGTGTACCGTTCCAAAACGGGCGAGGAGGTCAGGGCGCTTGACGACGTCAGCATCCAATTTCCCGAATCCGGTATGGTATTTTTGCTTGGTAAATCCGGTAGCGGTAAGTCCACGCTGCTCAACGTCATCGGCGGCCTGGATAGCTACGACAGCGGCGAATTTGTGATCAAGGGCAAATCCTCAAAGGAATTTGTCGGCTCTGATTTCGATGCGTACCGCAATACCTTCATCGGCTTTATCTTTCAGGAATACAACGTTCTTGACGATTTTACGGTAGGTGCCAATATCGGTCTTGCACTTGAGCTGCAGGGCAAAAAGGCAACAAGCGAGGCCATCGAGGGCATCCTTTCCAAGGTTGACCTTGTCGGCTATGCACACCGCAAGCCCAACGAGCTTTCCGGCGGCCAGAAGCAGCGCGTTGCCATCGCACGTGCCCTGGTCAAGGATCCGCAGATCATCATGGCAGACGAGCCGACGGGCGCGCTTGACTCCAACACGGGCAAGCAGATCTTTGATGCCCTGAAGGAGCTTTCCCGCGAAAAGCTTGTCATCATCGTGTCGCACGACCGCGATTTTGCCGAAAAGTATGCCGACCGTATCATCGAGCTTTCCGACGGTAGGATCATCGAGGACGTGACCAAGCACAACCGCGAGGCTGAGCGCCTTTCCGCAGGCGTGCATCGCATCAACAACAATATCCTGCGCATCGAAAGCGGCTATCAGCTCACCGCCGAGGATCTGAAGATGATCAACGCCTACCTTGCGCAAAACGCAGGCGACGTGCTGGTCTCCAACGACAATCGCGTCAACGAGGAGCTGCGCTCCGCCGTGGGCATCTCCAAGGAGGGCGCCAGCACCGTGTTTGAGGGCACCGATGCGGCAGCAGATATCAAAACAAAAGAGTACGATAAAAGCAAGACCTCGTTTATCCGCTCTCGCCTGCCGATGAAAAACGCCGTCAAGATCGGCGCATCCGGCTTGAAGCACAAAAAGTTCCGCCTGTTTATGACGATCCTTTTGTCCTTTATCTCCTTTGCCATGTTCGGCCTTGCCAACTCTATGGCAGCCTACGAAAAGATCAACGCCGCCACCGAGTCGATCATCGACAGCAACATCAAAAGTGCGGCCATCACGCTTTCCGTGCGCCAGCTGGAGCATATGACGAACGAGGGTGAGACCAAGACCTACGTCGGCTACCAGGGCGGCGCCCTCAACGAGCAGGATATCGCCTATCTTGAGGCGCAGACCGGCCTTGACTTTGTGCCCGTATTTACCGGCTACAGCACGGATAACTACGGCAACGACGTAGGCTTCAGCCTGCAGCACCTGCTTACAAACTACAGCTCCAATACCGTGTATAACGCGCGTCTTGGCGGCCTTACCACCCTCACGCCCGAGCAGCTTGCCACCACCGGCTATCAGCTGACGGGTCGCCTGCCGCAGGCCGAGGGCGAGATCGCCATCACCGAGTTTATGTATCGCCAGTTCAACGAGTATGGCTTCAATAACGAAAAGAATAAAGAAAGCGTAGAGGCCGGCAAGCTGACGATGGACGACAGCGCCACCGGTATCATCGGCAAGCATATCACCATCAATCAGATCGGCTGGAACTCGCTTTCTGAAAGGGACCGCCCCAACTTTAAGATCGTGGGTGTGATCAACACCAACTTTGATTACGATCGCTACCAAAGCCTGATGCCCAAGGACGAAACACAGCCCACCGGCGACGACGAGCAGGGCCTGATGGATTTGTTCCTTACACAAGAGGTGGCATACGAGCGCGACTACGGCTTCCACGCACTGGGCTTTGCCGTGCAGTCGGATATCGAGGCGCTGACCTCCTTTATGGCAGTGATAAACGGCCCGAGCAAGGAATTTGGCAGATATATGGACACAGACGGCTACTCGCTGCGCTTGTACGTGCTGCGCCAGGCCGAAAATGCCGAAAACCTGCCGGATCAGCTGTTTGATCTGTATCGCGTTGCCAAGTTTGACGAGCTGGACGCTTCTCTCATCTCCTGGTTTGAAAGCGGCAAAACCACGCTTGGTGCAAACGAGATCCTCATTTCCTCCGAGCGACTGAATAACCTTCTGCCCGAAAATGCCCCCGTCAAATTCGGCGCCACCGAGCTTGCCGCATTTGATGCAATGGGCACCGCCGTATTCGGCGACGATTGGGCGATCGCCAAGGCAGCGGCCCAGGCAAACAGCTGCTCTTATTACACCTGCCTGCAGTATGCAGAGGCACTTGCCTTTATCCGTGCTACCGTTCCTGATATGAGCGATAGCGACCTGGAAAACAACTTCTCCACCGCCGACAAGGCGCAGGCTGCCGCCCTTTGGGCAGAGCGCTGGGTAACCTACAATAGCCTGGGCAGCAGCGTTATCATCAACGGCACCAGTATCAACTATTACGAGGCATATGAGGGCAACCGGTCGCTGGATTACAGCCTGTTTGCCCGCACCGGCGTGCAAGACTATATCCTACAGTTCTTCGGTGTGCAAAGGCCCACGGTCGTAAAAGTGGACGCTATCCGCGATGCAGCAAACTTCCTGCAGGGCTTTGGCTATGGCGAGGGCTTCCAGGAAGACTATACGATCGGCAGATGGCTCTCCTGGATCGAGGAGCTTTATGAGTACAACGATGCCATTACCAAAGAGGTCTGGAAGATCGAGGCTCTGAAAGACTCCTTGCTTGAGGAAAAGTACTACGGCATTGAAATGACCGACTGGAACACCTTGACCGACGAGCAGAAAAGGGAGCTTTTGATCTCCTATTACTGCGATACCTATACCGACGTCAAAAACGATACCGCAACCCATAGCGGCCAGCAGCTGGATGCATTGCGTATGCAGGCATTTATAAAGGCGTGCGGCCTGAGCAGCGAAAAGCTGCTTGAGGGCATCATCTTCCAGATCTGCGAAAGCGAGCCCGGCTCCGGCGACAAGGGCAACGTGCTGCAGACCCCCGCTTATAAGGTGGTTGGTACCTTTGATGCCTCTGCTATCGTAAACGGCGATGGAAACCCCACCGTGATCTGCGCCGAGCTTTACGATTTCTACACCACCTGGGCAGAGGAAAAACGGATGGAAGTAGGCGATAAAGAGGGCCCGACTTGGGTCTTTGAGCGTGCCGAGCACGACGATGGCATCTGGAGCTTTGTGATCGCCGCCGTCAACGCCGATAATCACGATGCGATCCAAAAGCTTGTCGAGCTTTCTTATGCAGAAACCGAGGAGAATAAGCCCGAGCTGCTCTTTACCCTGAACAACGCCGTTATGTACACGCTGAGCAGCTTTAACGATATCATCGAAACTCTCTCGCAGGTGTTTATGTGGGTGGGCCTTGGCCTTGCCGTGTTCTCCGCGTTCCTGCTGATGAATTTCATCTCCACCTCCATCTCCTACAAAAAGCGCGAGATCGGTATCCTGCGCGCCGTGGGTGCAAGATCCTCCGACGTGTTCAAGATCTTCTTCAGCGAGGCATTTATCATCGCTATCATCAACTTCTTCCTGGCGGTGGCGGCCTCTATTACCGCGGTGCTGGTGCTGAACTGGTATATGAGAAGCCAGGGCATCAACATCACGCTCCTTACTTTCGGTCCTGTACAGGTGGCACTGATGCTTGCCATCAGTGTGGCCGTTGCCGCGATCGGTGCTTTCCTGCCGGTTAGAGCGATTGCGCGCAAAAAGCCCGTTGACGCCATCAAGGACCGTTAAAATCGTCGCATCGCTTCGTTGCTCCTCGAAAGCGGCTCGACGTAGCATTCTACGCCTTCGCCTTACTTTCTGCGGTGCGCCTTGCACTGCTTAGATTTTAAACGGTCCTACGGATCGCCGAAATCGTCGCATTGCGGCGTTGCACGTTCTCGCCTTGCGAGAACGGCAGCTTGCTTGCAAGCTGCCCCAAAACAAGCGAAAACCGTTTATAAAAAACACTTGCGCCGCTGTTCGCGGCACAAGATAGCTTTTGCACAAAGATCCCCCACCGCAATGCGGTGGGGGGATCTTTTAAGTTGGCTGAAGGATTTGCTACGAACCCACAAACGCTTTATGGAATTTGATTGAAACACCCACCCTTACCCCCCTTTGTGAAAAGGTTTGGGGTAGGGGTGAATTTTTTTGACCGAGGGTCAAAAAAAGAGGGGGAGGCACCTTTCCTTAAAAGGTGCCTCCCCCTAAAAAAGGGCACCGCAGAAGCGGTGGCCTTTT
>JAZNNA010000107.1:0-10588 GCA_045580065.1 Eubacteriales bacterium
CCGAACATAATCCCGATACTCCTAGTAATCCCGAAAAACCTGCAAAGAAGGGTTGTTTTAGCGCAATCGGCACAACCGCAGGCGATGCAGTAGTTTTAGTTCTTGGCGGATTTGCTCTCTTCTGGTTCGTTATCAGAAAAAGAAGAAGATAAAACACAATAAAGAGCCTGCGATTTAGCACAGACCCTTTGAACAACAAAGAATGGCGGTGGGCTTCGGCTCACCGCTTTTTCTATCGATATGCAGTTATTGCATCGCTGAAGTCAAAGAAAAGGGCTCCGAGAAACGCTTCTCAGAGCCAAAATGGTCGAGGTGACAAGTATCCGTCCACAAGGTGCAAAGCACCTTGTAGGAAGAAGCGCCTTGGCGGCTAAACGCCGCCATCGCATAGCGCACGGCGTTCTTCCCCCTTGCGCCGCCTGCGGCTGCGCAATTTAGCCTGCTCGCCGCCCCAAGCACACAAAAAGCACCGCCACAAGGGCGGTGCTTTTTGTGTGGTCGAGGTGACAAGATTCGAACTTGCGACTTCTACGTCCCGAACGTAGCGCTCTACCAAGCTGAGCCACACCTCGATATGAAATTGTGTTTGGTGTGATAGCAAAGAGATTGGAGAAAACCTGTTGCCGTTACCGCATCACGCTTCGCAAAAAGTGTTTTGCTCGCGTTCTGCGACGGCGGCCACTCCTTATTGCTCGCTTACTCTGCCACCGGCAGCGCTCGCAAACGTCCCCAAGCTGAGCCACACCTCGGCGGTGGACGTGAGGGGGGAACCCAAACGCACCAAATATTATAGCACAAGGCCTCAAATTTGTCAAGGGCTTTTGCAAAGTTCCTTAAAAGCGGCCCGTTTTTTGAAAAAAGGCAGGCCAATGCCCGCACAGATCGCAGCGGCTTGAAACACTGCGGGCGAAAAGGCTTGCAAAAAAAGGTGTAATGTGATATAATGTACAAGGACAAGTGTTTCTATTTCAAAGTCAGGAGTTTTTGTATGAAGGTCGTCATTTTAGCGGGTGGCTTTGGCACACGCCTAAGCGAAGAAACCGCCGCACGCCCCAAGCCCATGATCGAGATCGGCGGAAGGCCGATGCTGTGGCATGTGATGCAGCATTATGCCGCGTTCGGGCACACCGAATTTATCATTTGCGCGGGCTATAAGCAAGAGGTGATCCGCGCGTTTGCCGCAAGTGACGATACCAAGGGTTGGCAGGTCACCGTGGCCGACACGGGGCTTGAAACCATGACCGGCGGACGCCTGAAGCGCATCGCGCCGTTGCTTTGCGATCAGCCGTTTTTCCTGACGTACGGCGATGGGCTTTGCGACGTGGATCTTGATGCCGAGCTTGCCTTTCACCGCGCGTGCGGCAAGGTGGGAACGGTGTGTGCCGTGCATCCCGAGCCTCGCTTTGGCTTTTTGGATCTTGAGGGGGAGCGTGTCACCGCTTTCCGCGAGAAAAACCGTGCTGATGCGGGCTGGATCAACGGTGGATTTATGATTTTTGAGCCGCGTGTGCTGGACTATATCTCCGGCGACGACTGTGTGCTGGAGCGCGCCCCGATGCAGGAGCTTTGTCGCGAAAACGAGCTGGCTGCCTATCGGCACGAGGGCTTTTGGCAGTGTATGGACACTCTACACGATAAAAATAAGCTGGAGGAGCTTTGGCGCTCCGGCAAGGCGCCTTGGGTGCGCCGGGAGGACTGATGCAGGTCTTTGTAGATACATTTGAATTTTATCGCGGCAAGCGCGTATTTGTCACGGGACATACCGGCTTCAAGGGGGCGTGGCTCTGCCACATCCTCAAAAAAGCGGGCGCCGAGGTCACCGGCTACGCGCTGCAGCCGCCCACCGATCCCTCGCTGTTCGAGCTGGATCGCACCGCCGAGGGGATGCACTCCGTCATCGGGGATGTTTGCGATTTTGACAGCCTGTATCGGGCGTTTTGTGCGGCGCGACCGGAGATCGTTTTTCATCTGGCGGCACAGCCCATCGTGCGCGAGGGTTACCGCGATCCTGTCCGCACCTATCACACCAACGTGATGGGCACGGTACAGCTTTTGGAGTGTGTGCGCCGCACGGATTTTGTGCGTTCCTTCATCAACGTCACCACGGATAAGGTGTATGAGGAGGAAAAAAGCACGGGATATACCGAAACGGATCGCCTTGGCGGCTTTGATCCGTATGCGGCAAGCAAGGCCTGCTCTGAGCTTGTTACGCAGAGCTACCGCAATGCGTTTTTGGCAGATAAGGGCGTTGCGCTTTCCAGCATGCGCGCCGGCAATGCCATTGGCGGCGGCGATTTTGCCCCCGCTCGCATCATTCCCGACTGCGTGCGCGCCGCGCTTGGCGGCGAGGAGATCGTGATTCGCAACCCACATTCCACGCGTCCGTATCAGCACGTGCTGGAGCCGCTTTTTGCATATCTTACGTTAGCGGCAAGGCAATATAATGATCCGGCGCTGGCTGGCAGCTATAACGTTGGCCCGCGCGGTGACGACTGTGTTTCCACCGGCCACCTGGCCGAGCTTTTTGCCAATGCTTATGGTGAGGGCGTGTGCTGTCGCGTGTGCAGCGACGGTGGCCCGCACGAGGCCGAGGTGCTGTGCCTTGATGCTGCAAAGCTGCAGCACGTGTGTGGCATTTCTCCTGTGTGGAGCGCTGCCAAGGCGGTGCAGCGTGTGGTGGAATGGACCAAGGTGTATGCCAAGGGAGAGGATGTCTCCGCTTTGATGGATAAACAAATAGAGGAATTTATAAACGCCTGAATTACCGGGCAAACGGGGTGAGTTTTATGTATTTTAACGCAAAAAACGAGCGCGAGGCGCGCGAGGATATCCTGGCACGCGTGCGCGAATATTGCGATACGTACCACAAAAAGGGCGCGTGGCAGGAGGGGGATCCCATTCCTTACGGCGGCCGTGTGTACGGCAGCGAGGAGATGTCTGCTCTGGTGGACAGCTCGCTGGAATTCTTTCTGACCTCGGGCCGATATACCGCGCGCTTTGAGCAGGAGCTTGCCTCTTATCTTGGGGTGAGGCATTGCAGCTTTGTCAATTCCGGCTCCTCTGCCAATCTCCTCGCGCTGATGGCACTGACCTCACCTTTGCTTGGCGAGCGCAGGCTTTGCCGCGGTGACGAGATCATCACCGTAGCGGCAGCTTTTCCCACCACGGTATCCCCCATTATGCAGTTTGGTGCGGTGCCGGTGTTTGTAGACGTTACGCTGCCGCAGTATAATATTGACGTAAACATGCTGGAGCAGGCGCTTTCCCCCAAGACCAAGGCGGTGATGCTGGCGCACACGCTGGGCAACCCCTTTGACCTGAAGGCGGTGCGCAATTTCTGCAACCGCTACGATCTCTGGCTGATCGAGGACAATTGCGATGCGCTCGGCAGTCTGTACGATTTTGACGGCACCACGTATCACACGGGCGCCGTTGGCGATATCTCCACCGTCAGCTTTTACCCCGCCCATCAGATGACCACGGGCGAGGGTGGGGCTGTTTGCACCAACGATCATCTGCTTTCCCGTATTATCCGCTCTATGCGCGACTGGGGACGCGACTGCGTTTGCCCGCCCGGCAAGGACGGCGTCTGCGGCCATCGCTTTGAGGGAAAGTACGGCGAGCTGCCCGAGGGCTACGACCACAAATACGTTTATTCGCACTTTGGGTATAACCTCAAGGCGACCGATATGCAAGCTGCAATCGGTTGCGCGCAGCTGCAACGGTTGCCTGCGTTTGTAGAGCACCGTCGTGCCAACTACAGCCGCCTGCGCGCGCAGCTTGCCTGCGTTGCAGATAAGCTGATGCTGCCTGAGGCGTGTCCCGGTGCAACGCCCGCGTGGTTCGGGCTGCCCCTCACCTGTCTGGGGGGGACATCACGCGATGACGTGGTAACGTATTTGGAGAAAAAAGGCATCCAGACGCGGATGCTGTTTTCCGGAAATCTGATCAAGCACCCCTGCTTTGACGAGCTGCGCCGCACGCAAAGCGGATATCGCGTGGTGGGGGATCTTGCCGTGACCGACCGCATCATGCGCGACACCTTCTGGGTGGGCGTGTACCCGGGTCTTAGCGACGAGATGATAGATCACATGGCAAAAATTTTGATAGAGGCTGTAAATTAACTGCCAAACGGTATCAAAAACCGCTTGGAAAGGGGGAGAAGAATGGAAACGGTAGCAAAACGCCGCATCAGCGTGGTGATACCCACCTATAACGAGCAGGAAAACGTTGTGCCGTTGGTGGATGCGCTTGAGGCGGAATTTCAAAAAAGCCTTTCCCATTATGACTACGAGCTATTGTTTATCGACAACTGCTCCACCGATCAGACAAGGGCGCTGCTTGCCGAGCTTTGCGAGAAAAAGGCACACGTGCGCGCAATTTTCAATGCACAAAACTTCGGGCAGTTCCGCTCGCCCTACTATGGGCTTTGCCAATGCACGGGTGATTGTGCCGTGCTGCTGTGCGCCGATTTTCAGGATCCCCCCTCACTGATTCCCACGCTGGTGGCCGAGTGGGAAAAGGGCTTCAAGGTGGTGTGCGCGGTCAAGACCAAAAGCCGCGAGAACCCCTTTGTGCGCTTTTTGCGCACCTGCTATTACAAGGCGCTGCGCCGTATGTCCTCGGTCGAGCAGATCGAGCATTTTACCGGCTTCGGGCTTTACGATCGCGAGTTTTTAGAGGTGCTGAAGGGGTTGGACGACCCCTCGCCATATTTGCGCGGTATCGTAGCGGAGCTTGGGTTTTCCCGTACCGTTGTGCCCTATACGCAGGAAAAACGCCGTGCCGGAAAGACCTCCAACAGCTTTGGCACCCTTTATGATGCCGCTATGCAAAGCTTTGCGGCGTATACCAAGGCGCCCATCCGTGCTATGATGCTGCTGGGCGTACTGCTTTTGCTTGCTTCCATCGGCGGCGGCGTTGCCGCGCTTGTGCTTTGGCTGCAGGGCAGGGGGCTGCCACTTTTGGTCATCTGCTCGCTGATCGGCTTTTTCGGCTCGCTGCAGCTGATCTGTACGTCGCTTGTTGGCGAATATCTGCTGTTTTTGCGTTCCAAAACCGTAAAGCGTCCTGTCGTAATTGAGGAAAAGCGTCTCAATTTCGAGCAAAAGGACCGCTAACGGTATCAGTTATGTTCTTTTGCGTACCGTATGCATACACGCCGGCAGGGCTGTTTGGCGTGGGGCATCTTCTGCTGCTTTTTGCCACGCTCCTGCTGCTATCGTTGGGGCTTTTTCTCTCGCGCCGTATGGCGCAGGCCACCGTGCGCCGCGTGCTGCGCGCGGGCGTGCTGCTGCTTTGGGTGCTGGAGATCGGAAAGATCCTGTTTGTGCTGCTGCGCGTCGGCTCGCGCAATCCAAATGATTTTGTGCCGCTTTATTACTGCAGCCTGATACTTTATGCGGGGCTGTTTTCTTCATTCGGTAAGGGAAAATGGCAGCTCGCGGGCGATGCCTTTGTTGCCACCGCCTCGCTTGTAGGGGGCGCCGTGTTTTTAATCTTTCCCACCTCAACGCTGCTGCAATATCCCGCCTGGCACCTGCTTTCGCTGCATAGCTTTTTGCTGCACGGCCTTATGGTCTATCTTGGCGTTTTGCTTTTGATGCGCGGCGTTTATCGCCCCGTCTGGCAGGATATCGTTTATCCTGCGTGCTTTGTCACGCTCACCTCGGTGCTGGCGCTTGCTTGCAATGCCGTGTGGGATGCAAAAAGCGGCACACGTGTGGCAAATTTGATGTTTCTTTCCAAAAACACGCCCGGCACCCCTCTGGAGCTGCTCTGGCAGATAACGGGTGAGCTTTACACGCCCGTAATGTGGCTTGGACAAGCTCTTTTGCCGTTTTGGCTGGTGTACATCCCCTACGTATTGATCCAAAAGCGCAGATCGCGCAAGTAATTTGCAAGAAAGGCAAGAAAATGAGAGGCTTTTTTGAAGCGTTGCTGCAATTCTTCAAAGAAATATTTTTCTCATCCTGGACACCTCCCCCCTCGCTTAGCGTTGCCGAGTATATCGGCTTTGTGGCATCGCGCGTGATCGGGCTGATGTTCCTTCTTTGCTATGCCTATCAGTTCTTTTATATTTTTGTGGCAACCGTCCGCCGCCCAAGGCGTTTCCCGAGGGCAAGCACCGATAAGCGCTATGCCGTGGTGATCGCCGCCCGCAACGAGGAAAAGGTGCTGCCCGCCCTGCTGCAGGCCCTGCGGGATCAGAGCTACCCCCGTGAGCTTTTGGACGTATACGTGGTGGCGGATAATTGCACCGACGGCACCGCTGCGGTTGCCGAACGTCTTGGTGCGCACGTGCTGGAGCGCAAAGACCCGGGGCTTGTGGGCAAGGGCTATGCCCTGCAATACTTTTTCCGGCATATGCAGGACACCGTCGGGATCTGCGCGTACGACGCGTATTTCTTTTTTGATGCCGACAACGTCCCTCGCCCGGATTTTGTGGCGAAAATGAATGATGCGTTTGCCGCCGGCTATTCTGTTGTTACCTCTTATCGCAATTCTAAAAATTATGGCAAAAACTGGATCAGCGCGGGGTATGCGCTCTGGTTTTTGCGCGAGGCGCGCCACCTGAACGGCGCCCGCTCGCTGCTTGGCAGCAGCGCCGCCATCACCGGAACGGGCTTTATGGCAAGCGCTGCGCTCTTGCAAAAAAACGGTGGCTGGAAGCACTTTTTACTTACCGAGGATATCGAGTTCACGGCAGACTGCGTGCTGCAGGGCGAGCGGATCGGCTACTGTCACGAGGCCGAGTTTTTTGATGAGCAGCCCGAGCGCTTCGGCGTTTCCTGGCATCAGCGCAAGCGCTGGTCAAAGGGGCTTTTCCAAGTGATCCGCCGCTACGGCGCGCGGCTGCTTGGCAGCGCCCTGCGCGGCAAGTGGTCCTCGTTTGATATGCTGATGAGCATGATGCCCGCCTTTTTGCTTTCCTCGCTGCAGCTTTTGATCCTGGGTGTTTTGTTCGTGGTCGACCTTGTGCTGACCGGCACGCCCTCACTTGCTTTCCTGCGGTATTTCGCGCAATTTTTCGCGTTTGGCTACGTGCTGTTTTTCCTGGTAGGACTCCCGACCTTTATCACCGAATGGCGGCGCATCTGCTGCAATAAATGCAAGGCTGCGCTGCTGCTTTTCAGCTTTCCTGTATTTATGCTTACCTATATCCCCGTTTCTATGGTGGCGTTTTGCACACGCGTGGAATGGCGTCCCATCCGCCACAGCTATGCCATAGACGTCAAGGAGATCGAGGGCGCGCGCCGCCCCGCAGAAAAGGAGAATAAAAAATGAAGCTTTTGATTGCATCCGATCTGCACGGCGACCTTGCGGCCGCCGAGCGACTGATCGAGGTATACGAAAAAGAAAGGGCAGAGCGCCTTGTGTTGTTGGGGGATATCCTGTATCATGGCCCGCGCAACGATCTGCCAAGCGGATATGCCCCCAAGGGTGTGATCGCCCTCTTGAATCGCTACCGTGAGCAGATCCTTGCCGTGCGCGGCAACTGCGACACCGAGGTAGATCAGATGGTGCTGGAGTTTCCGATCCTTGCTGACTATGCCGTGATCGCGCTGGAAAACGGCGGACTTGCATATCTTACGCACGGCCACCGTTACAATGGGCAAACACCGCCGCCCTTTGGCAAAAACGACGTGCTGCTGCACGGACACACTCACGTGGCGGGTATCACCGCGTGCCGCGACGGGCAGCCCTGCCTCAACCCCGGCTCGCTCTCCATCCCCAAGATGCAAACGCCCCCTTGCTATATCATACTGGAGGGCCGCCGCTTTTCTATGCGCCGTCTGTGTGACGGCAGCGAATACGCCGCTCTTGAGATCTAAGCCAAAAACGCCCGATTGTTGGAAAAACAATCGGGCGTTTTATTTCAAAATAAGAAAAATCTCATTTAAAATTGGAAAATACGGTATAAAAAATAGAAAAAGCCGCCAAGAGGGTTCTTGGCGGCATTTTTTGTTAATTTTCTCAGCTGACAAATTTTCCTGCCTGCATCACCTTGGTGGGGATGCTGACGTTCTCATTTTCCAGCAGCAGGATGTCGGCGCGGGCGCCTGCACGCAACGTGCCAAGCTCGCCGGCAAGCCCGATGTAAGCAGCGGGAACGGCGCTGGCAGAGCGGATGGCCTTGCCAAAGGGAATGTTGCAGAACTTGGCAAAGTTCTGCACGCCATGAAACAGGTTCAGCGTGCTGCCTGCAAGATTGCCCTCGGGGGTCAGGGCCTTTCCGTCCTTTACCACAACGGCCAGACCGCCAACGTAATAGTCGCCGTCGGGGCAGCCCGTACCGGCCATCGAGTCGCTGACAAGCAGGATGCGCTCGGTGCCCTTTGCACGGTACGCCAGGGCGATCATTTCGCCGGAAACGTGTACGCCGTCGCTGATCAGCTCTACGTAAGCATCAGAGGTAAGGGCAGCGGCAATCGGGCCGCCTGCGCGATGGTGGAGCGGGGGCATCGTGTTGTAGAGGTGAGAGAAGGAATTTACGCCGTCGGCGATGGCGGCACTTGCAATGGCATAGTCCGCATCGGTGTGGCTGATCGAGGGGAGATATCCATTTGCCACGCATGCGCGGCGGAAGCTGCCGTCTTCGTCAAGCTCGGGGGCAAAGGTCACGCGCATTTTCCAGGGGGCAACCAGCTTGCCCATGGTGCTGACCTCGTCGATGTTGGGGGTAACCAAAAACTTGGGGTCGTGCGCGCCGCGCTTTTTGGGGGAGATGTAGCGGCCCTCCAGATGGAAGGCAACAAAGGCGGGCGTTTGCGCTGCCTTGATGCGTGCTGCCGCCTTCTGCCACCCCTCAAACGAGTCGGAGGCAAGTGTGGGGGCAACGGCGGTGGTGCCGTAGCGCGCGTAATCCGCAGCCATGTCCAAAAGCTGCTGCTCGGTGGCGTCGCAGAAATCTGCGCCGTATCTGCCGTGGGTGTGCAGGTCGATCAGACCGGGGCAGGCGAGCATGCCCTTGCCGTCGATCACGGTATCGGCCTCGCCGTTTTCCACAATGCGCTCACCCTCAACGGTGATGCTGCCCGGCAGAAAGCTGCCGTCCTCCTGCCAGACCAGCAGGTTGTCGATTCTTGTTTTCATATGTAATACCTCGCAGGTTTTTAAATTCTTCGTTTGTTGCCGGTGAGGGGGGTGCCAAGGCGATAGGCCTCCAGCACGCGATCCACCTCGGCGGCGTTTTCTGTGGTGAATATGTAATGTCCGCCACAAATGCCGGCGCGCAAAAGCTCGGCGCGGCGATCGCTCATCACCGTGGGGCGACTGTTGAGCAAAATATTGCGGTGATCGGGGGTGCGTAGCAGGGGAAAGCGCTCGCCACGCCTGTCCACAAGGGCATTTTGCCCCTTGGCGCACAGCTCGCAGTTGCCCACCTCAAGCCCCGCGCATTTTTCCAACAGCATCAACGGGATGCGCCCGTACACGATCGCATCGCAGCGGCCCCTCAGGTCGCGGATCTGCGGCAGAGAAAGCTCGGGGGAAAGTAGAGCATCTGCAAAGCCCATCTCGCGCAAAACGGCAAGAGAGGCTGCGTTTGTTACGTTCAGGCGGAAATCCGCGTGCGGCACAAGCCCCGCCTCAAGGGCGAGCGAAAGGTGCCCCACGTTGCCGATCAGTGCGTGCTTTGCACCGCATTTTGCCGCCACGTGCAGCGCTTTTTGCACATTTTCCACCTCGTGATCAAAAATCACAGGGGGCAGGATCACGCCGTTTGCAGGGGGAGCAAAGGCGTGCAGGGGGAGATAGCGGATCTCAAACGTGCTAAGCGCCGTCCCGGTGATCTGGGCGGCCTGCTCAAAGCGGGCAGTGGGGGTGCTGACGCGCTCCTCTTTGGCAAAGGATGCAAATTGGGTGGGTAACGGTGCGACTTTTTGCGGAATTTTGCGCTCGATCGCCGTCAGGCGCTCCAGCGCGGCACGGCGTAGAGCATTGAGGCGGGAAAGCGGGACCATCAGCCCCTCGTCCAGCAGGATCTCTACCCGTTTGGGGGTATATGGGGTGCCACCAAGCTTGCAAAGATTGCGCTTTACCGCTTCTTGATCCATGGGGGCGCGCTCGGCGATCAGCGGTGGCTCGCCCACAACAGTTGCGGTACGTGTGGCGGTCTTTACGGTAAGGGAAAGCGGCTGCTCACGGCGCATGGTCAGCTCCATATCCAGGGGCACGGTGCGCGTCATTTTGTCAAAGGGCTGCAGCGTGCGCGAGCTTTCCTTGTCCTCGTCGGAACGAAAGCCCATCATTTTTTTGCCCGTTTTGCCACTAAAATAGGCATCGGTAAATCCACCGCGCGAAAATACGGCGGCAAGAGCCGCCATTTCCTTGTCGGTGGCGGCGCGACGCTCGTCAAGCAGACGGCGCCAGGCGGCAGTGACCTCGCGCACGTAGGCGGGGGATTTGAGTCTGCCCTCGATCTTCAGGGAGTGTACCCCCATCTCGATCAGCGCCGGAATATGCTGCGCAAGGCACAAGTCCTTCAGCGACAAGGGGTAGCGTCCCCTCGCATCCGGCAGGCGGCAGGGCTGTGCGCACTCGCCGCGGTGGCCGCTGCGCCCTCCGTCCCGCGAGGAGTACAGGC
>JAZNNA010000108.1:0-18097 GCA_045580065.1 Eubacteriales bacterium
CGCGCTTTTTGTTGATCTCCTTCACGATCTTCCAGGCGTGCTCGGCATCGCCGTAGGCCCAGTCCTCCTTGAACTGGCTCCAGGCATAGCCGCCGCCCCAGCCGCCGCTGAAGCTATCCAGATTGCCCTGAATAAAGGCAACGCGTGCGCGAGGACCGCCTGCGGGGCGCTTGTCCTTTTGCATTTTGTCATAAAGACGATACACGACCTCGCTGTTTGCGCGTGCGATCTCGTTATCCTCGGGCAGATCCACACCGTAGGAAACGATGCGGGAAATGCCGCTTTCCAGGCAGAAGAGCTGCGAGCCTGCGAGATAGCAATATTTGTAGACCATCTCGAAGCGCTTGCGCTTCAGCTCGTCAAAATGGCGAATGCCCGCATACCACTCGTGGGCGATATACGTGCCCCAAAGGGGGGCGTTGATCGAGCGCGCCGCGCCGCGCAGGGCGGAAAGCACCAGCTCCGGGTTGGCACAGGGGGTCTCGGTAAAGGGGAGATCCACGCTGAGCTCCATATTGTAGTTGTTCAGCATCGTTGCCTCGACAGAGGCGATGTGCGGCAGCTGAAGCTTGCGCGCGGTTTCGGCAAAGCCCTCTACGGTTTTAAGATAAGCATCCTTTGCCTGTTGCATATCGGCAGCATCCTGCGCAGGCATCACCTGCCTACCGGTGCCGTAGTAGCCGGGGAGCTTGCAAGCATAGGAGCTGCCGGTCTCTCCCAGCATATCGCCAAGGAAGTACTCGCCCGCGATCTCCTTGATCTTGGCAACGGTTTCAAGGGTGAAATGTGCCTCCATCCCCTTCGGCGGGTATTGCACCGCGTACAAAAAGATGAAATACATCTTGTGCTCGGCCAGGAATTTTGCCCACTCGATGAAATAGCTTGCCTCAACCTTTGCATAGTTGGGCGGACGGATGGTGATAAAGTTGATGCCGCGCTCGGCATACTCCTTCAGCTCGGCAAGCACCTGATCCTTATCAAACCCGTGCTCGCCCACGTGAAAGCCAAACAAAACGTTGTTTTCCATTTGCATCTCTCCTTATTTTTCAGGCTTTAGGTCCATTCCCTTTTCGATCTCGCGCGGCAGGCATCTGCCCGCGGTCATTTCCTCGATACGGCGGCAAAGCGCCTCACCGCCCTCGCTGGGCAGCCCCACGCGCACCGCCACGCGGTCGCTGAAATCGGTCTGCAGCTCGGCAGCACCAAGCTTTGGCAGCTCGACCTGTATTTTTTGATAGTCGGCATAGCTGCAATCCAGCAAATAGTAGGTAAACGGTACGTATTCCGCCACCCCTGCGGCAGCAAGCCCCGCGTGTGCAGCAGCACCGTAAGTGCGCGTGAGCCCTCCGGCGCCAAGCAAAATGCCGCCGAAATAACGCGTGGTAGCGACAACCACGTCCTCAAGGCCCGTGCGGCGGATCGCCTCTAAGGTGGGCATCCCCGCAGTACCCGTTGGCTCGCTGTCGTCTGAGTAGCGCGCGGCGCCCTTGCGCAAAACGTAAGCAAACACGGTATGACGTGCATCCGCGTGCAGCTTTTTGCGCTCCTTGACAAAGGCAAGCGCCTCCTCCTCGGTGGCTACGCGGCGCACGGCGCTGATAAAGACCGAGCGTTTTTCCTCGATCTCTGCCTCAGCCTCGCGGGCTACGGTGCGAAAAATTTCTGTATCACCACTCATCGGCGCTCTCCTTTTTGGGGTCTGTGTCATACTGCCTTAAGGGGCCGTAGGTCTTGTCGTCCACCACAGCGGTAACGGTCACGCCTTCGGCACCGTAATCCACCGCCTCGACGGTGGCATTTTCGTAAAGCTTGTTGAGCAACCCCTGCTTTGCATTGGGGATCAAAAAGGTGACGCGGCGCTTACCCTCGTGCAGCATCTCCTCGATACGGGCAAGCAGAAGATCCACCCCCTGCCCCGTTGCGGCGGAGACATACACGCACTCACCCTGCTCACGCACAAGCCCGGGGGTGGCGGCACCGAGGTCGCATTTGTTGAAAACGTAAAGCGTGGGCTTGCCACCTGCGCCAAGGCTTTCCAAAAGCTCCTCGGTCACGGCAAGCTGCGCCGCCGCCTCGGGATCCGAGGCATCGATCACGATCATCAAGAGATCGGCATACACCGCCTCGTCCAGGGTGGAGCGAAAGGCGTGGATCAGATGGTGCGGCAGATTGCGGATAAATCCGACGGTGTCGGTCAGCAGCACGGTCTCTCCACCCGGCAGCTGACACTTGCGCGTGGTGGGATCCAGCGTGGCAAACAGCTGATCTCTTGCAAGGATGCCGGCATCGGTAAGATAGTTGAGCAGCGTGGACTTGCCCGCGTTGGTATACCCCACGATGGCGATGCGCGCAAGGCCGGAGCGATCGCGCGCCTGGCGCATGGTACGTCTGCCCGCTGCCATCTCCTCCAGATCCTGCTCCAGCGCGCGGATGCGACGCTGCAGGTGACGGCGGTCGGTTTCCAGCTGCGACTCGCCCGGTCCGCGCGTGCCGATACCGCCGCCAAGGCGCGAAAGCGCAGCGCCCTTGCCGATCAGGCGGGGAGCGGTGTATTTGAGCTGTGCCAGCTCGACCTGCAGCTTGCCCTCGCCGGAAACGGCGTGCAGGGCGAAGATATCCAGGATCAGCATAGAGCGGTCGATCACGCGGACGTCTCCAAGCACCTCTTCAAGATTGCGGATCTGCGAGGGAGAAAGCTCGCAGTCAAACACGGCAAGCTCCACCTCGTTTACCGTACAGTAATAGCAAAGCTCTGCAGCCTTGCCGCTGCCGAGATAGGTGCGCACATCGGGGGCTTCTTTGTTTTGTATCAAAGTAAAAACGGCTTCTCCGCCGGCGGTTTCAAGCAATCGGCGCAGCTCCTCAAGGCTGGCGT
The DNA here is from genome assembly GCA_045580065.1 of Eubacteriales bacterium. Taxonomy (GTDB): domain Bacteria; phylum Bacillota; class Clostridia; order Oscillospirales; family CAG-272; genus Firm-07. Next base: position 2,876 of record JAZNNA010000108.1, read on the forward strand.
TTGCCTGCTCCTCGCTTTGCTCGCGCGTGACCACGCTGACAAGCGCGGCGCGTACGCCGGGGGTAAACTCGGAATTTTGCATAAATGCTCCTTTGCGTGAAATGGTAGCAAAAAGGGCAAGCCGCAAATGAGATGGCGGCTTGCCCTTCGGGTTCGGGCACGGCCCGAGGAAGAATTACTTTTTACCTTGGAGTCTTCTGTTGAACTTGTCAACACGACCGCCCACGTCAACCAGCTTTTGCTTGCCGGTAAAGAACGGATGACACTTAGAGCAAATTTCAACCTTCATTTCCCCGCCGGTGGTAGACTTGGTCTTTACCACATTGCCGCATGCGCAGATGATGGTAACGTCTTCATAGGACGGATGAATTCCTGCTTTCATGTTCGATACCCTTCCTTTCTTCAAAATCCATTAGATTATAACACACTCTTTGCCAAAATGCAAGGGGTTTTGCAAAAATAGTTATATTTTTCCCGCAATTTCTTCGCGCAGCTGCGCCAGGATCTTTTTTTCAAGCCGGGAAATGTAGGATTGCGAGATGCCAAGCAGGTCCGCGACCTCCTTTTGCGTCATCTCCTGCTTGCCGTCAAACCCAAAGCGCAGCTCGATGATCAGCCGCTCTCTTGCAGGCAAACGCTCCACGGCGGCGCGCAGGGTGCGGCGCTCCTCCTGCTGCTCCAGCTCCTCACCAACGCTCTCCTCGTCGCTGCCAAGCACGTCGGAAAGCAGCAGCTCGTTGCCGTCCCAGTCTACGTTCAACGGCTCGTCGATCGACACCTCGGCGCGTGCGGCGCTGCGCTTGCGGATGTACATCAGGATCTCGTTTTCAATACAGCGTGAGGCATAGGTGGCCAGCTTGATGTTTTTATCCGCGCGAAAGGTGTTGATCGCCTTGATCAGCCCGAGCGTACCGATGGAAACAAGATCCTCAAGCCCGATGCCCGTGCTTTCAAAGCGGCGGGCGATGTATACGACAAGGCGCAGGTTATGCTCGATCAAAAGCGAGCGCGCCCCTTCGTCGCGCGGCAGGCGGGAAAGCGCCTCTCCCTCCTCCTCGGCGGAGAGCGGCGGGGGCAGCACGTCCGGCCCGTTGACGTAATATACCCCCTCACGGGGTGAAAAATGCCGCAGGATCGCGGCGATCCAACGCAAGATCACAGTCTTTTTCCTCCTTTTATATCTACTCGGTGATCAAGGCAGCGGGCAGCAGCGCCTTGCACCCGTGCAGGACGGCGCCGGGAGCTGAGGGTGCCACCAGGATATCCACCGCGCGCTCTCCCCTCCCCATATCCAGAAGGGCGCGCTCCGGTGCTATGGCAAGCAGCATCCCCGTTCCGGTAACGGTATCTGTGGGCAAAAGCCGCACGCGGCAGGCTAACTCCTGCGGCAAGCGCTCGATCCTGTCGCCCCCCTCGCGCAAAAGGGTACCCAGCGCGCTTGGCAGCCACGCGATCGCCTCAGAGCGCTCCAGGATCACCACCGCCCTGCCCCCTACGGGGTCGATCAGTAGATTGCCGGTATCCACCAGCCCCTCGACACACAGCTCTCTGCCCGCAAAGGCAAGGCGCAGCATCCCTCTTTTGCCACCGGCACGGCGTTGGCAGAGCCTGCCCCACAAATAGGTGGCAAGCCCCCCTGCCGCTGCCAGCAAAAAGAAGGAGAACGAGGAGATGCGCGTACCGCCGGGAGCGCTGACGGGGCCGATGCGCGAAAGCCATGCGGCAACCGCGCTCATCACGCCGCCAACGGCAGCGGAAACCCCGAAATACAGGGCGAACGGTATCAGGATCCGCGCGACCCTCTGCCCTTTGTGATGATAGCAGCCAAGGCACATGAGAAAACAGACGGCAAGGTCACACAAAAGCGCCCATATCCCCCGAAACGGTATGAAAAGCGCCGCGCAGGCATAGAGCGCGCCAAGGGCGCTGAGGAGCGCACCGCGCAAGGGTGAGAAGGGGCGGCGCAACAGCCTTGCCGTTAAGAAAAGGCATTGAAAATCCATGCAGAAATTAACAAAAAACAAAAGGTCTCCGTATACGGTCTGCTCCACGCCCTCTCTCCCCCTTTCCCGTGTGTTTTTCCCCATTATAGCGCATAGGCGGCGAAAAGTTTGTCAAAACAGGGTGGTGCGACAAATAAAAAAAGCCCCGCTTGCAAGCGGTGCTTTTTTTATATTCAGCGGATCTTTCTGCACTCGATGTAAAAGCGCTTATCGGCCGCAGCCCCCATAGAGAAGGTCTTGCGCGGCAGGGCGCCGTCCTGCATCACGGCCGGGAAAAGCTGATCCTTTTCCATCCCCGAGAACAAAAAGCCCACGGCGTTTTCTTTCATCGAAAGCACCTCTACGGCCTTGGTGCCGTGGATGTAGTCCACGGTCGCCTCGGGATGCTCGGCGATATATGCATCGATAAAGGTCTGCAGCGTACCGACGGTCAGCTGCTCGGCAGGGGTGCCGAAGTGGATGGTGCCGCGACGGGTGGCGGAAAGGAAGCGCGCCTGCTGAGGGGCGGCGTTTCCGCGCAGGGAAAAGGAATACTCCTCCAGCTTTTCCAGCACGTCGTCGGGATCAACACCGAACATCACGCGATAGATCGGCTCGAAATGCAGGGCATCGTCGTGCAGGTTGACCACCTCTGCCAGCGCGTAACGGGCGGGATGATACAGCGCTGCATCGCCGTGCTGCGCCTTGATCTCCTCGTAGGCGGCCTTGGCGGTGGCAAGCGAGTGGTTTCCGTCGCCCACGGCGAACAGCAGGGGGGCAACCTCCTCGCCGTAGCGGGCACGCATCTGCTCGGGCGAGATCAGCTTTTCCAACGCGGTGGTGATGCGGCCAAGCCCCACGCTATCCACAAAGCGCGCGGTAACGTGCCCGCTGTTTTGCATCAGGTCAAAGGAATACGCAAGCGGCAGGCTCTCCGCTCTGGCGGCAAGCGGCTCGATCACGGTCTTTTGCACGTCGTCGATCAAAAGCATGACGTGCGGCAGCTCAAGCGAGGCACCGCGGCGCACGGCAAGACGGGGCGGGATACGCTCAAGCACCGTGCCCTCGGTGGCGCGGATCAGCGAGCGGGAGCCACGGGTGTAATCATACTGCTCAAGGTCGATCATACCAACAAGGCCACGGCGGATCTTGCCGTTGGACTGGGTGCGCTCGAGATAGATCATTTTATTCTGATGGGTGACAAGCAGGCTGCGGATGTATTGGTTCATCGTATCCTGGATCACGGGGACGCGCGCCTCGCTTTCGTTTAGCTGCACCTCGGGCAGGATCAGCTTGAGCGTAGAGGGGGCGTCACCCACCGTTTGCTCGGCAGCAGCCCAGTACTCGGGCTGGCTGGTGTATTGGTCACAGGCCACCACCGACCATTTGGTGCCGTCGACCTTAGAAAAATCGGGCAGCTGGATATCGGCGGGCAAAAAATAAGCGGACATCGTATTTCCTCGCTTTCAACGTATTGCTATTATTTTATCACGATATCCAAAACAAATCAAGAGGATTTTTGATTTTTTGCTATTGCGATATGCGAAGAAATATGTTATAATATTTTTATCATATCAATTTATACGAAAAGGGGTGCATACCGTGAATTTTTCCCCTCCCCCTCAATATCAGTACGAGCGCGTGGCACCGCCCCGCTCGCCGCGTGACCTGCCGCGCTATCTGCGCGAGCTGATCGGCGGCTTTTTCGGGCGGCTGTTTTATATCTTTGGGCTTGTGTGGCAAAGCGGACCGATCTATTTGTTTTTGATGACCTTTGTGGCGCTGTTCAACGGCGTTGTGCCCCTGATCGGCGCGCTGATCTCAAAGGAGATCTTAAACGAGCTGCAGCTGGTGGTGACCGGCGAGCAGAGCGCCGCCATGCAGGAGCTTGACACCTTTTTATCCTCAATGGTACTGGCGCTGCTGATCTACTTTTTTATCTACAAGATCTCCAGCCGCCTGGTCGCCCAGCTGTCGGGCGCGATCACCCGACTTGCGGGCGAGCGCGTGGTGCGCCTTGTGCGACTGCGCATTATGAAAAAGGCGCAGGAGATAGACCTTGCCTCCTACGATATGCCCGCGTTTTACGAAAAGCTGGAAAACGCCAACCGTGAGGCGGGAAATCGCCCCGTTTCGATCCTGAACTCCACCTTTACCGTGATCAGTAATCTGATCGCTCTGGTGGGTTATATCGCGATCCTTTGCTCAGCCCTGCCCCTGGCGGCGCTGATCATGGCGGTGCTTTCTATTCCCTCTGCGATCATCAATTTCGTTTACCGTCGCCGCACCTTTTCCTACGTGCGACGCCGCTCGGTAGACCGCAGGCAGATGAATTACTACTCTACCGTTGCCACCAACAAGCAGCTTGCCAAGGAGGTGCGCATTTTTGACATCGGTGACGAGATGACCGAACGCTATGACCGCGTATTTACCCGTTACTACAAGGGCGTAAAGCGCCTGATCGTGCAGGAGAACGTATGGCAATGCGTGCTGGCGGTGCTTTCTGCCGTTGTGAGCTGCTTCTTCTTTGCCCTGATCGCCTTTGGCGTGTTCCGCGGCACCTATCTGATCGGTGACTACACGCTCTACACGGGGGCGCTGACCTCGATCGCCGCGTGCATCACCACGCTGATCTCCACCTCGGCAAATATTTACGAGGGTACGCTGTTTATTGACAATCTGCTCTCCTTTTTGCGCGAAAAGCCGCATATCGTCCCCCGTACAAGCACCCCTGCCCTGCCCGCGCGCGGCGTGGCGCATACACTGGAGCTGCGGCACGTCAGCTTCCGTTATCCGGATGCCGAGCGCTACGTGCTGCAGGACGTTAGCCTGACGCTTCGCCCCGGCGAAACGGTGGCGCTGGTGGGCCTGAACGGTGCGGGAAAGACCACGCTGATCAAGCTGATCACAAGACTTTACGACCCCACCGAGGGCGAGATCCTGCTGGACGGCAAGGACCTGCGCGACTATGACGTCAAGGAGCTTTACCGGCTGTTTGGCCCGATCTTTCAGGACTTTGGCAAGTACGCCGCAACGGCGGCGGACAACATTCGCTTTGGCAACCTGCGCCGCGAGGGCACGAGGGAGGATATCGCGTACGCCGCAAGGCGTGCGGGCGCGGACAGCGTGGTGGAAAAGCTGGAAAACGGCTACGATACCGAGCTGACGCGTATGTTTGACCGCAAGGGCACCGACCTCTCGGGCGGCGAGTGGCAAAAGATCTCGATCGCGCGTGCCTTTTACAGCGATGCGGACATTCTGATCTTAGACGAGCCGACCGCCTCGCTTGACCCGCTTGCCGAGCAGGAGATCTTCCGCCGCTTTGACGAGCTGCGCGGCGACAAGACCGCCATTTTTGTGTCACACCGCCTCTCCTCCGCCACAGTGGCAAGCAAGATCGTGGTGCTGGAAAACGGCCGCGTGATCGAGGAAGGACCGCACCGCACCCTGATGGAGCAAAACGGGCGCTACGCGCAGCTGTTCCGTATTCAGGCCGACCGTTACCTTTACGAAAACGACCTTTTGCAGCAAAACCAAGCGAGAAATGCGCGCTAACTCCAAAACCTGCCCGCAAATGCTTTGATTTTGTGTAAAAAACGCAGAAATTACAAAATTCCCTCTTGACAGAAAACCTATAAAAACATATAATTATAAGCGGTAGACTTTTTGTTTGCCGCTTATTTTTTTCAAGGAGTTCTACGATGCTAACCAAAGTTGTCAAATTCGGCGGCAGCTCGCTTGCCGATGCAAACCAGTTTAAAAAGGTTGCCGATATCATCAAGGCCGATCCCTCGCGCCGCTACGTGGTGGCCTCTGCCCCCGGTAAGCGCTACAAGTCCGACACCAAGGTAACGGATATGCTGTATCGCTGCTATGAGATGATCCGCAATCACGAAAGCGTAGACGAATATTATAAAAAGCTGTGCGCCCGCTACAACGGCATCATTGCCGATCTCGGGCTTGATTTTGACATTTCCGGCGAGCTCAATTACGTGAAAAACGCGATGCTCCACGCCTCCGGCCGCGACTATGCCGCTTCCCGTGGCGAATACCTCAACAGCCTGATCCTTGCCAAGTACCTCGGCTTTGATTTTATCGATGCTGAGAGCGTGATCTTTTTCAAGGAAAACGGCAGCTTTGACGAGGAGCGCACCAACGCCGTGCTGGCTGAGGAGCTGAAAAAGCACGAGTATGCCGTGATCCCCGGATTTTACGGCTGTATGCCCAACGGCACCATCAAGACCTTCTCGCGCGGTGGCTCGGACATCACCGGCTCTATCGTGGCACGTGCCGCCGGGGCCGACCTGTACGAGAACTGGACCGACGTTTCCGGCTTTTTGATGGGTGACCCCCGCCTGCTGCAGGATCCGCCCCCCATCGAGGCGATCTCCTACCGCGAGCTGCGCGAGCTTTCTTATATGGGTGCGACCGTGCTGCACGACGAGGCCATCTTCCCCGTGCGCTATGCCGGTATTCCGATCAATATCTGCAACACCAACGCCCCCGATGACGCCGGCACCATGATCGTTTCCGATGCCTCGAATTACGACACGCCCCACGTCATCACCGGCCTTGCCGGCAAAAAGGGCTTTTCCACCATCTATATCGAAAAGGACCGAATGAACGCCGAGATCGGCTTTGGCCGCCGTGCGCTTGAAGTGCTTGAGGACCTTGAGATCTCATTTGAGCATCTCCCCTCCGGTATTGACACGATGAGCATTGTGGTTGCCACCTCTGCCCTTGAGGGCAAGCGTGACCGCCTGCTGCACAATATCAACCGCGCCGTTCGTGCCGATCACGTGGAGATCATCGACGGGCTTTGCCTGATTGCCGTGGTGGGCCGCGGTATGGTAAAGGCCAAGGGCACCGCTGCACGCGTATTCGATGCCGTTTCCAACGCCGGCATCAATATCCGTATGATCGACCAGGGCTCCAGCGAGCTGAACATCATCCTTGGCGTTGACGAGGATGCTTACGAGCAGGCGCTGCAGGCCATTTTTGCAGAATTTGTGAAATAAAGGAGTATACCATGGATTGCTTATTTTGTAAGATCGCTGCCGGTGACATCCCCGCAAGCAAGGTGATGGAAACCGAGGAGCTGCTTGCCTTTCACGACATTGCGCCGCAGGCACCCGTGCATATCCTGGTGATCCCCAAGCAGCACATCTGCTGCGCCGATGCGATCAATGCAGACAACAGCGCCGTGGTCGCCAAGATCTTTGAGGCGATCCCCGCGATCGCAGCCAAGGCCGGGCTTGTAAACGGCTATCGCGTGATCACCAACTGCGGCGAGGACGGCTGCCAGTCGGTAAAGCATTTGCACTTTCACATTCTCGGCGGCAAAAAGCTTTCCGAGAGCATGGCATAAGTTTTTAAATACAGAAAAAAGGGGGGAGTATGATGCAAACGTCAGACCGCTCCCCTTTTTCTTTTGATCTGTGGGAGATGCTGCAGCGCGAGGAGCGCGATATCCTGCTTTACGGTATGGGAAACGGCGCGGACAAGCTGCTGGCGGTATGCGAGCAGCGTGGCATTGCCATTGCGGGCATTTTTGCCAGCAACGGCTTTGTGCGCGGGCACAGCTTCCACGGGATGCGCGTGATGCCCTATAGCGAGGTGTGCGAGAAATACCCCGAGGGCGGGTGCGTGATCCTGCTTGCCTTCGGCTCGTCAAGGCCGGAGGTGCTGGCTCTTTTTGATGCCGTTGCGGCGCGCTATCCCCTATACGTCCCGGATCTGCCCGTTTGCGGCAGCAATCTGTTTGATGCGGGCTTTTACCGCGCACACGGGGCGGAATTTGATGCGGCGCGCGCGCTTTTGGCAAGTGATGCGGACAAGGCGCTTTTTGACCGCGTGATCGCATGCAAGTATACGGGCGAGTACGCGCGATTTTGCGATACCGTCAGCGCCCTTACGCCTTGGGAGATGCTAACCCGGCGCGAGATCACCGCAATGGCGGATCTTGGCGCTTACAACGGGGACAGCGCGCGCGAGGCGCTGGAAAAATGCCCCCGCTTGCGCTTTATCCTGGCTGCCGAGCCGGACAAGCGTAATTTTAAAAAGCTTTCGCTTTGGAGCGAGAGCATGACGGCGTGCGAGATCGAGTGCCGTCAGATCGCCGTGTGGGACGGGCCGGGCGAGGCGGTGTTTGATGCCTCCGGCAACCGCAACGCGGGCCTTTGCACGGGCAGAGGGGGCGACACGGTACAGACCGACTCGCTTGACCGTATGCTTGACGGGCGGCGCGTGGACTATATCAAATACGATGTTGAGGGGGCGGAAAAAGAGGCTCTGCTTGGCTCCGCTGACAGCATCCGCCGACATCTCCCTGCGCTGCGCGTGGCGCTGTACCACCGCAGTGAGGATCTGTTTGCGCTCCCCCTTTTGCTGCAAAAGCTTGCCCCCGATGCCTACGATCTCCATCTGGCGCGCACACCGGGCGTTCCCTGCTGGGATCTTGACCTGATCGCGCTGCCGCGGCACAAAAAATAATTTTGCACTTGGACATTTTGTTCATGCTTTTGCCATATCTATGTGTTACACTTATTTATTGGGTGTATCTCATTTCGCTTTTGCGTTTGATGAAAGGAGTGCCGGATGGGCAAGATTTCATATCCCCTTTTGGTCTTAAAAGGCATTTTGATCGGCTTTGCCAGTCTTGGCGTTCCGGGGCTTAGTGCCAGTACGATCGCGATCGTGCTGTTTGTTTACTACGATATGATCTACGCGATCAGCCATATCTTCAGCAAGCCAAAGAAAAGCATTACTTTTCTTGTCTTCCTGCTGACCGGCTACGGCATCGGCTGCATTGGCGGCGCGTTTATGGTCAACACCCTTTACGTTTCCTATCCCATCCCCGTGATCGCTGCGGTGCTTGGATTTTTGATCGGTAGTATCCCGCGCATGATCGCCGAGAGTAAGGATGACTTTAAAAAGCCTGCCAACTGGGTGGTGATGCTGCTGGTTGCCGCACTGTTTTTGGTGTATGCGCTGGTCATCACCAACGGCGATACCGTTACCTTTGATAAGCACCTGGGGCTTGCCGATTATCTGATGATGATGCTGGTGGGCGCCGTGACCTCTACCACGCTGGTGATCCCCGGTGTGGACTTTGCGGTAACGCTGATGGCACTTGGCTACTATTACGCGTTCATCGGGCTTGTGGGTGATATCCCCACCCTGATCACCAGCCCGCAGCGCCTTTTGCTGCTTGGCGTTTATCTGGTGGGCTACGGCCTTGGCTCGGTGCTGTTTTCCAAGGGGCTGCGCGTGCTGATCAAGCGCTATCCGCGCCAGCTGCACTGCGTTAACTTTGCTATGGTAGCGATCTCGCCCGTTATCGTGATCAAAAAATGCATCATCGACAACCCCAACGAAAAGACCTTTTTGCCCAACATTTCCTGGAAGGCGTGGGTCTGGGCGCTGATCATGTTTGCAGCCGGCTATTTTGCCTTTACCTGGGTGCCGATGCTGCTGCGCTACGTGGGGATCCTGCCCAAAAACCCCGACAAGCAGGCTGTGGAGGCCATCCGTTCGATCCAGGAAGGCAAAAAGCCCGCCGCGCTGCTTTCCACCGCGCGTGCCGACGCCTGCGACGACGAAATGCCCGACGTTGCGGCAAGTGTGGGCAAGCCACAGGATACAGAATAACAATAACAACGCAAAGCGTCAAGGCGAAAATGTTTCGCCTTGACGCTTATTGACTTTCCGCGCGAAATATGATATAGTTCATATAAGAAAATCCCCCTTTGAAAAGGAGCTTATCATGGCAAAAAAACAGCTGAAGCAGGTTGGTGTCACCGCCGACCTTGCAAGGGTCACGGGCAAGGTAAAGCCGATGCACGGCATCGGGCAGCCGCCGATGACCGGGCTTTCCAACAGCAAGTTTCACTATCTCACAAGGGCCGGCATCCCCTTTTCCCGTCTGCACGACGTAGGGGGATGGATGGGCGGTGGGCTTTACGTGGATATCCCCAATCTTTTCCGTAATTTTGACGCTGATGAAAACGACCCCGCCTCTTACGATTTTGCCTTTACCGACAAGATCATCGAGGGGCTTGTACAGGCGGGCTGTGCGCCCTATTTCCGCCTTGGCGTAACGATTGAAAACCAGCATATGCTGAAGGCCTATCGCATTTTCCCGCCCAAGGATTTTGAAAAATGGGCACGCATTTGTGAGCACGTGATCCGCCATTATAACGAGGGGTGGGCAGACGGCTATCATTTCGGCATTACCTATTGGGAGATCTGGAACGAGCCGGACGACTGCTATAAGGAAAAGACCTCGATGATGTGGCGCGGCACACCGGAGGAATACTATCGCCTGTATGCGGTGACCGCCAAGCACCTGAAAAGCTGCTTTGGTGACAGCATCAAGGTGGGGGGCTACGGGCATTGCGGGCTTTACGAATTTGCACAGGATAAAAACCTGGAAGGGCTTGACCACGAGGACACGTATATCTATGACTTTGTGATCAGCTTCTTGCACGGATTTTTGCGCTATCAGAAAAAGGAGAACGCCCCCATCGACTTTTTCTCCTGGCACGTGTACGACAATTGCCACCCCTCTACCAAGGATGATTTTCTGATCATTGCCGAGCATGCCGCCTATATCCGCCGCGTGTTGGATCATTACGGATACACCAATGCCGAGCATCACTTGAACGAATGGAATTTGTGGACGAACGTGGAAAAGCGCGATGCCACGAACGCCTCGGCAAAATCCCTTGGCTTTATGCTGATGATGCAGCGCACCTCCACCGACGTGATGTGCATCTACGACGGGCGCATCGGCTACGGCGCTTATTGTCCGCTTTTCAGCGGCGACACGGGATATCCCTACCGCTGCTATTACGCGCTGATGAGCTTTAACTCGCTCTACCGCCTGAAAAACGAGGTGGAAAGCGCAAGTGACGAGGCGCACGTGTTTGTGGGCGCCGCAAGAAAAGACAGGCAGGCGGTGATCGCGCTTGCCAACACCCTTGACGAGCCGGTGGAGATCGCGCTGGAGCTGAAGGGCTTTGACGTAAGCGAGGCGCAGGTCTTGCGCATCGACGAGGAAAACCGCTACACCTGCACGGGCGAAGCACTTGGCGAAAAGCTGATGCTCCCCGCCCTTGGGTGTGCGGAGATCCGGTTGTTTGACTTGCATTGATACAAAAAATCTCCCCCGCCGTGCGGGGGAGATTTTTGTTTAGGTGAATTTGGGGATCTCGGGAATGGGGGGCTTGCCGACCTTGTTGGAAACGATGCCGCTGGCACTGTAGGAAAGGCGGCTACCCGAGATCATGCTGGTGTAATTGAGATTGATGGAAAGCGAGGGCGCACCGTGCATGTATAGCCTCACATCGCTAAGCTCCTGCAAGGCATCCACGTCACCCGCAAGATAGCGCTGCAGGCGCCACAAGACCGTTTGCGTGCGCTGCATCACGGCAGCGTGGCGGATGTCGAAGATCTCAAAGCCAAGGGGCTTGTTTTGCGCGTAAAAGAGGTCACGGTGGCACTCGTACAGAGCGCGCTGGCGCGCGATCAGCTCGGGCAAAAGCGTTTCGGCATAGGTGGCCAGCGCTTGCTTATCCCCGCTATCGTATGCCGCCTTTAAGCGGCAGCCGACGGTCGCCTTCAGCTCCAAAACGTCGCAAAGACGGGTGTAAAGCGCAAAGATCTGCTGCAGATCCGAGGGGTGCTGCGCCTCGCTTGCAAAACGCGCGGAAAGCGTGCGGTAATGCGCCTCGATCTCATCTTCAAGTCCCTCAAGATCCTTGTCGTGGATGCCGAAAAACGGCTCCTGCCACAAAAGGCACTTGGATGCATTGAAGTTGCCGGGGTTATTTTCTGCGGTGCCGGGAATGGCATCTATCTTTTCCAAAAGCATGGTTGCCTCAAAGCTTGCGCCCGTGATGAATTCGTAGCGCTCCTTCAGCTTTTGCTCGTCATAGTCCTCGCTGTATCCAAGCTCTGCCCACAGCTGCATACCAAGCAATGTGGCATCCAAGGGGCATTCGGTCTGCTCGTCGCCCCAGGTGGTGGCAAACACCTCGCGGATGCCGTTCTTCTTGCAGGCGCGCAGTGCGGGGATGGCAGAATGAAAGCTGAAGAACCAGTTGGGCACAAAGGACGTCCAGTTCCAGATGCCGCCCGCAAAAACAGGGTCGCGCCCAAGGAATTTGCCTTGGCAAAGCAGCGTATCCCAGCGCTCAAAAGGGGCGGGCGAGTATTCGTAGGCGATGATCTGCGCATCGCTTGGGTATTTGGCAAGAAAATCAAGGTCAGCCTCCTGCTGCTCGCCGTTTGCAAGCGTGCAGGGGACGGTGTTTGCCGTTGTTTTGCCGTAATCCTGCTGATAGCAGCTGTATTTGCCGAAAATGCGTTGCAGGAACATATCTCCCCACAGCATTGGCTTGAGATCATAGCGGCGCAGGATCTCCATCACGCGCGAGAGGTGCGAGATCATGATCTCCCCCGCGTTAACAAGCCCGTGCTGCTTGAAGTAATTCCCCATTCCGAGGCTCATCGCCTCGTCCATGCCGATGTGGATGCGCTTGGAGCGCACGGGGGCGGTGGCGGCGCGGATGGCATCCTCTAAAAACTCATAAACGCGCTCGTCGCCGGGCAAAAGGCAGGCCTTGCTTTCGCGCATACCGCTGAATGCCGGCCATTTGAGGGCATCGGTGAGGTGGGCAAGCGTTTGAATACAGGGCACCTGCTCGATGCCAAGCATGAAGGCATAATCGTCGATCTCGCGCAGCTCTTCTTGCGTGTAGCGCGAGCGCATATAGCCGAAATACGGGCGCCCCTTGATCTCGTAATTATCCTCGTTATACAGCATGATGAGGTTTAGGCCCATCAGCGCCATACGGCGAAGCAGCTTTTTCAGGTGTGCCACGGTGGGGAGCGTGTTGCTTTGCGACACGTCAAGCATCACGCCGTTCGTGTCAAAATAAACGGTTTCCTCGGTGCGGTAGGCAGCATTGTCGCTATGCTGCACAAGCAGCCCCAGTGCGCGAAAAAAGTGAACGCGCGCGTGATAGGTGATGGTGGCACGGTTCCCCTCCCGCACAACGGAAAGCTTTTGTTCGTTTGTTTTTTGCGCGGTGATGCAAATGCCGTTTTCGCTTTGCACGGCAGAAAGCTCGGGTAAAAGCTGTGCAAGCCCCTCGCGCAGCGCAGCATGCTCACCGCTAAGGTCAAAGCAAAGAGAAATTTGTTTTTTCATCACTCTTCTCCTTTTTGTTCGCTTGCTTTCATTATAGCAAACGCGAAAAGGAAAAGCAAGTGGCAAAGCGGGCAAATTTCTTTGATTTGGGATAAAAAAAGAGCCGCAAAAGCGGCTCTTTTTTCTTCGCAATTATTTATACTTACGCTTGCGTGCAGCTTCGGACTTCTTCTTACGCTTTACGCTGGGCTTTTCGTAATGCTCTCTCTTGCGAAGTTCGGCGAGAACGCCGGAACGTGCGCACTGGCGCTTGAAGCGGCGCAGAGCACTGTCGAGGGTTTCGCCCTCCTTCAGCTTTACTTCTGCCATTTTCTATATCCCTCCCCTCGCGGTGACAAACCAAATTACACATACGCACAACACGTACTATGATATTATACACGATTTTCTCTTTCGTGTCAAGAGCATTTGCGATATTTTGTTGAGATTTTTTTGAGCCGTGTCCCTATGGCGTGGTTTTCGTTTTACAAGCCTCCCGCCGCGGCGCGGTGGGGGTGCGCAAAACTATCTTCCGTCGCAAACAGCGACACAAGTGTTTTTTATAAGCGCTTTTCGCTCGTTTTGGGGCAGCTTGCAAGCAAGCTGCCGTTCTCGCCCTTGCGCGAGAACGTGCAACGAAGCAATGCGCCCACTCCCCCTCGTCGCAAGGAAAGCAAGCAGTGCGAGGCGCGACGCCGCGGGCAAGGCGACGGCGTAGTTTGCCTACGCCGAGCCGCGCGCAAGGATGCAACGAAGCAATGCGCCGCTTACATTGCGACGAAGTTCACGATCTTGCCGGGAACCACGATCTCCTTTTTGATCTGCTTGCCTGCAAGGGCGGCGGCTACGCGCTCGTCAGCCTTGGCAAGTGCTGCCATCTCCTCACGGGTGGCACCGGCAGGCATTGCAACAACAGCCTTCAGCTTGCCGCAAAGCTGCACGGCGATCTCCACGGTAGCGGAAACCGTTTTCGCCTCGTCGTATGCGGGCCATTCTGCCATCGAGCAGAAGCCCGTACCGCCAAGCACCTCCCAGATCTCCTCACAGATATGGGGAGCGAAGGGACAAAGCATGCGGACAAAGGTCATCACCTCGTCCTTTGTAATGCTGCCGACCTTGTCGATCTCGTTCAGCAGCTCCATCATCGCAGCGATGGCGGTATTGAACTTCATTTCCTCGATATCCGAGGTCACCTTTTTGATGGTGCGGTGGAAGGCGGTCTCCAGCTCCTTGGTCACACCGTTGCCCTGTGCCTTTTCGGCAAGGCCCGCAATGCGGTCAAGGAAGCGCTTGCAGCCGCGCATGCTGCTTTCCGACCAGGGGGCAGCAGAGCCGTAATCGCCCATAAAGAGGATATATACGCGCAGCGTATCGGCGCCAAACTCCTCTACCACGTTGAGGGGATCCACCACGTTGCCGCGGGACTTGGACATCTTTTGGCCGTCGGGGCCGAGGATCAGGCCCTGCGCGGTGCGCTTGGCGTAGGGCTCGCCGGTGGGAACCACACCGATATCGTACAGGAATTTGTGCCAGAAGCGGCTGTAGATCAGGTGACGGGTCACATGCTCCATACCGCCGTTATACCAGTCAACGGGCAGCCAATACTTCAGCTTTTGGGGGTCTGCAAGACAATCGTCGTTGAGGGGATCGATATAGCGCAGGAAGTACCAGGACGAGCCGGCCCACTGGGGCATGGTGTCGGTCTCACGGCGTGCATCACCGCCGCACTTGGGGCACTTGCACTTTACGTAGCTTTCGATCTTGGCCAAGGGGGATTCGCCACCCTCGCCGGGCTCGAAATTCTCTACAACGGGCAATTTCAGGGGCAGCTCCTCGTAAGGAACGGCAACCATACCGCACTTGTCGCAATGCACGATCGGGATCGGCTCGCCCCAGTAGCGCTGACGGTTGAACGCCCAGTCCTTCATCTTATACTGCACGCCCTCCTCGCCGATGCCCTTTTCCTGCAGCACGGCGATCATCTTGGCAATGGCATCCTTTTTGAGCGCGATGCCGTTGAGGAACCCGGAGTTGACCATCTCTCCG
>JAZNNA010000109.1:0-17768 GCA_045580065.1 Eubacteriales bacterium
CATAACTCGCTCCACATTTGAAATTTGATCCACATAACTTCTCAACTCCAATTTACTTCCACTATAAGAGGGAGCTCTACCGGAAATCGTTGAAATCTTTGCAGATACATTCAAAGATAAATTAAAGCGCTAAAGTCAATAGCTTTTCATAAAATAATATAGGTTTTCTGTAATTTTTATTTCTTTTTTTAAACAGCGAAAAACCGCGCAGAACGCGCGGTTTTTCAAACGTGCGAAGGCCCTTGCTCGTTCCCCTCTGTACAAATTTACTCTGACCGAGAAAAAACGTGCAGAGCAAGGCGCACCGCAGCGGGCAGGCGACGGCTTAGTTACCTACGCCAAGCTTGTACGCGAGGAGCAACGAAGCTATGCGCGCTTTTTCGAAGCGTCAGATCTCGACGATCCAGCCCTCGGGGGCCTCAATAGTCCCCATCTGGATACCGCGCAGCGTGTCGTACAGCTTTTGCGTAACGGGGCCCATCTTTTCCATGCCGTAAACGATCTCCTTGCCGTGATCCACGATCTTGCCAACGGGCGAGATCACTGCA
Organism: Eubacteriales bacterium; assembly: GCA_045580065.1. Classification (GTDB taxonomy): domain Bacteria; phylum Bacillota; class Clostridia; order Oscillospirales; family CAG-272; genus Firm-07. Next base: position 549 of record JAZNNA010000109.1, read on the forward strand.
GCAGTGCCGCAAAGGCCGCACTCGGCAAAATCGGCAAGCTCGTCAATGCGCACGCGGCGCTCCTCAACCTCAAGGCCGAGGTATTCTTTTGCCACGTACATCAGCGAGCGGCGGGTGATAGAGGGCAGAATGGTGTTGGATTTGGGAGTAACCACCTTGCCGTCCTTGGTGACAAGCAGAATGTTGGCACCGCCCGTTTCCTCGATGTAGGTGCGGGTCTCGGAGTCGGGGTAAATGTTTTCGTCAAAGCCCTTTTCGTGTGCATCCACAATGGCATAAAGGCTCATGGCGTAGTTCAAGCCTGCCTTTACGTGGCCGGTTCCGCGGGGAGCGGCACGGTCAAAATCGCTGATGCGAACGGTAAGGGGCTTAACGCCGCCCTTGAAGTAAGGGCCAACAGGGGTTGCAAATACGCGGAATTGATACTCGTTTGCGGGCTTTACGCCGATCACAGAATCAAAGCCGAACATAAAGGGGCGCAAATACAGCGAAGCGCCCGAGCCATAGGGGGGCACGTAATCGCGGTTTGCAGCTACCGTTTGACGGATAGCATCCAGAAAGCGCTCTTTGGGGAACGTGGGCATCTTCAGTCTTTCGCAGGACTCGATCATACGCTCGGCGTTGAGATCGGGACGGAAGCAAACGGTCTTACCGTCAACAGTGGTATAAGCCTTCAGGCCCTCAAAGCAGGTCTGTGCATACTGCAAAACGCCGGCGCACTCGCTGATGGTGATGCTGCTCTCGGCAGAAAGCGCACCCTCGTCCCATTTGCCGTCGCGGTATTGGGAAACGTAGCGCCAATCGGTCTGCATATAACCAAAGCCAAGATTTGCCCAATCAATGTTTTTCTTTTGTTTCATGTTATTCATCCTTTCCTGCAAGCAATGCAATCGCCTCTACCTCAACCAAAGCACCCTTGGGGAGTGCAGCGGCCGCCACGCAGCTGCGGGCGGGCTTTTCGGTAAAGTATTTGCCATAGATCCCGTTAAAAGCGGCGAAATCGCCGATGTTGGCAAGGAAGCAGGTGGTTTTGATCACCAGCTCGGGTGCGGAGCCTGCTGCACGCAGCACCTCACACAGATTTTTCATCACCTGCTCGGTCTGCCCTGCGATATCCTTTGCTACGATATCACCAACGGCGGGATCGATCGCGATCTGCCCGGAGGTGAATACCAGATCACCGTGCTTTATCGCCTGCGAGTAAGGGCCGATGGCGGCAGGCGCTTTGTTGGTTGCTACCTTTTCCATAATATTTCTCCTTATTCCACAACCTTAAGTCCGCGTGCGGCAAGCGCCTTGCGGATCTCGTTGATATGCTCAAAATTACGGGTTTCCAGCGTAACACGAAGCGTGCAGCCGTTGACGTCTGCACCGCCGCGCGCGTGCTCGTGATGCACCTCAATGACGTTGCCGCCAAGCTCTGCGATGGTGCGAGAGACAGCCAGAAGCTGACCGGGCTTGTCCAAAAGCTCGATGGTCATCTGGCAGGTGCGGCCGGACATCAACAGACCGCGCTGGATCACGCGGGAAAGGATGGTCACGTCAATGTTACCGCCGGAGAGCAGGCAGACCACCTTTTTGCCCTTGATATCCACCTTGTCAAACATAGCGGCAGCCACCGCAACGGCGCCTGCGCCCTCGGTAACCAGCTTATGCTGCTCCATCAGGGCAAGGATAGCGGCAGAGATCTCGTCATCGCTGACGGTAACGATCTCGTCCACGTATTTGCTGCAAAGCTCAAAGGTAAGATCGCCGGGCTTTTTCACGGCGATACCGTCGGCAATGGTAGAAACCGAGGAAAGCTCCTCGATCTCGCCGTCTCGAACGGAATTTGCCATAGAGGGTGCGCCCTTTGCCTGCACGCCATAGACCTTGACCCTAGGGTTCAGGCTTTTGAGGGTGTATGCCACGCCGGAGATCAATCCGCCGCCACCAATGGGCACGATCACAGCATCCACGTCGGAAAGCTGCTCGGTGATTTCAAGCGCGATCGTCCCCTGCCCTGCGATCACGTCGGGATCGTTGAAGGGATGGATGAAGGTGTAGCCCTGCTCGTCGCGCAGCTCAAGCGCGCGGCGATAGGCATCGTCGTAAACACCCTCAACAAGGCAGACCTCAGCACCGTAGCTCTTGGTTGCCTCTACCTTGGAGATGGGGGCGCCGTCGGGCAGGCAGATCACAGCCTTGATGCCGTTTTTCTGGGCGGCAAGCGCCACACCCTGCGCGTGGTTGCCCGCAGAACAGGCGATCACACCGCGCTCCTTTTCCTCGGCGGAAAGCTTGGACATTTTATAGTAAGCGCCACGCACCTTAAAGGAGCCGGTGATCTGCAGATTTTCGGTTTTAAGATACAGCTCGGTTCCGGGCACAAGCTTTGGGGCGTAGATCACGTCGGTCTTTCTGACCACGTCCTTTAACACGTAGCTTGCGCGGTAAACATTATCCAGCGTCAGCATTTTTTCACTCTCTTTCAATCAAAAATTATAACAGGCTGTTGATAAACTGCTCAGCACAGCGCGCAGAGCGCGTGCCACGCGCCAATGCAAAGGCCTCCGCCTTGGTTTCCAGCTCCTTTTGCGGCATCTGCACGCCTTTTTTCTCGGCAAGCTCGCGCACGATCTGCAAATACAGCTGCTGATTGGGTCTGCCAAACAAAATGGTCAAGCCAAAGCGCTCGGAAAGCGACAGTGCCTCCTGCATCGAGTCGTTGCGATGCACGTCACCGCCCTCGCGATCCGCAAAGGATTCGCGCACGATATGGCGGCGGTTGCTGGTGGCGTAAATGATGGCATTTTCCGCTTTAGCGGAAGCAGAGCCCTCAAGCGCGGCCTTAAGCATGCTGAAGCAGTCGTCGCTGCGGTGGAAGGAAAGATCATCGATAAAGATGATAAACCTCAAGGGGTTGGTGCCGATCTGTCCCATTACGTAGGGCAAGAGCGACAGCTGATCCTTGCGCAGCTCGATCAGGCGCAGCCCCTGCTCGAAAAAGTGGTTTGCAACAGCCTTGACAGTTGAGGATTTACCGGTTCCGGCATCACCGTACAGCAAAATATTGGCTGCAGGGCGGCCGGAAAGAAACGCCTCGGTATTGGCGATCACCTTGCCGCGCTCCTCGCCGTAGCCGATAAAATCGTCAAGCGAGATGTCGTCGGGGGTGCGGATAGGCTCCAGCGAGGGATGCGGACCGTCGCCAAGACGGAACATCCCAAATGCGGCAAACAGACCGTAGCCGTATTTGCCGATCTCCTTGACACGTGCGGCGTATTCGGTATTAAGATCCACCGATTGCGAAGAAAATTCGGCGATTGGAACGTCGCACTCCAGATCCTCGCGGAAATCGTAAGGGGTAAGCCCTGCAAACTCAGAAAGCACGGCAAGCTCGCGCTTGACGGTTGCCACCACACGCGGATCGCACATTTTGCCGTTTGCAATAGAGGTAACGTAAACGTTTTCGTTTTCAAATACAGCGCGGCGCACGCAATCGCTTAAATTACCGCCACCAACGTAGATCTCAGAAGCAAAGGCACTGTAGGCATACAATCGCTGCGCCTTACTCCCTTCCTCGGCGGCATAGTCTAAAAAGCGGCGGAACAACGGCAGCTCCAGCACACCGCGGAACACGCACACGCTGCAAAGGCGCAGATAAAGCCCGCGCAGCTTATTTTCTTTAGAAAGCAGCATAGATGATCAAATCTCAGCGAGGATCTTATCCGTGATCTCCTCGGTAGAAAGGGCGGGCGCACCGTGTGCAAGATCCGCGGTACGGTAGCCTGCGTTCAGCACCTTATCCACGGCGTTTACGATAGCGTCGTGCTCCTTGGAAAGGCCAAAGGAGTGCAACAGCATCATAGCTGCGGAAAGGATGGTGGCAATGGGATTGGCAAGATGCTTGCCTGCAATGTCGGGGGCGGAGCCGTGGATCGGCTCGTAAAGCCCGCGCGTGGTCTCACCAAGAGAGGCAGAGGGCAGCATACCGATCGAGCCGGTGATCTGCGAGGCCTCGTCGGAGAGGATATCGCCAAACATATTAGAGGTGACGATCACGTCAAACTGGGCAGGATTGCGCACCAGCTGCATAGCGGCGTTGTCCACCAGCATATCCGTCAGCGTAACGTCCGGATATTCCTCGGCAAGCTCGTGCATGATCTTTCTCCAAAGTCTGGAGGTGTCCAGCACGTTCGCCTTGTCGATGCTGCAAAGGCGCTTGCCGCGCTTTCTTGCGGTTTCAAATGCAACACGACCAATGCGCTCGATCTCCATGCGGCTATAGCACTCGGTATCGTAGGCTTCTTCGCCGTATTTCCCCTCGCGCATACCGCGCTCGCCAAAGTAGATGCCGCCCGTCAGCTCGCGTACGATCATCAGATCAAAGCCGTTTGCCACGATATCTGCACGCAAGGGGCACTCACCTGCAAGGGCGGGATACAGCTTTGCGGGGCGCAGGTTGGTGAAAAGGCCCATCGCGGCACGGATGCCAAGCAGCGCCTTTTCGGGGCGCATATGCCCCGGGAGCGTATCCCACTTTGGGCCACCCACGGCTCCAAGCAGCACACTGTCAGCCGCAAGGCATCCCTCAACGGTCTCCTTGGGCAGCGGCTCTCCACACGCATCCAATGCAGAACCACCGATCAGGTAGGGAGTAAAGGCAAAGCTATGGCCGTATTTTTTACCAACAGCCTCCAGCACGCGAACGGCACTATCCACGATCTCGGGGCCGATGCCGTCGCCGCGCAGTAATGCAACATTATAATTCATCAGCGGAATTCCCCTTTCTTGATCGACTCCATCAGTCCACCGTTCTGGATCATTTTTTGAATAAAGGGCGGGAAGGGTGCGGTCTTGAACTGCTCGCCCGTGGTCTTATCCAGGATCACGCCTGCATCCATATCAGCCTCGACCTCGTGGCCGGCCTCGATGCGGTCAACCGCCTCGGGGCACTCCAGAATGGCAAGACCGATATTGATGGAATTGCGATAGAAGATACGCGCAAAGCTTTTTGCAATGACAAGGGAGATGCCGCTTGCCTTGATGGCGATGGGCGCATGCTCACGAGAGGAGCCGCAGCCGAAGTTCAGGCCTGCGACCATGATGTCGCCGGGCTTTACTTTATTTACAAATTCCTTGTCGATATCCTCCATACAGTGAGAGGCAAGCTCCTTCACATCGATGGTATTGAGATATCTTGCGGGAATGATAACGTCGGTATCCACGTTATCGCCGTATTTGATCACAGTTCCGGAAAATTTCATCGTTCTTCCCTCCTTATTTCGCCATCAGGGCGGCGGGATCGGCAATTTTGCCCGCTACTGCGCTGGCAGCGGCTACGGCAGGGCTTGCAAGATACACCTCAGAGGTAACATGGCCCATTCTGCCGACAAAATTACGGTTGGTGGTGGCAACGGCACGCTCGCCTGCGGCAAGGATGCCCATATGTCCGCCAAGGCAAGGTCCGCACGTGGGGGTAGACACCACACAGCCTGCCTCGATAAAGATCTTCAAAAGGCCGTTTTCTGCAGCCTTGAGGTAAATATCCTGCGTTGCGGGAATGATGATGGCGCGCACGCCCTTGGCAACCTGTCTGCCCTTCAGGATCTCGGCTGCCTCGGCAATATCCTTATACTGACCGTTGGTGCAGGAGCCGATCACGACCTGGTCGATCTTCACCTCGCCCACCTCGTCGATGGTGCGGGTGTTTTCCGGCAGGTGGGGGAAGGCCACGGTGGATTTGATCTCGGAAAGATCAATGTCATAGCTCTCGTCATACACGGCATCCTCGTCGGCTGCGTAAACAACGGGCTTGCGGTCGCTATGCGCGGCAATATAGGCAAGCGTCTGGTCGTCCACGGGGAAAATACCGTTCTTTGCGCCTGCCTCGATTGCCATATTGGAGATGGTCAGACGGTCGTAAATAGAAAGTGCGGCAACGCCCTCTCCGGCAAACTCCATCGAGCGGTACAGGGCACCGTCCACGCCGATCTTGCCGATGATGTGCAGGATCACGTCCTTGCCGGACACAAAGGGGTTCAGCTTTCCCTTCAAGTTAAAGCGAATGGCGGAGGGCACCTTGAACCAGGTCTTGCCGGTTGCCATCCCGCACGCCATATCGGTGGAGCCAACACCCGTGGAGAATGCGCCAAGCGCGCCATAGGTGCAGGTGTGAGAGTCGGCACCGATCACCACGTCGCCGGATACCACAAGTCCCTTTTCGGGAAGCAGCGCGTGCTCGATGCCCATGCGCCCCACGTCAAAGAAGTTGGTGACCTCTTTTTCGTTGCAGAAGGTGCGGCACATCTTGCATTGCTCGGCTGGCTTGATATCCTTGTTGGGGGCAAAGTGATCCATGACCATGGTCACCTTGTCCTTATCGAACACCTCGGTTGCGCCAAGATTATTAAACTCACGAATGGCAACGGGAGAGGTAATATCGTTGCCCAAAACCAGATCCAGATCAACCAGGATCAGCTGTCCTGCCTCCACGCGGTCAAGACCTGCGTGCGCGGCAAGGATTTTTTGCGTCATTGTCATTCCCATAACATTTTCCTCTTTGCGTAAATTAATTTTCCAGTGTACGAAGATATTTGATGCAGCGCTCGACCTCTTTGGGTCCCGTGGGATCCAGCCCCTCGGACTCAACGACCATCAAAACGCCGTTTTGAAGTGCCCAGTCGCGCACCGCTTTTACGGGGGCGATGCCCTCTCCAAGCGCAGTACCCTTTACCGTATCGTGTGCAGTATCAAAATCGCGCTTGGCGTCGGGTGCAAAGGTGCCGTCCTTGATGTGGATCACGTGGATGCGATCCTTATGTGCCTCCAAATACGGCACGGGGTCGATACCCGCATTAAAAAGCCAGAAGGTATCGATCTCGACTTGCACGTTGGTGCGCGCCAGGATCTCCTCCTCTACCACCTTGCCGTATGGCGTTTGGTAAAACTCCTTGGAATGATTGTGGTAGCCAAGTGTAATGCCGGCCTCAGCAAGCTTTTTGTCTGCATAGTTCAAAAGTGCGATCGTATACTCCAACTCCTCGGGAGTATTATATCTCGCCCCGGGAACGATCAGATCGGTACAACCAAGCGCCTGGTGGTAGGCGATCGTCTTTTTGATATTATCGGGTGTGATCTCCGCACAGCCTGTGTGCGTTGCACTGGCGGCAAGACCAAATTCATCAAGCCACGCCTTCACGTCCTCGGCGGTATTGCCGAAAAAGCCTGCGAACTCCACGTGCTTGTAGCCCATTTCGGCCACCTGGCGCAGCGCATCCTTCAGGTTTTCCTTGGTGACGTCGCGTACACTGTACATCTGCAATCCGTACTCAATCATATCAATTTCCTCTCATCAATGGTTGATGATCGCGCCCTTATCGGCGGAGCTGACCATAGCGGCATAGCGCTTGAGGTAACCGGTGATATTCTCTTTTTTCTTGATCGGCATCTCGGCACGGCGCTTTGCCATTTCCTCGTCGCTGACCTTCAGCTCGATCTTATAGGCAGGGATATTGATGGAGATGATATCTCCGTCCTTCACGTAGGCGATGGGCCCGCCGCTTGCTGCCTCGGGCGAGCAGTGACCGATGGATGCGCCGCGGGTAGCACCCGAGAAGCGCCCGTCCGTGATCAGTGCCACGCTGGAGCCAAGCCCCATGCCCTGAATGGCAGAGGTGGGGTTGAGCATCTCACGCATACCGGGGCCGCCTGCGGGACCCTCGTAGCGGATCACCACAACGTCGCCGGCAACGATCTTGCCCCCATAGATCGCCGCAATGGCCTCCTCCTCGCTTTCAAACACCTTGGCGGGGCCCTCATGCACCAGCATTTCGGGTGCCACGGCAGAGCGCTTGACCACGCAGCCATCGGGGGCAAGGTTTCCCTTGAGAGCGGCGATGCCGCCGGTTGCGCTGTTAGGATTATCTGCGCGACGGATAACGGTATCATCCAAAATTTCAGCATCTGCAATATTCTCCGCCATCGTTTTACCGGTGCAGGTCATTACAGAGGTATCCAACAGCCCGAGCTTGGAGATCTCCTTCAGCACGGCATATACGCCGCCCGCCTCGTTGAGGTCCTCCATATAGGTGGGGCCTGCGGGGGCGAGGTGGCAGAGGTTGGGGGTGCGCTCGCTGATCTTATTGACCTCGTCCAGCGAGAATTCTACGCCGCACTCGTTTGCGATAGCGGGCAGATGCAGCATCGAGTTGGTGGAGCAGCCCAGCGCCAGATCTGCGGTGATCGCATTGCGGATGGCGGCTGCGGTCATAATGTCGCGGGGACGGATATTCTTTTTCACAAGCTCCATCACCTGCATGCCGGCGTGCTTTGCAAGCTGGATACGTGCGGAGTAGGCAGCGGGGATCGTGCCATTGCCGCGCAGACCCATGCCAAGCACCTCGGTCAGGCAGTTCATAGAGTTGGCGGTGTACATACCGGAGCAGGAGCCGCAGGTGGGGCAGGTCTTGCACTCAAACTCGTCAAGCTTTGCCTCGTCGATCTTGCCTGCGTGGTAAGCGCCGACTGCCTCGAACATAGAGGAAAGGCTGGTCTTTTTGCCGCCCACTCTGCCGGCAAGCATCGGGCCACCGGAAACAAATACGGTGGGGATATTAAGGCGTGCGGATGCCATCAGAAGCCCCGGCACGTTTTTATCGCAGTTGGGGATCATAACCATGCCGTCAAAGCCGTGCGCCATCACCATCGCCTCGGTAGAATCGGCGATCAGATCACGGGTGACAAGCGAATACTTCATACCAACGTGACCCATAGCGATGCCATCACATACGGCGATAGCGGGGAAAACGATGGGGGTGCCGCCGGCCATGGCAACACCGAGCTTGACCGCCTCGGTGATCTTATCCAAATTCATGTGACCGGGCACGATCTCGTTATACGAGCTGACCACCGCGATCAGCGGCTTTTGCAGCTCCTCTTTTGTAAGCCCCAGCGCATTGTACAGCGAGCGGTGGGGTGCGTTATTGCAACCGTTTACAACAGTATCCTTAATCATATGTATTCCCTCCTTGAAATTTGAAAGGCATTGTATGGGGCACACGAGCCGCGCTCGTGTGCCTTTACAAGGTCTTTCGAAATGAGTTTCCATTTCAGAGAGCCAAATTCGTTCGAGAGCCTGGCAGCTCAAGGCGCAGCCGAGCAAAGGGGGCGATGGTGTAGTACCTACATCGAGCCCCCTTTGACGAGGGCAACGCAGAAATGCGACGGCTATCGGGCGAATTAGTTGTTGATGAACTTCTCCTCGTCAGCCCAGCTGTACAGCTTGCGGATATCCTTGCCAACGATCTCGGAGGGATGCTCGGCAGCGATCTTGCGCATAGCGTTGAAGTGTACCTGTGCGCCGGCATCGGACATATCCAGCAGGAAGTCCTTTGCAAAGGTGCCGTCCTGAATATCGGAAAGGACCTTCTTCATTGCCTTCTTGGTATCCTCGGTGATGATCTTGGGACCGGTGATATAGTCGCCGTACTCTGCGGTGTTGGAGATGGAGTAGCGCATGCCCTCAAAGCCGGACTGGTAGATCAGGTCAACGATCAGCTTCATCTCGTGGATGCACTCAAAGTAAGCGTTACGGGGGTCGTAGCCTGCCTCAACCAGAGTCTCAAAGCCTGCCTGCATCAGGGCGCAGACGCCGCCGCAAAGCACAGCCTGCTCGCCGAACAGGTCGGTTTCGGTCTCGGTGCGGAAGGTGGTCTCAAGCACGCCTGCACGAGCGCCGCCGATGCCCAGAGCGTATGCAAGGCCGATGTCGAGTGCATCGCCGGTTGCATCCTGGTGGATCGCGATCAGGCAAGGAACGCCCTTGCCTACCTGGTACTCAGAGCGAACGGTGTGGCCGGGGCCCTTGGGAGCAACCATGATGACGTTAACGTCGGCGGGGGGCTTGATGCAGCCGAAGTGGATGTTGAAGCCGTGTGCAAAGGCAAGAGTCTTGCCGGCGGTCAGGTTGGGCTCGATGCTTTCCTTGTACAGCTTAGCCTGCTTTTCGTCGTTGATCAGGATCATGATCAGGTCTGCAGCGGCAGCAGCCTCGGCAGCGGTCATAACGGTAAGACCCTGCTTTTCAGCCTTTGCCCAGCTCTTGGAGCCCTTGTAAAGGCCAACGATCACGTTGACGCCGGAATCCTTGAGGTTGAGCGCGTGTGCGTGGCCCTGAGAGCCGTAGCCGATGATCGCAACGGTCTTGCCGGCGAGCTTTTGCAGATCACAATCCTGCTGATAATAAATGTTTGCCATTGTTTTGTTCTCCTTTTTTATGGTGAATTTTTTAAAAATTATTTATCAAGAAGCGAGGTGGTGCCACGCTCAAGAGCTACGATACCGGTGCGGCACATCTCGATGATGCCAAAGGGCTTCATCAGCTGCACGAACGCATCGATCTTGAAGGGGTCGCCGGTCACCTCGATGCACATTGCCTCGTTGGTGTAATCCACGACCTTGGCGCGGTAGGCATCTACCGCAAATTGGATATCGGCGCGATACTCGCGCTGGTTTTTTACCTTGATCAGCATCAATTCTCTCTTGATGCACTCGCCATCGTCCAGCACCTCTACCTTTTTGACGTTGAACAGCTTTTTCATCTGGTTGATCAGCTGCTCGCGTGCATAACCGTCGCCGGAAAGCGAGATGGTGATACGGGAATATGCGGGAGATTCTGTTTCGCCTACCGTGAGAGCATCGATATTAAAGCCGCGACGGGTGAACATACTGGTAACGCGCGTCAGAACGCCGAAGTGGTTATCTACGTAAACGGCGATCACAAACTTGTTGCTCTGCTTACTCATTTCTCTTCCCCCTTTGCTTTTGCCTTGGTAATGATATCCTCGATAGAACCGCCGGGCGGCAGCATAGGCAGCACGAACTCGTCCTTATCGATATAGGTGTCGATCACAACGGGGCCCTGAATTCTGACCGCCTCGGCAAAGGCCTTTTCAAACTCAGCGGGAGTGGTTGCCGTCATACCAACGGCACCAAATGCCTCGGCAAGCTTGACAAAGTCGGTCTTGCGCTCCAGCACGGTGTTGGAATAGCGACCGCCGAAGAACAGCGTTTGCCACTGGCGCACCATACCAAGCACGCCGTTGTTCATCAGCACGATGACAAGCGGAATGTGATAGGTCACGGCGGTTGCCAGCTCGTTTAAGTTCATACCAAAGCTTCCGTCGCCGGTGATCAGCACGCAGGGGTCGTTTGTGGCGACCTGTGCGCCGATGGCAGCACCAAGGCCAAAGCCCATGGTGCCAAGGCCACCGCTGGATACAAAGCGGCGGGGCGCATCAAAGCTGGCGTACTGTGCCGTCCACATCTGGTGCTGTCCCACGTCGGTGGTGATGATGGTCTTGGGGAGCTTGTGCGCGTTGATGATATCCAGCACGCGGCGAGGAACCAATCTCTCGCCTGCCTGCTCGCGCTGCTCGGCCTCGAACTGTGCCTCACGCTCGCGGCGCCCCTTTACGATCTCCTGCCACTCGGGGCGCTTGCCCGCGGCAACGCCCTCGGCAATGCGAAGGAAGGCATCCTTGACGTCGGCAACGATGCCAAGGTCCACGTGAACGTTTTTATTGATCTCAGAAAAATCCGGGTCAAGCTGAATCACCTTGGTGCCGCGCGCATACTTGGAAACGTTGCCCGTAGCACGGTCGGAAAAGCGCACGCCGACGCCCAGGATCAGGTCGGCATCCTTTTGCGCCATGGAAGAAGCGTAATGGCCGTGCATACCCTGCATGCCAAGGAATCGGTCACAATCGTTATTCACGGCAGAAAGGCCCATAAAGGTACAGCCGATAAAGGCATCGATCTTTTCTGCCAGCTGCATGATGGCCCCTCCAAGCCCAAGGCCTGCGGCGCCGCCACCGATGTAAATGTAGGGGCGCTTGCTCTCGCTAAGAAGGGCGATCGCCTCGTCGATCTGCGCCTGCTCTGCGATCGGCAGGGGAAATTTTTCAACCACGGGCTGTGGCTCGTAATCGTATTGCGCCACCTGTACGTCCTTGGGCACGTCCACAAGCACGGGGCCGGGGCGGCCGGACTTTGCGATACGGAAGGCCTCGCGGATGCTGTCGGCCAGATCCTCTATGCGGTTGACGAAATAGTTGTGCTTGGTGATGGGCAGCGTGATGCCCGTAATGTCGATCTCCTGGAAGCTATCCTTGCCGATCAGCGAGCAGGGCACGTTGCCCGTGATCGCGACCAGGGGGATAGAATCCAGCATAGCGGTTGCAATGCCGGTGACAAGGTTGGTGGCACCGGGACCGGAGGTGGCGATACAAACGCCGACCTTGCCGGTTGCGCGGGAGTAGCCGTCTGCGGCGTGTGCAGCTCCCTGCTCGTGTGCGGTAAGCACGTGATTGATCTCGTCTTTGTATTTGTAAATGGCATCATAAATGCTGATGACCTGACCGCCGGGGTAGCCGAACACATCGGTAACGCCCTGCTCGATCAGCGTTCTGATGATGATCTCTGCACCTGTTAACTTCATAAATCTGTGGTCTCCTTTTGTTTTTTCAAAAAGCGATCACTCCACCGCGCCCGTTTCGCGGATCATCACGTTGACCGCGCTGACAAGGGCCTTGACGGAGGATACGATGATATCGTGATCGACACCCGTGCCCCAGTAGGTCTTGCCCTCGCCCTTGATGCTGACGTAGGAGGCTGCAAGCGAGTCGGACTTGCTTTCCAGGGCGTGCTGGGTATAGCTGTCGAGAGTATATTCTTCAAGATTGAGGAACTGCGAGAGCGCTCTTGCCACGGCGTTCAGGCGACCGTTACCAAAGGCGGTCACCGGCTTATCCTTGCCGTGATAGCGAACGATCACGTCAGCGCGGATGCCACCACCCTGCTCGCTGTAATTTGCCTTGACAACGTCGATAACGTTTGCAACGTTGACAAAATCGCGGCAGAAGATATCGTAGACCTCAGCGGGGGGCAGCTCTCTGTGCTCGTGGTCGGAGATGCCCTTGACGTGGTAGCCGAACACCTCGCGCATCTTGGGAGGCAAGGAAAGCTTATACTTGGTTTCCAGAATATAGCCAATGCCGCCCTTGCCGGACTGCGAGTTGATACGGATCACGTCGGAATCATAGGTTCTGCCGACGTCGGCGGGGTCGATGGGAAGATAAGGGACGTTCCAGACGCCACCCTTCTCCTCGCGCCATTTCATGCCCTTTGCAATGGCATCCTGATGCGAGCCGCTGAAGGCTGCAAACACCAGCTTGCCGCTGTAGGGCTGGCGCTCGTACACGTGCATGCCCGTTACGCGCTCGTACACCTCGGTGATCTCGGGCAGGTTGGTAAAGTCAAGCCCGGGCTCGATACCCTGCGAGTAAAGGTTGAGCGCCAAGGTGATGATATCCACGTTACCGGTGCGCTCTCCGTTGCCGAACAGCGTGCCCTCTACGCGGTCGCCGCCTGCAAGCAGACCCATTTCGCTGTCTGCCACAGCGCAGCCGCGGTCGTTGTGGGGATGCAGCGAGATGATAACGTTTTCTCTGCCCACAAGGTTTTTGCACATATACTCGACCTGGTTGGCGTACACGTGCGGCATAGAGTGCGACACAGTCACGGGCAGGTTGATGATGACCTTATCCTCGGGGGTGGGCTGCCAGATGGCAAGCACCTTATTGCAGATCTCGGCCGCAAACTCGGGCTCGGTGCCGGTAAAGCTTTCGGGAGAGTATTCAAAGGTGATCTGCCCTCTTGCCTTGGCCTTATATTCCTTGCAGAGCTTGGCACCAAACTCGGCGATCTCTACGATCTCGGCCTTGGAGCGGCGGAACACCTGCTCGCGCTGGGCGACGGAGGTAGAGTTGTACAGATGCACGATGGCGTGCTTGGCACCGTCGATCGCCTCGAAGGTCTTGGCAATGATATGCTCGCGCGACTGGGTCAGCACCTGAATGGTGACGTCGTCGGGGATCAGATCCTGCTCGATCAGGGTGCGGCAGAAGGTATATTCGGTTTCGGATGCAGCGGGAAAGCCGATCTCGATCTCTTTAAAGCCAAGACGGCACAGCACCTTGAAAAATTCAAGCTTTTCCTCAAGGCTCATCGGAATGACAAGCGCCTGGTTGCCGTCGCGCAGGACGACCGAGCACCAAGTGGGGGGCGTAACCAGCGCATCGCGCTTCGTCCAGTCCATCGTCACGCCCGAGGGGGTGAAATACTGCTTTTCGTACTTGTTTTGGTAAATCATAGTCTTCCCTTTCCTTTCTTTTTTGGGGGAGGCTTTGGCTGCGGCTACGCGAAGAAACAAAAAACGCCCCTTTCACGCAACAGAAAAACCATTGCATCAAAGAGACGAAGAAACACTCCGCGGTACCACTCTGCTTGGCGCTCTGCGCCCACCTTACCCTATGCCACAAGACATAGCCACTCTATAACGGGAGTGCCCGTCCGCACCTACCAGAGAGCAAAAGACCCCTTCAGCACAGCAGCTCGAGGATGAGTTATTCTCCGCTTTGTATACTGCCTTTCAGCAAATGGCAGCTCTCTGTGATACAGGGGCGGATATTGTTTCCTGTCGTCGCTTTTATATAATAATTATTATATATTATAAAGCACTCGCGCGCATCCGTCAAGAGGTTTTTGACAGATTTCATTGATTTTTCACACTTTATACAAAGAAAGGTGCGCACCGCGCACCTTTCTTGTCATTTTGAACGATAAAATTGCCGTCAAAAGCTGTTATTTTTCATCTTTTTCGGCATTTTCCGCTTCTTTTTGCTTCGTGGGACAGCTGTATTTACAGTGCTCGCAGCCGCAGGAGCAGCCGCCTTTGCCTTTTTTGCGATCGCGGATCATCGAATACACGATACCGCCGATCATCGCGCCTACAAGCAAAAGCACGATCGTTGTTCCAAGCCAGGGGGGCATAGTTCTCTCCTTTTATGCTTTCAGATTTTCTTTTTCGGGCTTCCATGCGGGGCGCACCAGCATAAAGCCAAGCGCAGCAAGCACAAGGAAGGCAAACACCAGCGAAACGACACCAAGCACGCCCTGCACGTTCCCCGTGAAAAGGCAGCCGAAGTTATACACCATCAGCGATACCGCATACGCAAGCACGCACTGATAGCCGATGGCGAACGCGGTCCATTTGCTGCTGTTCATCTCGCGCTTGATGGCGCCCATTGCCGCAAAGCAGGGGGCGCAAAGCAGATTGAATACCATGAAGGAATAGCCCGCCAAGGCACCCATACCCGCAAAATCCAGCACGCCGAGCACCGCCACGATCTCCTCCTTTGCCACAAGGCCCATCACGGTAGCGACAGCGGCCGTAGCATTGTTGAAGCCAAGAGGGGCAAAGAGCCAGGAAACGGCACCGCCGATGTAGTCCATCACGCTCTTGCCAAGCTCGCCCATCTCGGTGGAGAAGGTGAAAGAGCCGTCGATCACGCCGAAGCAGGAGCCCAGCCAGATCACGATGGAGGAAAGCAGAATGATGGTTCCCGCGCGCTTGATGAAGGACCAGCCGCGCTCCCAAACGGCGTGGAACAAATTCTTTGCCGTGGGCAGATGGTACAGCGGTAGCTCCATCACGAAGGGAGCAGGCTCGCCCGCAAAGGGCTTGGTCTTTTTCAGCATGATACCGGAAAGGATCACGGCAGCAATACCGACAAAGTATGCGCTGGGCGCCACCCACCACGCGCCGCCGAAAAGGGCGGATGCGATCAAGGCGATCACGGGCAGCTTGGCACTACAAAACACGAAGGACGTGGTAATGACCGTCATGCGTCGGTCACGCTCGTTTTCGATGGTACGGGATGCCATAATACCGGGCACGCTGCAGCCCGTGCCGATCAGCAGCGGGATAAAGGACTTGCCCGAAAGTCCGAATTTGCAGAACAGACGGTCCAGCACGAACGCCACACGCGCCATGTAACCGCACATTTCCAGGAAGGAAAGCAGGATGAACAGCACGAAGATCTGGGGCACGAAGCCGATGACGGCGCCCACGCCGCCAACGATGCCGTCAATGACCATGCTCTGCACCCATTCGGGGGTGTTCAAGCCATCCTCGCCAAGCATGCGCTCAAACAGGATCGGCACACCCGGCACCCATACGCCGAAATCGGCGGGGTCGGGAGCACCCTCCAGCGCGCCGTCGATCAGCGTGCCGAGGACCTCGCCCGATAAGCCGTAATACTCGACATACGCGGGACCGTAAGCGCCCCACGCCTCCTCAAAAGCAGCAAAATCCTTTTTCTTCACTGCCTGAAGAAGATCGCCGGCACCGGGCACCTCGTCATTTTCCGCGATCTGCATCGCATCCGCAAGACCCGGCAGGGCCCAAAGCGTTTCGTCGGCGTAGGCGTCCACCGCCTCCTCATAGGCACCACCGCCGATGCCAAGCAGATGCCAGCCGTCACCAAACAGCCCGTCGTTGGTGAAATCCGTGACCCAGGTGCCCACCGTGGAAACGGCAATATAATACACAAGGAAGATAATCGCCGCAAAGATCGGCAACGCAAACCATCGGTTGGTCACCACGCGGTCGATCTTGTCGGAAAGCGTCAGGCGACCGATGCTCTTTTTCTTATAGCAGCCCTTGAGGATATGCTCGATATACAGATAGCGCTCGTTGGTGATGATGGCCTCTGCATCGTCGTCCATCATCTTCTCAACGGCTTGAATATCCTTTTCAATATGGGAGAGCTGTTCCCCGTCGATGTGTAGCTTCTCCAGCACCTTCCTATCGCGCTCAAAGATCTTGATGGCATACCATCTTTGCTGCTCCTCGGGCATCCCGTGCACGGCTGCCTCCTCAATATGGGCGATGGCGTGCTCAGTCTCGCCGGAGAAGATATGGCGGGGGGCACACGCCACGCCCGCTTGGGCGGCCTCGATCGCTTTTTGCGCCGCCTCCATAATACCGTCCCCCTTCAGGGCGGAAATCTCAACGATAGGACACCCCAGACGCTCGGAAAGCTTTTCAATATCGATCTTATCCCCGCTTTTGCGTACAACGTCCATCATATTGATGGCAACCACCACGGGAATGCCGATCTCAGCCAGCTGGGTGGTCAGGTACAGATTTCTTTCCAGATTGGTGCCGTCCACAATGTTGAGGATGGCGTCGGGATGCTCCAGCAGAAGGTAGTTGCGCGCAACGACCTCCTCCAGCGTATAAGGGGAAAGGGAATAGATACCGGGCAGGTCGGTCAGGGTAACGCCCTCCTGCTTTTTCAGCTTGCCTTCCTTCTTTTCCACCGTCACGCCGGG
>JAZNNA010000110.1:0-9584 GCA_045580065.1 Eubacteriales bacterium
AGAGCCGCCTGCCGCTTCGGCAGGCGGCTCTTGTCACTTGACAGCGCGCGTTGGATTTGTTATACTATTATAAAATTGTTTAATGTGGGGGACGTATGGAGCTGAAGGCGATCTACGAGGCGTATGGGCTTATTGGCAAAGCCGACGGGCGTGATGCCAAAATGCCGGGAGAGGTGTATCTTTTAGACGAAAGGCTTTGCGTGCTGGGGCAGTACGCCGTTACAGAGATCGCGCAGGGGGCGCCCTTGCTCTCGCAGTATCCTGCCTCGCGCGTGCTGGAGGGTGAGGTACGGCAGCATTTGCTTTGCACTATGGGTGAGGGATTGCTGTTTCCCACGCGCCGCGGCCCCGTGCTTTTGATCTGCGAGGGGCTTGCCGCAGGCGGTGCAGCTCTTGCGATCTGCCCGCCCGCAGGGATCGGTGAGATCCTTGGCGCCCCTGCCGGCTTTTATCATTTGCTACCGCACCTCAGCATCAGCGAGCGCCTGCTTGCACACAGTGCCACCTGCTCGGCGGCAGGTGTACGCCTTGTAACAGAGTGGTATCATCGCATCTATCGCGCCTTTACCTTTGGCAAGGAGCAGACGGGAGAGGGAATGCTGCACGCGATGGCGGTGCGCCTGCACCGCCTGGCTGAGCTGCTTGGATGCTGTGTTGATCTTGACCTGTGCGGCTTTGTGCCCCGCCACGGTGAGCGCATAGAATGGGGACTGTTCACCTGGGGTGTGGTGGGCGCTATGCTGGCCGCAGGCAGACTTTCCCCCACAAGAGAGCTGCAGCTGCGGCTTTTGCGCTCACAGCTTGGCGAGCCGCTGCTGTACCTTGAATTTGATGCGCCGCAAGGGGATGCGCTCCCCGAGCTTGCAACGCTGCGCCGCTCTGCCGCTATGCGCGGCACCGTTTGCGAGAGCTTTTGGCAAGCGGAGCAGGGGCGCACCGTGCTGCGCATCTCGCTTTGCTATGCGCCGCTTGAGGTGCAGGACGTCAAGGAGCGGCATCCGCTGCTTTCCCGTGCGGCAGAGAAGGCCGCGCGCAACGAGGTACGCCCCATCTCAAGGGAGTGCCTGGAGATGGCGCTTGAATTGCGCTTTGACGAGGAAAAAGAGTAAAAAAAGAGGCCGCGTGGCCTCTTTTTTTGCCGCCTGCCGTGAAAAAGCCGGGCACTTTTGCACATCTCACGCCTCGAAGCGAGCGCTGCCCCACCAGTCCGGCATCAGCTCGGAAAGTCGCACCGTTTGGCCACTTTCAAGGTCGGTGAGGATCTCGATCTCCCCGGCGTTGGGGGATAATTGCATCATCATCTCGCGGCAGGCTCCGCAGGGGCTGCCCACCTTACCGCTTGGCATTACCGCCACCACGCGGGCGATCTCGCACTCGCCGTTTGTCAGCATATTGGCAATGGCGTTGCGCTCGGCACACATTCCAAGCGACGAGCAGGTGTCGATGCACACCCCGACGTAAATGTTGCCCCCCTTGGTGAGGATCGCCGCGGCAACGCCGCCTGCCTCGATAAAGGGGGAGATGACACGCCCGTTCTGCACGGCACGTGCCCTGTTGTATAAGGTCTTCCAGATCTCCATATGCGCACCTCACTTTCTAAGGCTATTATAGCATAAATTTTGCCCTTTGTGGCAGGGAAATGCGAAAAATGTGACGAAATTAAAAAATTTGCAATTCCCCTTGCAAAAATAATAAAAATCTGTTATACTATATAGGCAAGTTGTGAAATAAGGCCATACCAGCCGGGGAAGTAGCGGAGCCCTGCACCTGAAATCCGCTATAGCAGGGGTAGATCCCCTCCTTGAGGACCGAAGCGATGCGGTCCGGAGCGCGTTCTTTCGTGATGACGAGTGGGTCTTGCGCAATCGGTAACCGTGAACCATGTCAGGTGGGGAACCAAGCAGCATTAAGCGGTCCCATCGATGTGCCGCGAGGGTGCCTGCTCTGAGCGAGAGGCTCGAATTCCGCGCAAAGGTGACGTTCGATTGGAGGGTGTATGGTCTTATTTTGCAGCTTGCTTTTTTTATAAGCCTTGGGGCAAGCAAAACAAACGGGAGGTGGCCTTATGCATCAGGCACTGTACAGAAAATGGCGTCCGCGCAGCTTTGACGACGTATGCGGACAGGAGCACATCACCTCTGTGCTTCGTTACGAGGTGGAAAAGGGTGCGCTCTCGCACGCGTATTTGTTTTGCGGCTCACGCGGAACGGGCAAGACCACCTGCGCCAAGATCTTAGCCAAGGCCGCTAACTGTGAGGCGCCCGAAAACGGTAGCCCCTGCGGCAAGTGTGCTGCCTGCCGCTCGATCGACAGCGGCGCCGCCACCGACGTGCTGGAAATGGACGCTGCCTCCAACAACGGCGTAGAAAGCATCCGTGACATCCGTGACGAGGTGGTGTATACCCCCTCGGCGCTCAAATACCGTGTGTACATCGTCGACGAGGTGCATATGCTTTCCACCAGCGCCTTCAACGCGCTGCTTAAAACCCTGGAGGAGCCGCCTGCACACGTCATCTTCATTCTGGCGACCACCGAGCTGCACAAGCTCCCCGCTACCATCATCTCGCGCTGCCAGCGCTTTGATTTCCGCCGCATTGCCACCCCCGTGCTTGCCGCACGCGTGTCGTATATTGCGGAGCAGGAGGGCTTTGAGCTGGATCCCGCCGCTGCCGAGCGCATTGCAAAAATGGCGCAGGGCGGTATGCGCGATGCCATCAGCCTCTTGGAGCTGTGCGCCAGCACGCACCGCAGGATCGACGTGGCGACCGTAAACGAAATGATGGGCTCCACCGGCAGAGAGGGAATGTTCCCCCTGGTGCGCGCCATCAATGCCGCTGATTACGACAGCATCTTCCGCATCGTAGACGAGGCGGTTGCTTCCTCGCGTGACCTTGCGGTGTTCTGGCAGGATCTGATCTCGCTTTACCGCGATATGCTGGTGCTGAAGACCACCGATGCCGCGGCGCGCTATCTGGACCTGACCGATGCCGAGCAGGCACAGCTCACCGAGCTGACCGCAGGCCTTTCCAAGCCCGCGCTGCTTGCGCATTGCAAGCTTTTGGAGGATGCGCTGTTTGCAATGCAGCGCGCCAACGCCGTCAAGCGTATGGTCGCCGAGCTGACGCTTGTGCGGATGTGCGATACTGCGCTGGACACCTCGCCCGAGGCGCTGCTGGCACGCATTGCACGTCTTGAGGATGCCGTGGCAGGTATTCCGATGCCCATTGCCGCATCCGCGCCCGTCAATGCAGGCCCCGTTGTCGCACAGCAAGCGCCCGCCCCCGTTGCACAAGCGTCTAAGGCAGCAACGCCCGCCGCAGTCCCTGCGGCTCCTGCTGCACCCACACCCGCACCGGCCGCACAGGCACCCAAGGTAGCGGGAGAGGGGAGAGTGCTGCAGCGTATGCGCAGCTTTATGAATTGTGTTGAGCGCGTGCGCCGCGAAAACGCGATGCTCGGCTCCTTCCTCACAGATGCCAAGGCCTTTACCGACGAGGCCGGCAACGTGATCTGCAAGCTGACAAGCGATTTTGCGCTGATGCTGCTTTCCGAGGAGAGTGCCAAGGCCGTGCTTGTCCGTGCGCTTTCTGCCGAATTAAAGCGCCAGCTCGATCCCCGTCAGCTTGTGTTTGAGGTTCCCACCGTAAGTGATAAAAAGGATACCATTCTCGACGACCTGCTTGAGGCCGCCGAGCAGCAATAACGTTCAAAGGAGCATAGTATGAAGGCAAATTACAAGGCACCCAAGATGGGTGGTCAGAACATCAACGCCATGCTGCAGCAGGCACAAAAGATGCAGGAGGATATGGCAGCAAAGCAGGAGGAGCTTGAGGCACGCGAGTATGAGGTGTCTGCGGGCGGCGGTGCCGTGAGCCTGAAGATCAACGGCAAAAAGCAGATCCTCTCGCTGGATATCGCCCCCGAGATCGTGGATCCCGACGATATCGAAACGCTTTCCGACATTCTGGTTGCCGCCGTGAACGAGGCGATCAAGCGCGTAGAGGAGACCTCTGCCGCCGAGATGGAAAAGATCACGGGTGCCATGAACCTGCCCGGCATGGGCGGTATGGGCATGCCCGGGCTGTTCTGATATGGCATCGGGAATTGAGGCGCTCGACGTTCTTGCCGAGCAATTTGCACGCCTGCCCGGCATCGGCAAAAAATCCGCCGAGCGCCTGGCTTACGCGGTGCTGGAATACAGCCCGGAGGATATTGCGGCCTTTACAAGCGCCATGCAGCAGGCAAAGGCTAAGATCCACCGCTGTCCCATCTGTCAGAACCTGACCGACCGCGAGGTCTGTCCGGTCTGCAGCGACACGGGGCGCGACCGCTCCTCGATCTGCGTGGTGGAGGATGCGCGTGCCGTAATGGCCTTTGAGCGCGTGCGCAGCTATCGTGGCACCTATCACGTGCTGCACGGGCTGATCTCGCCGATGAATGGCATCACCCCTGATGCACTCACCCTGCGCGAGCTGCTTGCCCGCCTTGAGGACGACACCGTAAAAGAGGTGATCGTTGCCACGGGCGCCACCACGGAGGGGGAGGCGACCGCCATGTATCTTTCCCACCTTTTGCAGCCGCTTGGCATCCGCATCACGCGCCTTGCCCACGGCATTCCCTTTGGCGGCGCACTGGAGTACGCCGACGAGGTCACACTGTCGCGAGCCCTGGAGGGTCGCCGCGATTTTTAAGCTTGAAATATCGCCCGTCAAACGGGCCGGAAATGGAGAACATCTATGGCAATTCCCACACCTATGCAGGCTTTGATGAAAAATAAGATGCTTGCGCCCCGTATTGATACCGACGTGCTGTTTCCGCTCTCTGCAGGCAGCTTTGACTACCGCGGAGATCTGGATGAGGCCGTGCGCTTTATCGAGGGATATCAGCTGATGGATAGCCCCCTTTGGGCAAAGTTTGTCAGTGTATTTGTCGACCGCCCCGACGGCGAGAACCGCGGCTGGCGCGGCGAGTACTGGGGCAAAATGATGCGCGGTGGGTGCATCACCTATACCTATACGCAAAATCCTGCGCTGCTGCAGACCCTGACAGCCACCGTGCGTGCGCTTCTGCTCACCGCTGACGAGGACGGACGCATCTCCTCTTATAAGCGCGACGTGGAGTATAAGGGCTGGGATATCTGGTCGCGCAAGTACGTGCTGCTCGGTCTGGAGCATTTTTACGAGATCTGCGAGGACGAGGAGCTGAAGGCCGAGGTGCTTGCAGCAATGCGCGCCCACGCCGACTATATGCTGGCAACGCTGGGGGAGGGGAAGATCGATATCACCACCGCCAGCAACAACTGGGAGGGCGTCAACTCCTCCTCGGTGCTGGAGCCGATCGTGCGGCTGTATGCGTTGACGGGTGAGCAGAAGTATCTGGATTTTGCCACCTATATCGTGGAGCGCGGCGGCGGCAACGTGGAAAATATCTTTGAAACCGCCTACCGCAACGAAAAGCTCCCCCACGAGTACCGTGTGGTCAAGGCATATGAAACCATTTCCTGCTTTGAGGGGCTTTTGGAATATTACCGTGTAACGGGTATCGAAAAATGGCGTACCGCAGCCCTCAACCTCGGCTATCGCATCTGTGAAAACGAGGTGTCGCTGATCGGCACCTGCGGCTGCTGGCACGAGCTGTTTGACCATACCAAAACGCGCCAGCTCTCCACCACCTACACGGGTGTGCAGCAGGAGACCTGCGTGACCGTTACCTGGATGAAGTTCTGTGTGCAGCTGCTTTGCCTCACCGGCGACAGCCGCTTTGCAGATGAGATCGAAAAGAGCGTATACAACGCGCTGCTCGGTGCAATCAACTATGAAAAAAGCGCCCATCACGGCGCGATGCCCTTTGATAGCTACAGTCCGCTTGTGATCGGCACGCGTGCCAGATCCACGGGCGGCAAGCAATATTTTGCCGACGGCTCGCACTACGGGTGCTGCGCTTGTATCGGCTCGGCAGGAACCGGCCTGATCCCGCTTTCCTCTATGCTGTACCGCCGCGACGGTGTTGCGGTCAATTTGTATATCCCCGGCACGGTGGCGCTTACCACCCCCACCGGCGCACCCCTTGAGATCGCCGTGAAAACGGATTACCCCGCAAACGGTGCAATTTCTCTCTCTTTGGACACTACCGACGACCAGCCCTTTGTGCTGGCATTGCGCATCCCCGCGTGGAGCCGTATGACCACGCTTGCCGTAAACGGCGAGCTGATCGAGGCAAAGCCCGGCGAGTATACCGAGCTGCGCCGCGTGTGGAAATGTGGCGACACGGTAGAGCTTTTCCTGGATATGCGCACCGAGGTCATCCACCCGGAGGGCGAGCTGCCGGACGAGAATTCCCCCTATCACGTGGCATTGCGCCGCGGCCCGCTGGTGTTGGCGCGCGACAAGAGATTGCCCGGTGACGTGCATACTCCCGTTGACGTTGAGGAGGATGCCGAGGGCTATGCCACCGTTGAGCCGATCGAGCTTTCTGATTTTACCGCCTTCTATGCCTTCCGCGTCAAGGAAACCGACGGCAGCTATTTCGAGGTGGTGGATTACGCCTCTGCCGGCAGGACCTGGGATAACCGCTCGCTGATGTGTGCCTGGATGCCCACGCGCCGCTACGGTGAGGTGGATATCACCCGTCCCTTCATGATCTACGAGGCAGCGCTGACCGGCACGTCATCGCTTTCCGCCATGAAGGAGTTTTTGCGCCCCCTCAGCGTTCTGGACGGCGTTGTGGTCTGCGGTGCCAAGGAAAAGCCGCTTGTCGTGCAGCTTGTTGACGAAAAGGACGGTGCCTACCGCATCAAGGCGGGGGAGCAGTACCTCACCCTTAACGACCGGAAGCAGCTGGTTGTTTCCAAACGCAAGGGGATGCGCTTTATCCCCGTGCATCAGGGGCTCAACCACTATAATTTTGCATTGCCCGAGGGCGGAAATCTGCGCTTTGACCACCATGCGACCGGCATTTACCCTGTCTTTGTGCACGAGACCACCAACCTTTATTATCACCACATCTTCACCTTGGTGAACGTGGATGAGGAGGAGCAGAAATGAAAACTGACGTAAAATTCTTACTCTCCCGCGGCATGACCATGCCCACCTATGCCACCGACGGTGCTGCCGCCGTGGATATGCGCGCCGCTATTGACGAGGGCACTACCGTGACCATTCAGCCCGGCTGCCGTGCCATGATCCCCACCGGCATTGCCATCTCTCTTGAAAAGAACGTGGTCGCCATCCTTGCCGCGCGCAGCGGCCTTGCCGTGAAAAGCGGCATCAATCTTGCCAACGGCATCGGCGTGATCGACTCCGATTATCGCGGTGAGATCTGCGTGGGGCTTTACAACAGCTCCGACGTACCCTTTACCGTCAACCGCGGCGATCGCATTGCACAGCTGATGTTTATGCCCGTGTATGCCGCCAACCTCATCGAGGTGGATACCCTTGACGAAACCGCACGCGGTGCAGGCGGCTTTGGCTCTACCGGGGTAAAGTGATGCGCGTTATCTTAGCCTCAAAATCTCCTCGTCGGCGCGAGATTCTCACAATGCTCGGCGTGCAATTCGAGATCCTCAGCGCGGATGCCGACGAAAGCTCGGATATCACAGATCCCGCGCTGCTGGTGCGTGAGCTGGCGCTGCGCAAGGGGCGTGCCACCCGTGCGCTTTTGCAGGAGCGCGGCGAATGGGATGAGAACACGCTGATCATCGCCAGCGACACCGTGGTGGCGATCGATAACAAGATCCTCGGTAAGCCTGTGGATGCTGCCGACGCCGCCCGGATGCTGCAGGCACTTTCCGGCAACGAGCATCGCGTGATCAGCGGTGTGGCGCTGCTTTGCGGCGAGAGGGAAGTTGCAGATCACGATGCAACGGCGGTGTGCTTTGCCCCGATGACAACGCAGGAGATCGACTGGTACGTGCAAAGCGGAGAGCCGCGCGACAAGGCGGGTGCCTATGCCGTGCAGGGGCTTGCCTCGCTTTGGATCCGCGGACTGGAGGGGGACTACTTCAACGTGGTCGGCCTGCCCGTTTACCGCTTGAACGCACTTTGCAAGGATTTTCTCGGCAAGTCGCTTGTTGAGCTTTGAAACAGAAAAAAGCCACCCGTCAGGTGGCTTTTTTCTTATTTTGCCATCTCGTGCAGGGCTGCAAGCGCTCGCGCGAGCCCGCCGATTTCATCGATCAGCCCACATCTCACCGCCTCCTTGCCGTCGATGATGCTGCCCATATCCGTGGCCATCTCGTCGGGGCGCATCATCATCTCCTCCAGCACCTGCCTTTCCACGTGCGAGTGATTGCAGGTGAAATCAAGAATACGATCCTGCATCTCGCGCAGCGCCCGAAAGCTTTGCGGCGCGCTCAGCACCATTCCCGTGGTGCGTACGGGGTGGATGGTCATAGTGGCGCTTGGCACGATAAACGAGCGCTTTGCCGACACCGCCAAGGGCACCCCGATCGAGTGACCGCCCCCCAGCACCAAGGATACCGTGGGCTTTGCCATCGAGGCGATCAGCTCTGCCAACGCAAGCCCCGCCTCCACGTCCCCGCCCATCGTGTTCAGCACCACAAGCAGCCCCTTGATATGGGGGTTTTCTTCAATAGACACCAAAAGTGGGATCATATGCTCGTATTTGGTGGCCTTCTGATTGTCGCCAAGCAGATAATGCCCCTCGATCTGCCCGATGATGGAAAGGCAGTGGATCTCCTCGCCCTCTTTGCCTGCCACCACGCCGCCGCTTTTGAAAATATCCTCAAGACTGCTGCTTTCCTGTGTATTTTTTTCCTTTTCTGCTTGCATCGTCTGCTCCTTTTCGCGTTTTCTTGTTATTCTTTTCACATTTCTTTGTTTTTTGCATTTACAAACTGAAATTTTTATGTTATAATATATTATGTATGCGGAAAACTCCGCAAATACCAGTTTAATTTACATAATAAGAGGTGTAAAAAATGGCAAAGCAATTTATCGTTGAAACGTCTGCACGTCACGCTCACGTGACCCGCGAAACCCTTGAGACTCTTTTCGGTAAGGGCCACGAGCTCACCAATATGAAGGATCTCAGCCAGCCCGGCCAGTTTGCTTGCGAGGAAAAGATCACCGTCGTAGGCCCCAAGGGCAAGTTTGATATGCGCATCCTTGGCCCCTGCCGCCCTGCCGATCAGGTAGAGATCTCCTTTACCGATGCCCGCACCCTCGGCCTTAAGGTCGTTCCCGTTCGCGAGAGCGGCGATATCGAAGATACCCCCGGCGTAAAGCTGGTTGGTCCCTGTGGCGAGGTTGACATCTCCAAGGGTGTTATCGTTGCAAAAAGACACATCCACATGACCCCTGCCGATGCTGCCGAGCTTGGCGTTACCGACAAGCAGATCGTTTGCGTAAAGCTGAACACCGCTCGCCCTGTGATCCTTTGCGACACCGTGGTGCGCGTTTCTGAAAAGTTTGCGCTTGCTATGCACATCGACACCGACGAGTGCAATGCTGCAGCTGCCTTCGGTGCAGTAATGGGTGAGATCATCTGATTTGGTCGGCATAAGAGGTAGATCATGAAAGTCGTTGCAGTAGGAGATCCCTATCTGAAATCGCAATATTACGTAG
>JAZNNA010000111.1:0-5465 GCA_045580065.1 Eubacteriales bacterium
TTGATAGTCAAAATATTAATTGGAATAGTGACTGTTCCAATTGCATTCTTTGTTGTTGTTTTTCTGGTGTTTTTTATAAAAGGAGTTATAAAAGGAATTTCTTAAAGCATTTAAAATACATAGATCCGTTTGCAAGCATGGAGCAGCACCCCGGGAGACAGCGGCGGGGTGCAACTCCCATCATCGCCAAGGGACACATCTACCCACCTACCGAAAACCGCGGATCGATTTCGAAAAACTTGTGATATGGATCTATTTTGTAGTGGTATCACAAACAAAAAGGCCGCCATTCGGCGGTCTTTTTGTTTTGCCTCATTCTCCATCGGGGATAAAAAATGCGTTCTCGCCGGGGGTAAGTGGGATGCCGTTAAAGGTTGCCTCTATTCCCTTTGGAAGCGTGACAATATATTCAAAACCGCCCTCACGGTATGCCCATTTTGCCGCGATCCGCCCGCGCACGGTGTCGATATGCCCGCTTGTGTGCTGTAGCGCGCGGATAAACAGGGGCGCAAGCTCCAGCCTTGCAAAGCCGGGGGCCTGCTCGGTGGGCACGATGCCCAGCAGCGCGCGGAAAAACCACGCGATCACGCCGGAATACATATGGTGATTGTGCGAGCCCTTATCCTTGCCGTTCCATTCCTCCCAAAGAGTGGTTTCGCCGCGCTCGCACCAGGTCTTATACCCCGGCTCGCTCTCGCACAAAAGCCGATAGGCGATCTCGCCCTTGCCGATATCGGAAAGCACGTGATAGATATATTGAGAACCCACCATCCCCACACGGAGCTGATCGCCGTCGCGCGCAATGATCTCCACAAGCTGCCGCTCCAGTGCTGCAGTGCTTTTGGTAACGCCAAAGGCAAGCAGCATGGCCACGGCGGTCTGCATTTTTATCCTGCTTTCGCCGTTGGGGTCAAGGTATTCCGCCGCGATCGCCTCACGCGCCTCGCGCGCCTTGCGCATAAACGGCTGCGGATCCTCGCCGGAACAGGTGCAGGCAAGAGCCGTAACGTCATATGCCTTCAGCAGATACAGCCTTGCGATCAGCGCCTTCAGCTCAGCGCTTTTTTGGTCATTGCTTGCCCAATCCCCCAGTGTAAAGCAATGCCCGCTTGCAATTTTTTGCTCTAAAAATGCGATATAGCGCAGGAAATAGGGCAGCCCCTCAACAAGCATCTCTGCCCTTCCCGTATAGAGATATACGCGATAAGGCATTTCAAAAAGCAGGCAATCGCAAACCGGGCCGCAGTTGTGTCCCCACGCCCAATCGGGAGCGGGCACCGTGCCGTGAAGCGAGCCGTCGGCAAACATGCTTGCCTTGATATCCTCGTACCATTTTTCAAGCAGAGGAACGCTGTCAAAATTGATCAGCACCTGCTCAGTGCTTGCCTGCGCATCGTTGGTCCAGCCCAGCTTTTCGCGCGTGGGGCAGTCGGTCAGGCACCAGAACAGGTTGGAATAGGTGGACTGTATTCCTGCATTATAAATATAATTCAGCACCGCGTTGCCGCAGGAAAACGCCGCACGGCGCTCCAGCGCCTGATGCGTGAAGATCGCGCACAGCCCGATCGGCTCCTGCTGCAGCCCCTCTATGCGCAAATAGCGAAAGCCCGCATAGAAAAAGCAGGGCTTGAAGCGATCCACAGAGCCGGAGGTGATCATGCGGCAATGCTGAAAGGGTGTTTGCGGGTAATAATGCGGGCCGTCCATGCCGTTGTGCTTGGGGGTGCCATCCTCATGTAGCTCCTCGGCATAAAAAAGCAAAAGCTCGGTGCCGCGCGGCGCGCAAACGGCAAGCTCGGCATAGCCCGAGATCGTTTTGCCAAAATCCGCGATCAGCGCACCGTCCGCCGTCCGCTTTAAGGAAACGGGAGCAATGCGCTCGCATTCTCTCACCGGCTGGCAGCACACGGGGCGCAGGGTGGCAGTGATCGGCCTTGTGCGCTGCAGCACCTGCTGCCAGTCGCTGTCGTCATACCCCGCCTCAAGCCACGCGGTATCGTATTTTCGCATATCCACGTATTCGCCGCAGCGCAAATGGCTGAAGGTGATGTGCGAGTGCCGGCGCGAGCATTTCCAGCTTGTATCGCTTGCGGCAACAACCTTGCCGTCCACGCGCAAGCAAAGCAAAAACTGCGGCGCATCCCGCCACGGGACACTGTCAAACCCCCATCCCGTGGCATAGGATTCGTTCAGAAAACCATTTCCGGCGATCACGCCAAGCGTGTTGATGCCGGGGCGCAAAAGCGCGGTGACGTCGTAGGTGTGATACCAAAGGATCTTATCGTAATCGCTGATCGCGCTGATAAAAATATCCTCGGTCACGTCCTTGCCGTTAAGAAAAAGCTTGGCAAAGCCGGGGGCTTGCACGCAAAGCTCCGCCCGCTCAAACGTCTGCCCCATCAAAAATTCCTTTCTGAAAAAAGGCAGTGGATCGGTATAGGAAAACGCCGGCGCCTCGGCGCTTGCCTTTACGTACACGGCACCGCCGAATGCATCGGTATTCTGTTGCATCTCAGGGCTCATAGCCTTCCCCCCTCCTTTGCTTTATTACCCTCATTATACCACAAGGCGGCAGTAATCGCAAGATTTCTTTGGCAACAAAAAGCAGCAGAGAAATCGGCTTGGCCCTTTCTTATTGATCAAAAACCTTTTGCACCAAAAAGCCGGTCGGACCGAACATATACAGATAGCCGTCGATATAAACGCTGCGCTTATGCGCGGGGTCGCCGGCAAGCGGCACGTTTACAAGCTCCACAAGCTCATAGCCGTCAAAATGCAGCAATATATATCTGCCGCGCTCGATCGGCTCCTCTCTGGTGTTATCCAGAACACCTAAGCCCACAAGCTGATTTTGCCGATCCACGTAGTAGGACTTATACTCGGTAGAATAGTGCGTATTCCTCATCTCATAGGCGCACACCGCGCGCACGCCGTTAGCCGTTTCCTCATACACCTCGATCTTCAGGCTGCTCCAGTCGCCCCCTCTGCCGATCCCAAGCAGATAGCCGTTGCCAAGGTTGATCAGCGAGGTGGAAAAGCCCTCGATCGTGCCGGTATCCTTATACGTGATATTGCCAAGGTCGGAAAGATCAAAGAAGAATACGGGGTCAGAAAGCTCCACGGACGTGCAGACGTATGCCACCTTTCCGTCAAATCTCACCGACTGTATCTCCTCGCGCGGCGGGGCAAAGTCGATCACGGATGCCACCACCTCAAAGCCGGAAAGGTCGATGCAGTAAAGGCTTGCGTTAGACTGCCCGGTTGCGGTCTGCAGGATCTCTGCAGAGGTAACGCTGCCGTCGCGCGAAGTGTACTCGCGCAGGGTGGTGGCGTTGGTGGTGGTGAAAACGCGAAGGATCCCCTCGTGCTCATCCATGCTCCATTGGTCCTTCACGTACCCTCTCACCGTAACGCTCCCCTTTTTCTCAAACCCCTCGCCGCCATAGGCAAGGCAGGAGATCTCGGTCATAGAGTTCCTTGTGACGGTGCCGTCCTCGTTTTGCTGTTCCTCTGCAAACACGTGGGTCAAAAATACGTGATCCGCGGAAACGTACACGTCCTCGGAATAGGAAAGATACGCCGCCGCACCCTTGAGGTCAAGCGTGCTCTCGTCCAGCTTCATCACAACGGTATAGCGCGCGCTGCTCAGATTTTCGGGGGATACGATGCCGTCCGCAGGGATGCTGTGCGCGCCGTTGCCAAGGTCGATCTGCGGCACAAAGGTGCGCTCGTCGGCAAAATCAAGCGTCCGCTTGTCGATCACAAACTCGGTGAGCAGCAGGATGCTACCCCCGGTAAGACGGGACGACATATACTTGCCCGTAACGGTGAATTCCTCTTTTTTTACAATATTGGTGGGGTCGCTGACGTCAAGCGAGATCAGGTTTACGTAGCGCTCAGAATCAACGTAGTCCTTGGCATAGGTTTGCGTGACCACCGTTACGGTCCTGCAATCGCTTGAAAGGTAAAGCTCCCATTGATCCAGAAAATAGATGCCGCTGCGGGATTGAAACGTATAGCTGCCAACCTCTTTTGTGTTCTCCTTGTCGATGGCATACACGTGAAGCACCCGATCGCTCAGATAATACACGTGCGTGTCGCTGCGCTTGATGCGGTCCGCCTCTATGATCCCCTCTACCTGGTTGTCGGTAATCTCCTTGTAGGTGCCCGTTGCTTCCTCTACCAGCGTGCCGGCATCCTCGGGGGCGGCGGTATCCTCATCTCTTGCTCCGTTCAGTACAGAATTCTTTATCCCTGCCCAAAGCCTTGCAGCATTGTTTTTGTACTTGGGGCGCTGATAGGTCAGCGCGTTCAGCTTTTGGATCAGGCCGTAATACGCGCTGTCCGCATACTGCGACACGTCGGGCGGATCGGCGTTGAACGGAATAAACAGCCACAGGTTGCAAAAAAGCAACGCAAGGCAGGCGCACGCCGCCACAAGTGAAACAAATACCCTGTTTCTTTTCGGCTTGATCTCGTTTTCGGGATGCGCCTCGGCAATATATTGCTCGTCGGCAAGCCCAAAGCCGCGGTACCACTCCTTTTTCTTCATACAAAAATCCCTTCCTTTGTAAGATAGTCCCTGAATTTGCTTCTGGTCCTATGCAAAATAACGCTGACGTGATCCTGCGAGAGGCGCATGCCCTGTGCAATATCCTTCACACTCATCGAGTACCAGTATCTGCGCATAAAGATCACGCGGGTACGCGCATCAAGGCTTGCAAGAAAGCCGTTGATCGCCTCTCTTAGCGCAACCTCGTCCCCGATGGGGGCATCGCCGTTTGGAACGCACTCCCAGTACTCGTCGATCGCGCTTTCCACCTCTGCACTGCGCTTTTGCGCGCTGTCGCGGCGATAGCGGTCGATGGCGATGTTTCGGGTAATGCGGGCAAGAAATGCGCGCAGGCGCGTCGGTCTTTCGGGCGGTATGGCATGCCACGCGCTGTTCCAGGTGTCGTTCACGCACTCGTCCGCATCCTCGTGCGAATGCAGCACGTGATACGCAACGGTATAGCAATATCCGCCGTATTTCGTTTCACTTTCCCGAATGGCGGCTTCGTTTCGCTCCCAATACAGTGCAACAATTCTTTCGTCTTCCATACGCGCCCCCCTTTTTGCATAGCTTGAAAAGGCCTTTCACCCATACAGTCGCAAAACGGCTCCAATATCTTACAGCCAAAAGGATTTTTTGCTTTTTTCAATTTCATTATATCACACTCCCCCGTCGATGTAAAGAAGCCCCCGCCGCCCCGCAAAATCTTGACTCGCCCGCGGTTTTGTGTTATACTGAGGGTAGCCCCGCACGTATTTTATTGTTGGGAGAGAAAAATGAACGTATTTATCAGCTACCGGCGTCGCCACGGCGGCAGAGCGCACGCCTTTTTGCTGCGCGAAAAACTGCGCGCCCTCGGCATTCAGGTGTTTTTTGACCTGATCAGCCTGCACGACAAAAACAGCGACTATCA
>JAZNNA010000112.1:0-15920 GCA_045580065.1 Eubacteriales bacterium
TCCCCCTGTCACTTCGTGACATCCCCCCTCGCCTTCCCCCGAGGGGGATTTTTTGTGCGTTGCAAACTCTTTTGCTACTCGCCCCCTTTTTTCCACAAGGGGTGCAAACCAAGACGGAAGACACCTTGTGTTGACACATTATGTTGTTTATGCTATAATAAAACCGAGCACGGTGACACTATACCGCCACGCAGCAAAGAAAGAGGACAATACAATGACGTGTGAAACCCACATTATCGCAAGCGGATACGATAAAAAGAAGTGCCTGGTGCATGCCAGATGCTGCGTAGCACCCGATATGATGCTTGCCACGGCGCAATATTTGAACGTAGAGGGCATCGATCTGTTCTCGGGTATTCTTTCCAGCATCAGCCGCGACGGCGGCAAAACCTGGTCAAAATTTGGCGAGGAGCCGGGGCTTGCCCCCATCACAGAGGGGGAAACGGTTACCGTCGGCTGCGACGGCACCCCGATGTATCACAAAAAAAGCGGCAGGATATTGCTGCTGGGGCACACCGCTGAGTACCGCGTGGGGGATATGAAGCCCACGGGGGATAGGCGCTACACCTTTTACAGCATCTATGACAAGGTGCGCGGCACTTTTTCGCCTATGCGCTTTTTACAAATGCCCCAAGGGTACGATGACTGTGGCAACGGCTGCGGACAAAGCATCGAGCTGGAAAACGGCGAGCTGCTGATCCCGGTATATTTCAAGAAAAAGGACCGCAAGGACTACGCCGTAGCGGTGCTGCGCTGCGCACTTGTGGGGGATGAGCTGCAGCTGCTGGAGATCGGCTCGGCGCTGGAGGTGTCCGTCAAGCGTGGGCTTAATGAGCCCTCTATCATTTTACACGAGGGCACGTATTATATGACGATCCGCAACGACGAGTGCGGCTTTGTTGCCAAAAGCGCAGACGGTCTGCATTATACCGATCTGCAGCATTGGAAATGGCAGGACGGCAGCCTTTTGCAAAATTATAACACCCAGCAGCACTGGATGCAGCTGGGCGATGCGCTGTATCTGGTCTATACGCGCCGCGGCGCAGAGAACGACCACGTGTTCCGCCACCGCGCGCCCCTGTTTGCCGCAAGGGTGGAAAATATGCGCCTGGTGCCTGAAAGCGAGCTTGCCGTGGTGCCGCAGCGTGGCGCGCGCCTTGGTAATTTTGGCGTTACGTCCCTTGCAAACGGCAGCGCACTGGTGATGGCGGCGGAATGGATGCAGCCCATTGGATGCGAGCAATACGGCAGCGACAACGCGATCTTTCTTTCAACCCTTACACCGTAGCTTGGAGGAACAGCATGTACACAGAGAAAAGAGAAGTGCTGACAAAGGAAAAATGCAAGCAAAAGCTGCTTCCCTCGCGCACTTGGATGATACTTGCAGGTGCGGTGAGTGTACTTGGAGCCGCATTGAGTATTGGTATTGCGATCGCTATTTTAGGTTATTTCCGCAGCTATTTTGGCGGCAGGCCTGCCGAGGATATCGACGGATTGGATGCGATCTGGGGCGGTATGATTTTGCTTTGCTTTGCAGCGCTTATCGGGGCGGCAATATACCTGGTATACCATTTCATCGTTCATGGTATTCTCGCCAACAGAAAACTGCAAAACGGCCACTTTCTGATCGTTGAGGACGAGCTGATCCGCTTTTCCGAGGAAATGCACTACCGCAACAGAGGTGGAAATAGGGGAAGAGTGGATCTGGACTATTTTGCCCACTTTGCCAAAACCGGAAAGTATCAATGCGCCGAGAATTTTCAAATGCGTCACTCGGTAGGAGATCTGTTCTACGTTGTGGTGCTGGATGGGGAATATATCGAGCCATATGCCGTCTACAGCAAGCAGACCCACGTTTGCTACGAGGTGGACGATCTTTATGAATAGATGCAAAAACGCTCCGTGATCACACGGAGCGTTTTTTATTCAATTACGCAAACGGCAGTGCATCGGGGTCAAGCATACCGTCGGCAAACAATGCGGCGCGCAGCACATCGGTGTCCACCGTGGTAAAATCACCCTTTGCAAGCGCAGCGGCGGTGCCGGCAGCCTGCCCCGTCATCATCGCGGGGCCAATGATACGTGCCGCACCAAGCACGGGACGGTCCACGCTGATGCAACGCCCCGCCGTGATCAGGTTGCAAACGCCCTTGGGCAAAAGCGCGCGATAGGGCAAGCGGATCACGATATATTTGCGCTCGGCGTGCGGCTTGCGCACGTCGCCCATCATCGGGTCGTAGCTGACGCGGATCGGGTCGGGCAGGTCGAAATTGTAGGTGGTGGCCGCCACCGTGTCGGCATATTTTTTGCCGGCAAGCGCGTCCTCTACCGTAACGGTATACAAGCCCTCAATGCGGCGTGTTTCGCGCACGCCAAGTCCCTCGGCGATCTTGCGGATGCGCGCATTGGCAAAGCCGGGGAAGTGCGCCTTTAAAACCTCAAACAGCTCCACACAGCCGCGGCGCCCCTCGGCAAGCGCACGCGAAACCGCCTGCTCGTCGGTGCCGTCCACGCGCGACTGCCGCAGGGTGTTGACCAAAAACACGTCCTCCTCCACCAGCCGTACCGTCACAAAGATCATGCTCTCAAATTTCCAGATCCCCTCGGCGCGCAAGCGATCGATGATCTCTACAAGCTTGGGGGACTGATGCTCGTTCTGATAGCGGACAAGTGCGTTTGCATCCACGTGCTCCACGTGCATCTCGGTGGAGCAGGGGGTCATCAGCCCGTCCTCGGCACGACCCTTCAAAAAGGGTAGGCCACACATTTCCACAATATCCGCATCGCCCGTGCAATCCGCAAAGCTCTCGCCCTCAACGCGGATAAACCCGTCCTTGTTAAAGGCGATCACCGCGCGAAGGCGCTCCCCCTCGCGCTCTACGTCGGTCACAACGGTGTTGAAATACACGCGCACGCCCGCATCGCGGCACATATCGTCCAGCTTGATCTTCAGCGCACTCTCGTTGCAGGAAATGCCGGAGGCCATGCGCGGATACCAGCCAAACGGGTTGAAATTCGGGTCAACGGTGTTCGGCTCAATGGCGTTCCCCTCGGCGATCAGCGCATCCGTCAGCTCGTCAAAAATGCCGCCGACCACGCGCACGTGCTCG
Source organism: Eubacteriales bacterium (assembly GCA_045580065.1). GTDB lineage: Bacteria > Bacillota > Clostridia > Oscillospirales > CAG-272 > Firm-07. Next base: position 3,111 of record JAZNNA010000112.1, read on the forward strand.
CCCGCGGCGTTCAGCTTGCGCCCGCCCAACAGCTGGTTGATGCCCGCCTGCGTAGCGGTGCCGCCAAGCACGCTGCTGCGCTCTAAAATAGCCACCGAAAGCCCGTGGCGCGCCGCTGCCACTGCAGCAGAAAAGCCTGCAAGTCCGCCGCCGCACACCACAAGGTCATAGCGGTCTGTCCGTTTGATCTGCATAGAGAGTCCCCCCACATCTTTTTCTTCATTATATCAAAAAATATTGACATATTCCATACCCTATGTTACAATAAACATATAAAATATTGCAAAAAGGGGGAGAGGATATGAAGCTGATAGACTGCCGACTGATGTGCAGCTCGTATTTTGCCATCGAGCATGGCTTTCAGCCGATCAGCGCCGCCTTTTTTGTGGTAAGCGGCAGCTTCTGGCTGCGCGTTGCGGGCAAGGAATACACCGTTGAGCCAAACACGCTGGTGTTCTTTCCCTCGGATATGGAGTTTGAGCGCCGTATGCTGCGCCCCATCACCTTTTACCACGTGCGCGTAGAGGAGCGGGGCGAGCTGCCCCGTGGCGTGGTCAAGCCGCAAAACGCGGTGCGCATGCTCGGCACGCTTGCCTATATGACCGAGCTGGATCTGCAAAGCAGCGAGGGTGCCGCCCTTGGCGCGCATTGCCTTGCCGATCTTCTTTTGCAGCCGCGGATCGAGCAAGCGGTAAAAAGGCCGCAAACGGATGCAGTTTTGCGCGCCGCCATCGCGTATTTCGAGGCAAATCTGCCAAAAAAGATATCGCTTGACGAGGTGGCTGCGCACGTCGGCATCTCTCCAACCGGGCTGATCCGCCACTTTAAGCTGCACGCCGATACCACCCCGATGCATTATCTGAACACGCTGCGCCTGCGCCGCGCCGAGGAGCTGCTTTGTACCACCGATCAGCCGCTTGCCGCCATCGCCGCTGCCTGCGGCTTTGACAACGCCTTTTATTTTTCCAATACCTTCAAAAAAGAAAAGGGCGTCAGCCCCAAGGCCTTCCGCGCCGCGTTTGCAATATAAAAAAGCCCCAAAACGGGGCTTTTTTATATCATTCCTCATCCTTCAAACGGTAAAAGCGCTTCCAGGGGAGCATGGCAACGCCGCAGGCAATGGCGCCCAGCGCGCCGATCACCGCCCAGCTGCCAAGCGTAAAGCGCCAGTCAAAAAGCTCCACAAGCTTGGCAATGCCGTAGGTGGAGATCGCCGAGCCTATGTAGGTGCAGGAGTTGATGCACCCGGAAATGGTGGAAATATTGCCGTAATGCGAAAAGCGCTTGGGCACGTAGCCGATCAGCATCAGGTTGATGGCGTGCATACAGCCGTTGATCAGCATCATCAGCGTGATGGAAAGCACCACGGAAAGATCGAAAAAGGCGTAAAGCGCTACACCGGAAAGTGCGGAAAGCCCAAAGATCAAAAAGGCAAAGTTGACCTCGTTTTTGAAAAAGCGTGCGTGGATCTTACCCGCAAGCCACACCACTACCAGGCTGAAGATCGCCAGCACCACGGTGGCAAGGATCGAGGAGGTGTTGCTAAAGCCAAACACGTCCACCAGATAGCTGGGCATCCAGGTGGAAACGCCGTCACGCAGCATGCCCTGCAGGATAATGCCAAGCGCGATGAACAAAATGGGGAACAGCGCGGCGCGCGGGAAGGAGAAGTGCGCTTTTTTTTGCACGTCGGATGTCAGAGGGGCAGGCTCCTGTTCGGGCAGAACGATACGCCCAAGCTGCGAGGCGTAGACTACGGTGGTGAACACGCCGATCGAGGCACTTGCGAAAAATACCGCCTTCCAGCCCAGCACGGAAATGATCAGCGGGGCAAGCAGATACACGGCAATGGTGCCGCAGGAGGAGCCGCCGGAAACCAAAAACATACCGCTTTCATAATCCTTGCCCTTCATGGTGCAGACCAGGATCTTTACGATCGGGGGCCACATCATGGCTTGCGCAAAGCCGTTGATCGCCCACAGCACGCACATAGCGGGGATGGACGCGCTGAAAAAGGGGAAGATCAAATTCATTGCCGACACGCAGGAAATGCCGCACAGGATCATAGTCTGGGGCTTTACACGGTCACCGATGATGCCGTTGATGATCTGCCCCGTGCCGTAGGTGATGGAAAGGCACACGGGGATGACGGAAAGCGCGGATTTTGCAAAGCCGGTGGCGGTAATGATCTCCTGAATGATGGCGGCAAAGTTGATGCGCGTCACGTAGCTGGAAAAATATACAAGCGCCAGAAGCAGCGCAAGATTGCGCGACGAGAGGGGCTTTTTCATGGCAGACGCTCCTTTCAATAAGACATAACAAACCGTATTTTAGCACGAATTTTCAAAACCGTCAACCCCTTTTGCAAAAAAGCAGGAAAAATCGCTTTATTTTCCCGTTTCCACTTGTAAAATATAGAAATTTATGTTAAAATACTAATATCTAATGTATATTTTAGGCGGTGCCCATTCGCACCTGCCCGAAAGGAGCCCTTCTATGAAAGAAAAATATTATCTCACAACCGCCATTGCATACGCCTCTCGCAAGCCCCATTTCGGCAACACCTACGAGATCATTATGGCCGATGCCATGGCACGCTACAAGCGCCTGCGCGGCTATGACGTGTTCCTTTGCACCGGCACCGACGAGCACGGCCAGAAGATCGAAAACCTTGCCAAGGAGGCAGGCATCAGCCCCAAGGCATACGTTGACGGCGTTGCCGCCGAGATCAAGGGCGTATGGGACGGTATGAACACCACCTACGACCGCTTTATCCGTACCACCGACGACGACCACGTGGATGCCGTGCGCAAGATCTTCAACCGCTTTTACAAGCAGGGCGATATCTATAAGGGATATTACGAGGGCTGGTATTGCACCCCCTGCGAATCCTTCTTTACCGAGACCCAGGTCGTTGACGGCAAATGCCCTGACTGCGGCAGACCCGTTCAGCAGGCCCGCGAGGAAGCGTACTTCTTTAAGATGAGCAACTACGTGGATCAGCTCCTTGCGCATATCGATGCCAACCCCGAGTTTATCCAGCCCGAGTCCCGCAAAAAGGAAATGGTCAACAATTTCCTGCGCGTAGAGGGCGGCCTGCAGGATCTTTGCGTGTCCCGCACGTCCTTTTCCTGGGGCGTTCCGGTAGATTTTGACCAAAAGCACGTGATGTACGTGTGGCTGGATGCGCTGGCAAACTATATCACCGCCATCGGCTACGATCCCGATAAGTCCTTTGACGAGCAGTCTGAGCAGTTTAAAAAGTACTGGCCCTGCGACGTGCATATCATCGGCAAGGATATCCTGCGCTTCCATACCATCTACTGGCCGATCTTTTTGATGGCACTCGGCCTGCCGCTGCCCAAAAAGGTGTTTGGCCACCCCTGGTTCAATGCCGCAGAGGAGAAGGGCAAGGCAAGCGAGGGCGAGGACGTAAAGATGTCCAAGTCCCGTGGCAACGTGATCTACGCCGACGAGCTGGCACAGACCTTTGGCGTGGACGGTGTGCGCTACTTTGCACTTTCCGAAATGCCCTACGACCAGGACGGTCGCATCTCCTACACCAACGTGCTGCTGCGCTATAACACCGACCTTGCCAACAACCTTGGCAACTTGGTCAGCCGCACGCACGCCATGACCAAAAAGTATTTTGACGGTATTATCCCCGCGCGCGGTGCCGAGGAGGGCCCCGATGCCGAGCTGATCGCCGCCGTGGCCGCCGCCAAGGATGCGTTTGAAAAGAATATGGATAGCTTTCACGTGGCAGATGCCCTTGAGGGGATCTTCAATATGCTCCGCCGCGCCAATAAGTATATCGACGAAACCACCCCCTGGTCGCTTGCCAAGGACGAGGCAAAGAAGGAGCGCCTTGGCGCCGTGCTGTATAACCTGCTTGAGGTCATTCGCACCGCCGCCGTGATGCTTACCCCCTTCATCCCCGCCACGGCAGACAGCATTTTTGCACAGCTTGCTACCGATAAGCGCGCGTATGCCGATATCCAGGGCTTTGGTGTGCTGCAGCCCGGCAAGGCGCTGGGCGATGCCGCTATGCTCTTTGCCCGCATCGACGAAAAGGTGGTTGACGAGATCATCAAGGCGCGCGAGGAGGCGGCCGCAAAGGCAGCCAAGGCTGCCCAAAAGCCTGAAAAGCCCGAGGGCTGCGCCCTGATCGGCATCGAGGACTTTATGAACGTAGAGCTTCGCACCGCCAAGGTCATCGCCTGCGAGAAGGTGCCGAAGGCGAAAAAGCTTCTCAAGCTGCAGCTTGACCTCGGCTACGAGGAAAGGCAGGTCGTTTCCGGCATTGCCAAGTTCTACGAGCCCGAGGTGCTGATCGGCAAAAAGATCATCGTGGTGGCAAACCTCAAGCCCGCCACCCTCTGCGGTATCGAGTCCAACGGCATGATCCTTGCCAGCGGAGAAGAAGAGGTGCGCGTGGTGTTCCTGGACCCCGAAACGCCTCTTGGAGAAAGAGTGAGATAAAATTCTGAAAGGGTGCGGGGAGAGCTTTTGCAAAAGCTCTCCCCGCATAAATACTATGCAAAAGCTATTTGACAGCCACGCCCACTATTACGATGGGCGTTTTCAAAACAAGAAAAAGGGCGCCCCGGCCGAGCTTTTGGAGGCACTGTTCGCCACCTCGGTCGGCGGCATTCTCAACGTTGGCACCGACCTTGAAAACTCCCGCACCGTGATCGAGAGCGCCGCGGAGTACGAGGGAATGTACGCCGCCATTGGTATTCATCCATCCGACGGACAGGCCTACCGCGATATCCCCGCCGCGATCGAGGAGCTGAGAGAGCTTTTTGGCACCGCCGAAGAGCGCCGTCAAAAAAAGATCGTGGCGCTGGGCGAGATCGGCCTGGATTATCACTATCCCGATACCGATAAGCCCCACCAAATGGCGTTTTTTGAGGCACAGATGCGCCTTGCCGAGGAGCTGGATATCCCGGTGATCATCCATGACAGAGAAGCGCACGGAGATTGCTTTGATGTCATCTGCCGCCACCCCGGTGTGCGGGGCGTGTTCCATAGCTACAGCGGCAGCGCCGAAATGGCGCGCGACCTTGTGCGCCGCGGCTGGCACGTGTCCTTTTCCGGTGTGATCACCTTTCAAAACGCGCCCAAGGTGCGCGAGGCAGCGGCCGCCGTACCGCTCGATCACCTTTTGATCGAAACCGATGCCCCCTACCTCACTCCCGTGCCGCACCGTGGGGAGCTGAATCATTCCGGTATGATGCAATATACCGCCGCAGCGCTTGCCGCTGTTAAGGAATTGCCCACCGACGAGATCGTCCGCATCACCGCCGAGAATGCAAGGGCGCTGTTTCAAATTTGAATTTCAAAAGCCGCTTTTCGGACGAAAAGCGGCTTTTTATCGCTTTTCGTTGTTTATATTGCACAAACCAAACCCGCAAATTTCTATAAAACGGTGTGAAAAACTTTCAAAAAACCCCTTGCAAAACCGCTGCTTTTTAGATATAATTAAAATATGTATAAAACATAAAACTGTTTTTACAAGATTTTTATACCGCCCCATAAGGAGGAAAACTAACCATGGCTACTTTCTACGACACAAAAGCGATCCGCAATCTGGCACTTCTCGGACACGGCGAGTGCGGCAAGACCTCTCTTGCAGAAGCAATGCTGTATCTTTCCGGCAAAATCGACCGCCGCGGCAAAATTTCCGATGGCAACACGGTCTGCGACTTTGACCCTGAAGAGCAAAAGCGCGGTATTTCTATCTCCGCCTCGCTGGCGCATGTTGAGTGGAAGGGAACCAAGATCAACGTGATCGACACTCCCGGTGATCCCGATTTCGTGGGTGAGGTTGGCCAGGCACTGCGCGTTGCAGGTAACGCTGTGATCGTTGTTGACGGTAAGAGTGGCGTTGAGGTCGGCACCGAGCTTGCCTATAATGCCGCATGCGATGCGGGCGTGCCGCGCGTATTCTTTATCAATAAGTGTGACGATCCCGAATATCAGTTTGCAAAATCCTTCTACGAGCTGCACGATAAATTCGGCAACACCCTTTGCCCTGTGTTCATTCCTTGCCAGGTCGGCAAAGAGATCGCTATGATCGACCTGATCTCCAGCAAGGCATACACCTACGACAAGGATACCGGCAAGCGCTCCGAGATCGAGTTTACCGACGAGATGAAGGAAATGATCAACCAGTATAAGGATGCCTTCTACGAGGCTATCGCCGCTACCAGCGACGACCTGATGGAAAAGTACTTTGCAGGTGAGGAGATCACCCGTGAGGAGGCTACGCTTGCTCTGCACGAGGGTATCATCGCCGGCACTATCACCCCCGTTTACTGTGGCTCTGCTACCAAGATGTGGGGCGTGATCGCTATGATGGACGCTGTGGCCGAATCCTTCCCGCGCTTTACCGCTCGCAAGGTTGAAAAGTACGAAAACGGTGACGAGGTTGCGATCGATGTGAACGGCGAGCCCGCTATCTTTGTGTACAAGACCGTTGCCGATCCGTTTGTTGGCCAGATGTCCTTCTTCAAGGTCATGAGCGGCACGATCAAGCGCGACATGGTGCTGAAAAACGCCACCACCGGCACAGCAGAAAAGCTTGCGCATTTCTATGTGATGACCGGTAAAAACCAGACCGAGGTCGAGGAGCTTGCCTGTGGCGATATCGGTATGATCGCAAAGCTTGCCGATACCAAAACCAACGATACGCTCTCGCTTTCCGGCAACGTACAGTACAGCAAGATCGCATACCCCACCCCCTATATGACCAAGGCGATCCTGCCGCTTTCCGCCAAGGATGAAAGCAAGATGTCCCCCAGCATTTCCAAAATGCTGGAGGAGGATAAGACCCTTCGCTACGAAAACAATAAAGAAACCGCGCAGATCCTGATCTCCGGTATGGGCGAAACGCACCTTTCCGTGCTGGTTGCCCGCCTGGAAAGCCGCTTTGGCGTAAAGGTCGTGCTTGACGATCCCAAGATCGCTTATCGCGAGCGCATCACCAAGCGGGTTGACGTAGAAGGTAAGCATAAAAAGCAGACCGGTGGCTCCGGTCAGTACGGTCACGTTAAGATCCGCTTTGCTCCTGCCGAGGAGGAGGGCCTGACCTTCACCGTTTCCGTTGTGGGCGGTACCGTACCGAAGAACTTCAACCCTGCCGTTGAAAAGGGTCTGCAGGACGCTATGGCAAAGGGCGCGCTCGGCTATCCGCTGGTGCAGCTTGCAGCCGACCTGTACGACGGCTCTTACCACGCCGTTGACTCTGACGAGCTTTCCTTTAAGCTTGCCGCACAGATCGCTTATAAGAAGTGCTTGGAGGAGGCCGCTCCCGTTCTGCTTGAGCCCGTAGGAGATCTTGATATTACCGTTCCCGAAGCACTTGTTGGTACCGTTATGGGTGACCTCAACAGGCGCCGTGGCTCGGTGATGGGCATGGATCACGCCGAGGGCAAGAAGGGTTATACTGTGGTACATGCTATCGTGCCCAAGGCAGAGATCATGGATTATCCCATTGCTCTGCGCGCTATGACCAAGGGCCTTGGCAGCTTTGATTTCAATATGACCGGTTACGAGGTCGTGCCGAGAGAGATCACCGCTAAGGTTGCCGCCGCAAAGAAGTAAAAAGATCAATAAGCAATGCCCCGCAGAGTTTTTCTGCGGGGCATTTTGCTATTCTAAATTTGCGTGGCGTGCCCGCATTTCGGCGGCATCTGTGCCAAGCTTTTGCACGATCAGATCGCAGCAAAGTAGTAGCGATTGCTCAAAAAGCGTACCCATAATGCTGTTGGCGGCGGGGGCATCGTCCTTGCTTGGCGCGGGGAGGCAAAGCATGTGATCGGAAAGGGTGGCAAGTGGAGAATTTTCAGAGGCCACAATGCTGAAAATCTGCGCACCGAGCTCACTTGCAAGCTTGGCGTAGCGGCAAACGCTTGCCGTCGTGCCGGAGGCAGAGGCCAAGATCAAAAGATCCGCCCTTGTGATTGCAGGAGTCACGGTTTCCCCCACAACGAAAACCGTGCGTCCTGCTTGTGCAAGGCGCATCGCAAACGCCTTCATCATCAGCCCTGATCGTCCCGCACCGTATACAAAGATCCTTGCGTGTGCGTTGATGTAAGCGGCGGCCTGTGCGATGGCCCCATCGGGGAGGTGCTTGAAAACATCGGTGTGTGCGCTGAAATCGTAATGCATAGCGTTTTCTCCTTACTTGAAAAAGTGCTTGTAATCGGCGGTGTCTGCTTTGCCGGAGAATAGCGCATAATACAGCCAGAGAACGCTGTAGCGGTTTTTGAGATCCTTGCCGTAGAGCATCGCGTTTTTGATTTTTTCCTCGCCGTAAAGTGATTCATATTCCGAAAAATCAAGGCCGACAGCCTGCATCATTTTATCGCATTCGGCGGCGGTGGGACATTTGGAAAGAATGGCCTTAATTTTCTCCCACTTTTCACGATATACGGGGCGCAGATCACACGTATAGCTGCCTGCCTCGCATTGCAGTGCCTCGATCTCTCCCGTGAGGCCGCAAAAGATACGCTTCCATGCCCTGGCACGCGCTTCGTCGGATTCCTCGCAGAAATCGGGGGAGAAAAGTGTGCAGACATCCTCACGCATTCCCGCGGTGATGATGGTGTTATATGCCACGTCCGTGCCGTGGGGAAGGTGAGGTTGTCCGTGGATCAGCCCCACGATCTCGTAAAAGTGAGACAAATGATGCTCGCTGCCTGAGCCGGGACGGGTGGTTTCCACAAGCGTTAACGTCATGCCAATCAGAACAAGGGCATTCATCAGCTTTTCGATGGCCTTTTCCTCGCGGCTTGCAATGTCGGTCACGCAGTCACGAATCTCATCCGTTGTGCGCAAAACCAGCGAGTGAATTTCGGGGCAGAAATGCTCTCCCGTGACCAAGTGGCTCAGCTCCCAGTCATTAAGTGAGCTGTATTTGCCGATAATATCGCCATATCCCGCGCGGATCATATCCATTGGGGCGTTTTTTAAAATGGCAGTGTCACCGAGGATGATATCGGGAGAGTGCGTGGTTACGGTCACCTTCATGCCGTTTAAAATCATTGCAGCACCGGAGGAGGCGAAGCCGTCCATGGAGGGGGCGGTGGCAATGATGCCGCTTTTCATGCCGTGATAAAAGGAAACATATTTGCACAGATCGTTGATCACGCCCGAGCCGATTCCCAAGATCAGATCGGTGTCGGGGGAAAGCTGTGCTTCAATCCTTTCTACGGCCTCCTCGTTGGGGACGACATGTCCGGTTGCTTGGAAAACGTAGGTCTTTTCCAGCGCATCGCCAAGAAGAGCGCAAACCTGTGCGCCACATAGGGGATAGGTGTTTTGATCGGCAATCAGCAAAATATGATGATAGGCTTGTGTTGCCTCGGGTAGAGCGCGCAGGGCACCCTGCCTGATTACAAGCGAGCCGATGTTACAGCGGTGCGTGCGACCGCAAGAGCAGTGAATATCCTTGTTCAGTAAATTTTGAATAGACATAGAGAACGCTCCTTGTTTTTTTATCATTCTATCAAGATGCACAATTGCTGTCAAGATTTTGGCTAACTCTTGACATTCGATCACAAATAGTCTACAATATAGTTAAACTCAATCAAACTTAATCGTGGAGGCGCTTATGCTACAGCTGGAGAGGCAAAGAAAAATCATGGAGCTTTTAAGAAAGGAAAAGGAGCTGACAGTCAAGCAGCTTTGTTCACGGCTTTACAGTAGTCAGGCAACCGTGCGCCGCGACCTTACCGCGCTGGAGGAGCAGGGCCTGCTTAAGCGAAGCTTTGGGGGCGCGGTCTTGAACGAAAGCTTTTTCAGTGAGCAGCCGTTGCTTTTGCGTGGCGTGCAGCACATTGCACAAAAGCGCCGAATTTGCGCCAAGGCCGCACAGCTGCTGCGGGAGGGGGATACGGTATTTATCGATGCCTCTAGCACCACCTGCTTTTTGGCGCATTATATCAAGGAGATCCCCAATTTGACGGTGATCACTAACAACCCGCATCTGAACATTATGCTCTCTGAGCTGAAGGTGCGCAATTATTGTACGGGTGGCGAAATGCTGACCAGCTCCATCGCACTTGCGGGCGCGGAGGCAGAACGGTTTGTGCGCGGAATATGTGCAGATGCCTTTTTCTTTTCGGCGCGCGGCGTGGCAAACGGCAGTATCTCTGATTCTTCAAAAGGAGAGCGAGACATTAAAATTGCGATGCTGGAACAGTCGCAAAGACATTATCTTCTGTGCGATTCCTCTAAACTGGGGGAGCAGCATCCATATCTTATTACGACGCTGGAGCATGTGGATCAAATGATTGTCGAGTAAATGCCGTTTCGGCGTAAAGATCGTGCTGGATAGTTCCAAGATTGCGTACCGCGAATACATCGCTCTGCGCGCTATGACCAAGGGCCTTGGCAGCTTTGATTTCAATATGACCGGTTACGAGGTCGTGCCGAGAGAGATCACCGCTAAGGTTGCCGCCGCAAAGAAATAAGCTTTGATCCGATCCGCAGGGGTATGCCCCTGCGGATCTTTTTTAAATTTCTCCAAATCGGTTGCCAAGTGCCAGTGTTTGTGCTACAATAAAGAAAAACACAAAGGGAGAGCCTTCTTATGAATAAACAACAAGCATTGCATCTGCTGCGCACCTCGCCGCTTTTCTGGTCGCGTCTTGGCTTTTGCTACGATCCGCCCCTCTGTCACGAAAACGGTGAGCGCATCGTGTTTGATCCCACCTTTTCCGAGGCGAAAACGCACGCTGATTTCACGGCCGCAGGCGTGGCGATCCACACCTGCATTTTAGATAGCGGCTGGGTGGACGTTGATACCTATGATTACACCCTTTGCGACAAGGTGCTGCACGAGGTGTTTGAGGTGGGCAAGGCCGCCTATTTTGTGCCGCGCATCAAGCTCAACGTTCCCGTAGAGTGGTGCCGCCAAAATCCTACCGAGGTCTGTGTGTACGCGGATGGGCCGCGCGATGCAGAGGGTGTCCGCGCACTGGTGGGGAGCTTGAAGCACGACTACCTCGGCTATGATTCCGAGGTGGGCTACTATAATGCAAATGGCTGGAAGGACACCCGTCCCAACGTCGGCGGTGTGATCTCCAACCAGAGCTTTTCCTCAAAAAAGTGGCTTGAGGATGCCGGCGAAGCGCTGCGCCGCCTCGTCCTGCATCTGGAAAACGGCCCATACGGTGACCGAATTCTTGCTTATCATATCGCTTACGGCACGTGTGGAGAAACCATCATGTGGGGCAGACAAAGCGGAAGATTTGGCGATTACGGTGTGTCTAACCGCCGTCACTTTCTTGCCTGGGGGCTGAAAAAATACAATTCTGAGGCCGCCCTGCGTGCCGCGTGGGGGGATTATGAGCAGGAGATCATTCCGCCTCCTTCGCTGCGCGAGCCCAAAAACGAAAACGGCCAGCAGCTGTGCCGCGACCCCAAGGCGGGGCAGTGGGCGGTGGATTACGATCTGTTTGTAAACGAATGCAGCATCAATGCAATGGAGTATTTTGGCAGGATCGTAAAAGAAGGGACTGCCGATAAGCCGGTGGGCGTGTTTTACGGCTATATTATGTACGTGGAGCGCAGCGGCTGCGCCAGCCACCTTGGCGGCTATGAGCGCGTACTGAATAGCCCGTACATCGATTTTCTTGCCGCACCCAAGCCCTACCGTCGCAGCGAGCCGGGCGAGCCGGGCGGAGAAATGTGTCCCGTGACCTCGGTAAACGCGCGAAAGCTTTGGGTGGACGAGTGTGACATCCGCACGCATCTGGCCACGGGAGATGCCAAGCATTCCCATTCGCGCGGCATGGCGGATACAAAGGCTATGTTTTTGCGCGAAATGTGCAAAAACCTGGCACACGGGTCGAGTTTTTGGTTTATGGACCTTGGCGGAAACTGGTATAACGATGCGCAGATCATGGCATTTGTCGGGGAGCTGACAGCTGCCGCGGCAAGGGTCAGCCAAAAGCCGCATACAAGCGCCGCACGCGTGCTTGCGATCGTGGACGAGCCAAGTATGCTGTGGACTGCCCCTGCGCGCAATCTCCGCATGGAGCATACGTTGCGCAATTTCAATCTCTGCGGCGCCCCCTGTGACCTGATCCTTTCGCAGGACGTGGAGCGTGTCGATCTTTCCAATGTGCAGTTGGCGATCCTTCTGACACCGCACGTGCAGAGCGAAAAATACGTCAAAAACTTACACCGTTTGCTGCCTAATGGGGCAAAGGTGCTGTTTGTGGGCGAGAGCGCGGCATTGAAAGACGTAGAATACAAAAAATGTCCCGACGGCGATTTTATGGATCTGCGCTTGCCGGTGCAGGAAGGGATCCTGCCGCTTTGCCGCGACTATAAGGGTGCCTGCACGGTAGGCGTGCTGGAAAACGGCGATATCCTCTGTGCAAGCGTTTGCCTTGACGTGAGCTCTGCGGCAAGGATCCTTGCACACGCCGGCGTTACGCGCATAGCACCCACCGAGTGCTGCGTGTATATGGATAACCGCATCGTTGGATTTTTCCCACGTGAGGACGTCTGCTTTGTGCCTCAGCTGCCAAAGGGCACCCGGCTTTTCGATGTTTTTACGGGTGAGGAGCATCCCGTAGGCGCATCGCTTTGCATAAAAGCGTGCGAGGCACGGGCGTTTATCTTGAAAAACTGACGCTTCGAAAAAGTTTCGTTTTAAAAACGCGGCACGTGTCGCGTATAATGTGTTATAATGAGAAAAACAAAGCCTCAGGGGAGGGTGCTATGAATACCGTAATCGTAGATTTTTCTAAGACCGTGGGCAACATCAGGCCCATGCACAGCGTAAACAAC
>JAZNNA010000113.1:0-2422 GCA_045580065.1 Eubacteriales bacterium
TTCTAACATAACAGACAAAAAAATGCAACCTTATTTTGAAAATTTGTAAAAAAAGATCCCCCGTCGCGCGGGGGATCTTTTTTATTCTTGCTTATCCAGCCAGATGGGGTTGCCAACGCACACGCGATAGCCGTGTGTGAGATCGTTTATCACAACGCGGTAAAATCTGCGCTTTTGCACCGCAAGCGCAAGGCTCTGCGGCAGCGTGCCGTTGAACAGCGAGGAATAGGCTACCCCTTGGTCGGTGATGACCTGCAGCTCATACGCGGTGCTTTTCTGCCACGTTTGGGGGTGAACGTCCCCCACGCGCAGCGTAAGGATCATACCCTCGTGATATGCGATCTGCGCGCCCATAGGGCTGCCGTCGATCATCATTTGCACGCCAAAGCCACCGACGGCAAAGTCACCGCAGCGCATTTTTTGCAAAAAATCGCTGTGAAAGCGCTTTTTTGTATAGAAGGTAGAGGGGCAGGCGCAGTTGACGGCGCCATGCGTATCCGAGCCGGCTGAGGTATATACGTGCTTGCCCATCTGCAAAAGCTCGGCCCAGAGATCGTAGCTTTTAAAGGAGGCCTGCGTGCGGTAATTCCCCACCAGTGTTTCAAGATAGCTCCACTCGCCGAGGTAATAATCGGTCGGCTCGCTTGAGGCAAGCAGATTTTTGGGGTGCGCGTGCACCATGCAGCCGCCGATCGAGCGGACGTACGTCGCGATCTCGCGGATGCGCTCCAGCGTAAACTTGGGGTAGTTGAATTTACCCGTCAGCTCGTTGCCGCGGAATTCAAATTCCGGGAAGTTGGCAAGCACCATGGCAAGGCCGTACTTGTGCGGAAAGATCATGTTGTAATGCAGCCACTTCATGGTGCATTTTTTATCCTGCAGATCCGTGATCTGCGTGCCGGGCTCGGTGCCGTACAAAAAGCGCTCCTCGCTCCATTCCGGCAGGAAATAGCCGCGCATCTGGCGGTGATCCACCAAAATGGCAAAGTCCATCTGCTGCTCGTCCATGCGCACCGTCCACTCACCGATCGGTGTTTTGCCGTCGCTGGTGCCGCCCGCGTTGGAGTGCGCATGCAGATCGCCATAGTAGGCCTTTGTGCCCGCATAATGGGCATCCAAAGCAGAAAAATCTGCATTTGCCCCTATAACGGTATGGGGATCTGAGGTTTTTGTTGTCCACGCGTTTTCTTGATCCTCGATATGATCGGGGGCGTTTGCGGGGGGAACGGGGGCACGCATTGCAACAGATGCAAAGCCGTTGATCTCGGTATTTTTCAGCTCGATATTTTCCACCTCGCCGCGGTAGCTGACCACACACGCGGCGTTACCACGCGTATCCGTGATATGGCAGTTTTCAATGCAAAGGCTGCAGTGCGCATTGGCAAGATGGGGCTGCAGGGGGGCTTCGCCGGGGCGCGAGGCATTGTGCAGGACTGTGTTTTTCAATCTGAGCGCAATGCCGGCGCTCTCGCCGCTGTAGCAGGTGGTCAAAAGCCCGTGCTCGCCCATCAGCCCGCCGAGGTAGGAATTCAGGATCTCGATCCTGGAATCAATACCGTTTATGGGGCAATTGTTAAAGGTGCGCGCGATATTGCTAAAGCCAAGCATCTGGATGCTGCCATTGATGCGCAGATTTTTTATAGTGACGCGGTGCGCGTTGATATACCCGAAGGTGGCACCGCACCCACCGTCGGAAAAATTATCGTCAAGAAAGATATTTTCCAGCAGGATCTCACGTTTATAGGGCAGATCTGCGCGCACGGGGTCCACGTTATACAGCGCGTGCCCGCAGGGGCTGGTGTGGCGGACGTTGCGGAATATCAGCTTACAGTCCCCCGCGATCTCAGAGCGCCAGTCTACAAAGCGGGTGGACACAGAGGTGGAAACGCCGTCCAGCAAAAAGTACGTGACGTCGGCGCCGCGCAGCGCGATACCGCCGCGGTCAAAGCCGCCCTGCAGCACCGATTCCTCAGCGAGATCCTCGCGCGCCTTAGAGAGCGTGGGAGCAAGCAGCGGGTCGCTTCCTTTTTCTACAGGATCAATGCCCGCCTTGGCGCCGAGAATGGCGACGGGGCGCTTGATCAGCACCTCCTCCTTGTAGCTCATATACGCCACGAAATGCACACCGGGTGCCAGCAATATCACCGGGGTCTCAGCGCTTGCAAGCGGCACGCCCTCGATGATCTCATCCGGGATCTCGGTAGCCTTTTCCAGCGCTGCGGCAATGGTGGAAAAGAGATTTACCCCCTCTTTTCCCGCATACGTCACCCCTTTATAGGTAAATTGATCGGTATCCAGCTCATACACGCCGCGCGGCATCGGGATCACGGCGTAATAGCCCTTTGGTAATTGCTTCATGATGCTTCCCTCTCGTTTTTATAAAAAGCGCCGACCGTTTTCACGGTCAAGTCGGGGGCCAAGC
>JAZNNA010000114.1:0-19169 GCA_045580065.1 Eubacteriales bacterium
GCGGGCGATTCTTGAATCGCCCCTACGGTAAACATCCTTATGGGAAGGAGCCTAATGCGGCTCTTTTTTGCTTCAATAGATATTACAGCTGCAAAAAGTCGGAAAGATTGCCGCCGCACACGCGCGAGATCAGACGATAAACGGCATCGTCGGGGACGTCAAGCTCGCCCTGCTCGCGCAGGTCGGCAAGCAGCGCGCAAAGCATGCGGCAGAAAAGATCGGCATCGGTGGGTGAGGTATACAGACGCGCATCCGACACGCCGCCAAGCGTGCCCGCAAGCGGGGTGACGTTGGCAAGCGCCAGCAGGCGGTCGCGCGTTTGCGAGGGGGAGCCGGTAACGATGCCAAGCTGCATTTGCGGCTTGCCCTCGGCAACGGCGGGATACTGCGCGGCAAGCCTTGCAGCCTCGGGCGCCTCGGTGGGGGTGGCGAGATACAGCGCGATGCGCGGCAGCACGCGGTAGCTCTGCAGATAGGCAAAAAGCGCATCCAGCGCGGCAAAATCGGTGAACGTGCAGGCATTTGAGGGCATATCCTCAAGCACCGCGGCACCGCCGGTGCGCAGCTCAAGCGGCATTTGGCGCTGCGTATATTCCTTGCAAAGGATGCGCCAGAGCTGAGCCGTGAGCAGGGCTTGCTCCTGCGCGGTGAGTGCCTCGCCCGCCAGCGCTTTTTTGAAATAAAGATCGGCATGGTACTCGTTGGGGCGGCAGAACGCCGTGGGCAGCACGCTGTGCGCGGCAAGCGCGCAGCCGTGTGCGTCAAAGCGATCCAGTGCGGCGGAAAGCGCGGCGGAAAGTGATGCAAGATCGGTGATGTCGCCATCCAGCGCGCGCACCGCTGCAGCGAAGCACTTATCCCCCACCAAAAGCAGGTGATCGGGGCAGAATACGGGTGAAAAACGCATACCGTCCCCCGTCAAAGCCGCCGTGAAGTCAGCAAGATCATCTGCAGGCGCAGCAGCGACAAGCAGCGCTTGTACGCCGCACTTTTGCAGCATAAGGCGGGGAGTCAGCTCGCCTTGCGCAAAGTGCGCGGCGGTTTTTTGCCAGATCTCGTCGGCGTGTACCTCGCACAGGGCAAGCGGTGTATCAAATAATAGCTGCAGCTCGGCGTGGCATTGCAGCTTGGCGGCATTTGACACAAGGCCCGGCATCACGGCACAGAGTGCGCGCAGCTTTTCAAGATCCGAGCCCTCGCCGCCAACAAACACCTCCTGCACACCGGCACGGCGCAAAAGGCCCTGCAGATACGGGTGCCGCATCCAGAGCGCGGCAAGGTTTGCATACGGGGTATTTTTGGCAATATCTCCCATAACGGTACGGGAAATGCGGGCTATTTTGTTTTTTGGGGCAGCATTTTGATAAAAGCGTGCCGCAACGCCTGATTCAAGCAGCATATCCTTTTGTAAAAGGGACATTTCCCTCGCCTCGCTTTCTTTTTTGATGCGTTATGCCTATATTTTACCACAAAATGCCGCCGCTTGCAAGTTGTTCACACAAAAAACACGTTTTATCCCTTTACATTTCCCCTTTTGTTGTGTTATAATAGTTATATATTGCTTCAAGGAGAGATCTCATGCTTGCCGATCTGCACACCCACAGTATATATTCCTTTGACAGCCTGCCCGAGGCCACGCTGCAAAGCATTGCCGAGCAGGCGATCGCCAAGGGGCTTTCACACATTGCCATCACCGACCACTGCGACATCGACTGCGAGCTGGCGGGGCTGTATCAGCCCTTTGACAAGGCTGAGGTGTTTTCCGCGATCAAGGCGGTGAAGGAGACATACCGTGACAGACTGACGGTGCTGGTGGGGCTGGAGCTTGGCGGCGGCAATCATTGCCCGCGCGAAACGCGCGCCCTGCTGGATGAAAATCCTTACGACATCGTGCTTGCCTCGATCCACAATCTTTTAAACGAAAAGGATTTTTACTTTTTTGATTTTTCCAAGATCGACAAGGATGCCACGCGCGCTTATTTCGACCGCGTGATCGCAGAGGAGATGGAGCTGTGCGAGCTTGAGGGCATACAGGTGCTAACGCACCTCACCTACATGGATCGCTACCTTCACAAGGCCGGCAAGGCGCTGAACATCGCCCCCCACCTTGACGACCTGAAGCGCCTGTTTGACAGGGTGATACAAAAGGGGCTCACGTTAGAGCTGAACACCTCTACCCTTGCCGACGGCTTTGGCATGCCAAGCGCCGAGATCCTGTCACTTTACCGCTTCTGCGGCGGCACGCGCGTGTGCCTTGGCTCCGATGCGCACACTCCCGCCAAAATTGCCCAGAGCTTTCCTGCCGCGTGCAGGCTTTTGCTTGACTGCGGCTTTACCGAGCTGACGCTCCCCACACGTGAGCGCCTGCTCACCTATCCTATCCCGAAGGAGTTTTGATATGTCTGAAAAAAGCTTTGATCATTTCAGCCTGCTCTACCCCGATGCCGACACGCGTGCCGCTCACTTTTCCGGTGAGGATGCGCCCCGCATCGACGATTTTACCCTTGACGAGCTGGGGCTTCGTGAGGTATTCCCTCTGCGCAACTCCCGCCTTTCGGATTTTGTGACTGCTGATCCTGCGGTCATCCGCTATCGCCAGGAGGTGTTTGCGGATCTGCTTGCACACGAGGAGATCGGCAAAACGCTTTCCAAGCTGATCCCCATTTTGTTTGACATCATGGAGCTGCGCCGTCTGGAGGGCGACAGCGGTGACACCACCGACTATCTTTCCAGCATGACGGAGATCGAGCTGTATATTTCCAGCATCGATATTTTATACAACGGTCTTTGCAAAAGCAAGACTGAATACGGCAGCACCGCCTTTTCCTCGCTGCGCGCTTACATCAAGGAGCTGGTGGAAAGCGACTACTATGCCGAGCTTAATCAGCGCCTTGAGGAGCTGACCAAGCGCGTGCGCGAGATCAAGAGCGTGACCATCGGTGTGAACCTTGACGCACAGCTGCGCCCCCGCGAGGCGGGCGTGCTTTCCGTCAACCCCGAGTCCTTCAAGTCCGGCGACACGCTGCAAAAGATCCTGCGCCTTAACTTTAAAGAGGACGAATACACCTGCATTGCAAGCCTGACGCCCTTTGGCAAAAAGCAATCGGAAAACCAAAAGACCGCGCTCTCGCTTGCCTTTAATTCCGCGATCAACGAGGTGTACCGCCAGTCGCTGCGCTCCTGGAAGAAGATCGTGCAGACCTACGTGCTGGAAAATACCGACTTTTTGCTGAACCTTTTGCCCGAGTTTGAATTTTTGCTGAAGGGCACCAACCTCATGCGCGCCCTGCAGATCAAGGGAAACAACCTTTGCACCCCCGAGATCCGCCCCGCCGCCGAGCGCGCGTTTGATGCGATCGCGCTTTACAATCCTGCGGTGGCCCTGAAGGTGGACGACCCCATCGTGACCAACGACGTGGTGTTTGACGACAAGGCGGGCATCTACGTGCTGACCGGCCCCAACCGCGGCGGTAAATCCGTGATCACCTGCGCCGTGGGCCTTGGGCTTGCCATGGCACAGATGGGCCTGTTCGTTCCCGCCGACAAGGCGGCGCTCAGCCCCGCCGACGGCATCTTCACCCACTTCCCCACCGGCGCTGACGACACCATTGACAAGGGCCGCCTTGGCGAGGAATGTGCCCGCCTTGGCGAGATCTTTGAGGCGGTGACCCCCGCAAGCCTTGTGCTGCTGGACGAGTCGCTTTCCTCTACCGGCTCGTTTGAGGCATCCTATATTGCAGCCGAGGTGCTGGCGGGCTTTTCGCGCGTTGGGTGCAGATGTCTGTTTGCCACCCACCTGCACGAGCTTGCTGCCGAGATCGACAACATCAACGCACGCACCGCGCCCGAGGGCGGTGTGCCGATCGACACGCTGGTTGCCGGGATCGAAAAGGAGGGCACGCGCTCGTTCAAGATCCTGCGTGCAAAGCCGGATGGCAAGAGCTATGCCCGCGACATTGCCAGCCGCTACGGCCTGACCTATGATAACATCATCAAGACCATCACAAAAGGAGAAAAATAATATGGAAAGCATTTTGAAGATCTTAGAGGATAACGCCAATCTCACGCACGAGCAGCTTGCCGTAATGTGCCAAAAAGAGGTGGGCGATATCAAAAAATACATCAAGGAGCAGGAAGCAAACGGCGTGATCCTTGGATACAAAACCATGATCGACTGGGATAAGACCGACCGCGAGTACGTGACCGCGCTGATCGAGGTCAAGATCACCCCCCAGCGTGACCGCGGCTTTGACCGCGTTGCCGAGCTGATCTACAATTACCCTGAGGTGCAAAGCCTTTACCTGATGTCGGGCGGTTATGATCTTGCCGTGCTGATCGAGGGCAAGACCATGAAGGAGGTCGCCTTCTTTGTGGCACAAAAGCTGGCTCCCATCGACGACGTGATCTCCACCGCCACCCACTTTGTGCTGCGCAAGTATAAGGACAAGGGCGTGGTATACGGCGTGGTTGAGGTAGACGAGAGAGGAAATTGCAACTGATGATCGATTACAGCAAAATTCTATCCCGCACTGTGGTGGATCTGAAAAAATCCGGCATCCGCAAGTTTTTCGACCTGCTCAACGACCCAAATATGAAGGACGTGGTGGGGCTTACGGTAGGCCAGCCCGATTTTGTGACCCCGTGGCATATCCGCGAGGCAGGCATCGAAAGCCTGCAAAAGGGCAAGACCTACTACACCGGAAACGCCGGCACAGACGAGCTGCGCCTTGAGATCAGCAAATACCTTGACCGCCGCTTTTCGCTTCGCTACGACCCTAAGGAAACGCTTGTGACCGTGGGCGGAAGCGAGGCCATTGACCTTGCCATCCGCGCAACGGTGGAGCCGGGGGACGAGGTGATCATTCCCACCCCCTCGTTTGTGTGCTACGAGCCGATCGTGCGCATGATGGGCGGCGTGCCCGTGTGTATTCCCACCAAAATTGAAAACAGCTTTAAGCTGACTCCCGACGAGCTGCGCGCAGCCATCACCCCCCGTACCAAGATGCTGGTGCTGCCCTTCCCCAACAACCCCACCGGCGCGATCCTCACGCGCGATGAGCTGGAGGAACTTGCCGCGGTGCTGCGCGACACCAATATCGTGATCCTTTCCGACGAGATCTACGCCGAGCTGACCTACGGCACGCGCCACATTTCGATCGCCTCGATCGACGGGATGTGGGAGCGCACCATTCTAGCCAGCGGCTTTGCAAAGGCTTATGCCATGACGGGCTGGCGTCTTGGCTACATCGCCGCGCCCAAGCCCCTGCTTGAGCAGATGCTGAAGATCCATCAATACGCCATTATGTGTGCCCCGACCACCAGCCAGTTTGCCGCCCTTGAGGCGTTGCGAAACGGCGATGAGGATATCGAACGTATGGCTGCGGAATACAACCGCAGGCGCTGCTATATTTTGGAGGGTCTGCGCGAGATCGGTATCGACTGCTTTGAGCCGCAGGGTGCCTTTTATATCTTTCCCGACGTGCGCAAATTCGGTCTTTCCAGTGATGAGTTCTGCAACCGTTTGCTCTACGAGTATAAATGTGCCATTGTGCCCGGCTCCGCCTTTGGCGAAGGGGGCGAGGGCTTTGCCCGCATCTCCTACGCCTATTCGATCAAGCATATCACCGAGGCGCTTGTACGCATAAAGGCCTTTGTTGACACGTTGAAATAAGCCCAAAACAATAAAAAAACAGCGATTTACCCCCATAACGGGTGGAAAATCGCTGTTTTTTATTCCATAAAGCCAAGAAATGCCTTTTCAATGGATTGCGCCAGAAAAATGGCGGCGGTGCCGACCAGGCGGTCGATGCCGCTGGGAGTGACGTACAGCTGCCTTGCGCGCCGCAGCGCCGCGCGCAGTTCCTCTCCAAGCTCACTCTGCCCCGCAAGGCGCAGCGCATCGGTGGCAAAGGTGGCGGAATTGACCACCGTCGGCACGCCGATACCAAGCACCGGCACCCCCACGGTAGCGGCGGTAAGAGCATCTGCCCTCTCCCCGATACCGCTGCCCGGACAAACGCCCGTATCACATAGCTGCACGGTGCTGCCAAGCAGCTCCGGTGAGCGCGCCGCAAGGGCATCCACCGCCAACACCAGATCCGGCGCGGTGGCCAGCACCGCACCGCGCACCAGATCCGCGCTTGAAATACCGCTTTGCGCCGGAACGCCGGTTTCGATCGCGGTGATCCTGCAGCCCTCGCCGCCCGCAAACAGAAGGCTTTCGATCTTGCTGAAATGCCCCGTAACGGATAGGTTTTTTACGGTTTGCGCCCCCAATGCATCGGGCGTAACCGAAGCGTTACCAAGCCCCACCACCAAAAGCGAGAGCCGGCCGTTTTTCGGCCTTGGGCAGCATCTGTGCGCCAGCTCGCGCAGCTCTACGGCCAGCACGCAGCGCGCCTGCTCGGCCTGTGTTTGGTCCAGGTCTGCAATGCTGCCGCACTCCACTGTAATATAGCGTCCCTGCGGCTTTTTGAGCTGCGCTGCCGCCTGCTCGCTTTTGATCTGCACCCGCAGGATCTCACACCCACCCGTGCTGCTGCGCTGCCACCGCACCCCCTCCAGCTCCCCCTTCGTTGCTGCCTCAGCCGCGATGTCGCTGCGTGCAAATTCCTCCATTTTACCCTCCCCTTCACTGTCGCTTCTTTTTATTTTGCGTTTTTCGCCTTATTATATGTATAATCTACCCAATTTTTTGAAGAAATATTGTGCAAGTGTCCAAACCTTTTGCTTTTCCGCTTCTTTTCGCTTGAAATTACACGCGAGGTATGCTATAATATGATATGTTATTATGGCATTGTATGGAAAACACACGCAATGCACGCCAAGGAGGAAATCCAATATGATGAAACGAGTACTTGCTCTGTTGCTTTGCTTGGTTACGGTTCTTCTTTGTGTAACCGCCTGCTCGAAGGACGAAAACGACAAGGGCGCTTACATCCGTATGTACCTCACCGAGCCGATCTATGATTTTGATCCGATCTCTGCGTTTGACAACGCCGATACGCTTCAGATCGTAAGCCTTCTGTTCTCCGGCCTGTTCTACGCCGACGAGAACGGCCAGCCTCAAAAGGATCTGGTTGATAAGTACGAGTACCTTTACGACGAGTACGAGGATCGCTACTACCTCACCCTTGAACTCAATAAGACCACCTGGTCCGACGGTGTTCAGCTGACCGCCACCCACGTGCAGTTCGCCTTCCGCCGCCTGTTCTACTCCGACGTTTCTCACCCCGCTGCCGCCATGCTTTACGACATCAAAAATGCACGTGCCATCGCAGCCGGCGACGTTTCTGTTGACCGCCTTGGCGTTACCGTGGTTGACGACAAGACCGTTGAGATCGAGTTTGAATACGACATCGACGTTGATAACTTCCTCCACGTGCTTTGCAGCCCCGCACTTTACCCCCTGCGTGACGACGTTGTCGAGTTCAATGCAGACTGGGCAAAGAAGACCAGCACCATCGTGTGCAGCGGCCCCTTCATGCTGCGTTCTATGAACTACGCCGAAAAGGATGGCTTTATCCTTGAGCGTAACAGCTACTACTACCGCGACCGCCAGAAGGACGACCTTGACAAGTACGTTACCCCCTTCCGTCTGATCGCAGACTTTACCACCGACGTATCCACCCAGCTTGCAAGCTACGACACCCGCGAGCCCGGCTCTATCTACTACCTGGGCAACATCCCCGTGTCCGCTCGCAACGCCGCAGCCTTTACCGAGCTGCTGGATAAGGGCGATCTGACCGACGCCCCCTCCACCCATATGTTCTACCTCAATGAGAACGCCGTGATCGGCGACAAGGCGATCTTTGCCGACAAGAACGTGCGCAAGGCACTTTCTCTTGCTCTTGACCGCGAGGCCATTGCACAGCAGCTGGTATTTGCCGAGGCTGCAGACGGCCTTGTCCCCCACACCATTCTCAATCGCGCAGACCGCAAGGCAGAGTTCCGCAAAAAGGCCGAGCAGGCCATTGCCACCTCCGCCAACGTTGACGAGGCAAAGAGCCTGCTGGCTACCGCCGGCATCACCGCCTCCAACTACTCCTTCAGCATCACCGTTTCCGCACAGGATACCGACCACGTTGCCACCGCCGAGCTTGCTAAGGCAGCTTGGGAGGCACTTGGCTTTAAGGTGACCGTAAACGCCCTTGACGTTTACGAGGTAAAGACTGAGACCGAGCCCGGCTCCGGCAAATTTGAATCCGCAGGCTACTACAACAGCGCTTATCAGGAAGCACTGAAGAGCGGCAGCTTTGAGGTGATCGCCCTTGACGTTGTTGCCTCCGGCGTAGATGCTTACAGCTATCTTGCTCCCTTTGCAACCGCCTTCTCCGGCAACGCTATGTCCATCAACTTTGACGAAAACGGCTACTCCTACGCCGTTGCTCCTCACATCACCGGCTACAACAGCGCAGAGTACAACGCGCTGATCGAGTCTGTGTTTGCTGAAAAGAAGGAAAGCAAGCGCGCCGAGCTGCTGCATCAAGCAGAGGCTATGCTGCTTGAGGATATGCCCGCTATCCCCGTTGTTTACAACAAGGACTTCTCGATCTCCTCCTCCAAGCTTGGCAAGATCGAGAGCAGCTTCTTCTGCAATGCCGTGTTTACCGAAACCGGCCTTTCCGGCCACTGGAAGCTGGCTCTTGCAGAGGGCTTTGCAACCCCCGCACCCGAGGGCGGCGCCTCTAAAGAGCAGGCCGCTGACTGATCATAAAAAGAAAAATCCCCGTCCGCGGGGATTTTTCTTTTTATTTTTGTTATTTTTGTAAAAAACCGCTTGCTTTTCGCAAGTTTTCTCAGCAAAAGCAGTAGACAAATCGGGCAAAATATGGTATACTAATTTTATATGTAGATTTTTGAAGGGAGCGCTTGTATGGAGATCTGTAACGTCAGCATTGGCGGCTATGCCTCAAACACCTATCTTGTGATACGGCAAAACGCGGCTGTGCTGATCGATTGCTCGGCTGACCCCGACCTTTTGCGCCGGGAGCTGCAGCGACGCGGTGTACAGCTGCTGGCCGTGCTGCTCACGCACGGGCATTACGACCACTATATGACGGTGCATCGCTTTAAAGAGGTGTTTGACGTTCCCTTTTACCTGCACGAGGGGGATGCCGACTTTCCCGGTGACGGCGTGAAGAACTGCTATCACGTATTTCACCGCGAGCAGGCACTCTTTCCCGCAGCCGACCGCCTTGTGCGCGACGGCGACGTGCCGGAGATCGGCCCCTTTCACGTTACGGTAATGCACACCCCCGGGCACACGCCGGGCTCGGTCTGCTACCGCATCGGCGATGCGCTTTTCACGGGTGATACGCTGTTTGCCTGTGGGCACGGGCGCGTGACCTTCCCCGGCGGAAATGCCAGGGCGATGCGAGAATCGCTTGACCGCTTATCCGAGATCACAGAGGATCTGCACATTTACCCCGGGCACGACCAGGACACCGATCTTGCCGCCGCCCTGCATTTTAATAAGTACAGAGGTTAAACTATGGATACCAAAGCATTGGCAGAATTACTTTTTCCCAACGTGACCGCCACCCCCGAGGAGATGGAGGCGCGTTTCCCCCAGCGCTCGCTTGCCGAGGGCGCGATCGTTTCGCGCATGGCACCCAGCCCCACGGGCTTTGTGCATCTGGGCAACCTGGTGCAGGGCCTGACCTCCGAGCGCCTTTGCCACCAATCCGGCGGCACGCTGTTTTTGCGCGTTGAGGACACCGACGCAAAGCGCGAGGTGCCGGGCGCCGTGGAGATCCTGATCAACTCCTTAAAGCACTATAACATTCTGTTTGACGAGGGTGCCACCATCGACGGCGATGCCGGCGACTACGGCCCCTATCGCCAGCGCCAGCGCGTGGAGATTTACCACGTCTATGCAAAGCAGCTGGTGCTGCAGGGCGAGGCTTACCCCTGCTTTTGCACCGAGGAGGAGCTTGCGGATATTCACGCCCGCCAAGAGGCTGAAAAGGCAAATTACGGCTATTTTGGCAAATGGGCGGTATGGCGCGACCGCACGATCGAGGAGATCAAGGAGCAGCTGGCAAAGGGCATGCCCTACGTGCTGCGCTATCGCTCCACAGGCTCGCTTGAGAACAAGATCAAGTTCACCGACCTAATCAAGGGCAACCTTGAGCTGACGGAAAACGATATGGACCACGTGCTGCTCAAGTCCGACGGCATCCCCACCTATCACTTTGCACACGCCGTAGACGATCACCTGATGCGCACCACCCACGTGGTACGCGGCGACGAGTGGCTGCCCTCGCTCCCCTTCCATCTGCAGCTGTTCCGCTCGCTTGGCTTTAAGCCCCCCAAGTACCTGCACATCGGCCCGCTTATGAAGATGGACGGCGAGAGCAAGCGCAAGCTTTCCAAGCGCAAGGACCCCGAGCTGGCGCTGACCTACTACCGTGCCGCCGGCTTCCCCGTGCAGTCTGTTTATGAGTATCTGATGACGGTGCTGAACTCTAACTTTGAGGACTGGCGCCGCGCCAACCCCGATGCGCCCGTGGATGCGTTTAAGTTTTCGCACAAGAAGATGAACCCCGCAGGCTCGCTGTTTGACGCTGCCAAGCTGCGCGACGTTTCGAAAAACGTGATCTCTCGCATGAGCGCCGACGAGGTCTATGAGGGCGTGGTGGACTTTGCCGCAGAATATGATGCGGATCTGCACGCGCACCTGAGTGCCGACCCTGCCTATACCAAGTCGATCCTTTCGATCGGCCGCGGCGGCAAAAAGCCCCGCAAGGACTTTGCCGTATGGGCAGACGTAAAGCCTTATCTCGACTTTTTCTTTGACGATTGGTTTACCGTGACCGATGCTTACCCCGAGCAATTCACCCCCGAC
Source organism: Eubacteriales bacterium (assembly GCA_045580065.1). Taxonomy (GTDB): domain Bacteria; phylum Bacillota; class Clostridia; order Oscillospirales; family CAG-272; genus Firm-07. Next base: position 10,850 of record JAZNNA010000114.1, read on the forward strand.
GTGATCGCAAAGGCGCTGAACGGCTTTCTTGCCACGTACGACGAGAAGGACGATATGAACGCTTGGTTTGACAAGATCAAGGCGGTTGCCGAATCGATGGGCTTTGCCTCGGATATGAAGGCCTACCGTGAAGATCCTGCGGCCTTTGGCGGCAGCGTGGCTGACGTGAGTATGTTCTTGCGCGTGGCCGTGACCGGCAAGCTCAATTCCCCCGATATGTACGCCGTGATGCAGATCCTTGGCAAGGAGCGCGTTTGCGCCCGCATCCATGCAATGCTTGCAGCTCTTGCAGAAAAGAGGTAAAAATAAATGGAAGAAATCATCAGCAGCAATTTTATCCACGACATCATTGACGCGGATCTTGCAGAAAACCCCAATCTGAAAATTCACACCCGTTTTCCGCCCGAGCCCAACGGCTACCTGCACATCGGCTCTGCCAAGGCGATCATGATCAACGTGGAAACGGCAAGAAAATACGGCGGACTTTTCAATCTCCGCTACGACGACACCAACCCCACCAAGGAGGACACCGAGTACGTTGAGTCGATCTACGAGGACCTTTGCTGGCTGGGTGCCACCCCCACGGGCGGCGTGTTCTACGGCTCGGATTACTTTGACAAGTGCTATGAATTTGCCGTAAAGCTGATCAAGGACGGCAAGGCCTACGTGTGCGACCTTTCTGCCGAGGAGCTGCGCCAAACGCGCGGCACGCTGACGCAAAAGGGCAGCAACAGCCCCTACCGCGACCGCTCGGTTGAGGAGAACCTTGATCTGTTTGAGCGCATGAAGAACGGCGAGTTCCCCGACGGCTCCAAGACCCTGCGCGCCAAGATCGACATGGCATCCCCCAACATGAATATGCGCGACCCCGCGATCTACCGCATCGTGCGCGCGCATCATCACCGCCAGGGTGACAAGTGGTGCATCTATCCCCTCTACGACTATGCGCACCCCATTCAGGACGCGCTTGAGGGCATCACACACTCGCTTTGCTCGCTGGAGTTTGAAAACCACCGCCCGCTTTACGAATGGGTGATCAATAACATCGGCTTTGAAAACCCGCCTAAGCAGCGCGAGTTTGCGCGCCTTAACATCACCAACACCGTGATGTCCAAGCGCTATCTGCGCTCGTTGGTGGAAAGCAATACCGTTGACGGCTGGGACGACCCCCGTCTGCCCACCATCTGCGCGCTGCGCCGCCGCGGCTACACCCCCTCCTCCATCTTCCGCTTTGTGCGCGAGGCAGGCGTTTCTAAGGCAGACAGCCTTGTGGACATCGGCATGCTGGAGCATTGCATCCGCGACGAGCTGAACGAAAACGCGCCCCGTCGCATTGCCATCAAGCACCCCATCCTTGTGGAGATCACCAACTACGATGCCGCAAAGGAAGAATACTTTGATCTGCCCAACCACCCGCAAAAGCCCGAGCTTGGCACACGTCCCCTGCCGTTTACCCGCGAGGTGTATATCGACGCCGACGATTTTGCCGAGGTTCCGCCCCCCAAGTTCTTCCGCTTAAAGCCCGAGGGCGAGGTCAGATTGATGGGCGCTTATATCATCAAGTATCAGGATATCGTAAAGGATGCCGACGGCAACGTTGTGAAGATCCTTTGCACCGCCGATCTTGAAACCAGAAACGGCATGCCCGTGGACGGCAGAAAGATCAAGGGCACGATCCATTGGCTTTCCGCTAAGTACGCCAAGGACACCACCCTGAAGCTTTACGACAATCTTTTGAACCTGGAAAACCCCGCAGACCTGCCTGAGGGCAAGACCTATAACGATTATCTCAACCCGAGTTCCCTCACCGTGGTAGAAAACGCCAAGATCGAGCCCTCGCTGGCCGATGCCGCCCCCGGCGACAAGTTCCAGTTTGTGCGCGACGGCTACTACTGCGCCGATACCAAGCATCCCGGCACGTTCAACCGCGTGGTGGGGCTGAAGGACAGCTTCCCCAAGAAATAAGCAAATAGCGTGCAAAAAGCCGCTGTGAGAGTATTCTTACAGCGGCTTTTTATTGCTTTTTGGCATAACGCCCCCCGATTTTGCGCAAAATAAGCAAAAAAGAAGGAGTGCTTGAAATGAACAGACCGATCATAGAAAAGATTGCGGCGCGCGAGATCGTTGACTCGCGCGGCAACCCCACGGTGGAGGCGACCGTTGTGCTGCAGGATGGCAGCGTGGGGATCGCTGCCGTACCCTCGGGGGCCTCTACGGGGCAATACGAGGCAAAGGAAAAGCGCGACGGTGACCCTACGCGCTTTGGCGGCAAGGGGGTGCTGCGCGCGGTGGCATCCGTCAACCATCACATCTCCCCTGCCCTTGTCGGCGAAAACGCCGCGGAGCAGGAGCGCATTGACCGGCAGCTTTGCGAGCTGGACGGCACGCAAAACAAGGCCAAGCTTGGGGCAAACGCCACGTTAGCCGTTTCGCTGGCGGTGGCACGTGCCACGGCGGGGTTTTATCATCTGCCGCTGTACCGCTATATCGGCGGCGTATCGGCGGGGCGCCTGCCTGCGCCCATGATGAACATTTTAAACGGGGGCAAGCACGCGCAAAACAACGTGGATATTCAGGAGTTTATGATCCTGCCCGTGGGGGCGGAAAGCTTTGCCGAGGCGTTGCGATGGGGATGCGAGATCTATCACACGCTGGGCAGGCTTTTGCACGCGCGGGGACTTGCCACCACGGTGGGGGACGAGGGGGGCTTTGCGCCGGATCTTGCCTCGGATGCCGAGGCGCTCTCACTGCTGGTTGAAGCGATACGCGAGGCGGGATACGACACCGATCGCGTGAGGATCGCATTGGACGTTGCCGCCTCGGAATGGATGACTGAGGAAGGCGACTATCTGCTGCCCAAGCGCGGCAAGCGCATGAAAAGCGGGGAGCTTATTGCCTATCTTGCGGCGCTTTGCGAGGAGTTTCCGCTTTATTCGATCGAGGACGGGCTTGCCGACAGTGACGTTGCCGGGTGGCGCGAGCTGACCTGCCGCCTTGGCAAACGGGTGATGCTGGTGGGGGATGACCTGTTTGTCACCTCTCCCGTGCGATTGCGCGAGGGGGTGCAGGAAGGCATTGCCAATGCAGTGCTAATCAAGCCTAACCAGATCGGCACGCTCAGCGAAACGCTGGAGTGCATCCGTACGGCAAAAAGCGCGGGCTATCGCAGCATGCTTTCGCACAGATCGGGGGAAACCGAGGACACCACGATCGCGGATATCTGCGTGGGAACCAACACCCCGTTTATCAAATCCGGGGCGCCCTGCCGCTCTGAGCGCGTGGCAAAATACAACCGCCTTTTGCGCATTGAGGGGATGCTTGGCGCGGCAGACCACTCCGGCGCGTATGCCTTTCGACAGCCGACGAGCTGCAGGCTGTAACAAAAAGCACCCTTATGATCAATAAGGGTGCTTTAAAATTTTGCTTTTCTATTTACAAAGCCCTGCTTTTTTTGTATAATAGAAGATATGGAAAGGGGGATGCAAATGCAACTGATCCTTCAACAGCTACTTATCCTATATATTTTTATTCTGGCGGGCTACCTGATCGGCAAAAAATTCAAGGGCAAGGCTGCGCACAGCGATATCCTATCCGTGCTGCTTGTCAATCTGCTGTTGCCCTGCAAGGTATTCCGCTCGTTTGCGGACAACTTTACCGTACCCTATCTCAAACAAAAATATCACTTTCTGCTGGCCTCGGTCACCCTGCTTTTGCTGCTTGTCATCGGCGCGTTTTTCTTTTCTAAGCTGCTGACAAAGCAAAGCTATGAGCGCAGGGTGTACCGCTATTCGCTTGTGATCACCAACTATGCCTACCTTGGCTACGTGCTGATCGAGGCGGTATTTGGTGAGCGGATGCTGGCTGACTTTATCTTTTTTGCCATTCCCTTTATCTTTTACACCTACACCTTTGGCTATGCCCTTCTGACGGGCGGTGACAACCCCTGGAAGCGGCTGCTCAACCCTATGACGATCTCTATTCTGCTTGGTGCAATCGCGGGACTTACCGGTCTTACGCTGCCGAACGTGCTTGACAGCGTGATCTCGATGGCATCGTCGTGCGTGGGGCCCCTCAGCATGCTGCTGACGGGACTTACGCTTTCCACCTTTTCGCTCAAGGGAATGGTGTGCGAAAAGCGCGCGTATCTGTTTTCTGCCATCCGCCTTGTGGCGGTGCCCCTCATCGTATACGGCATTTGCCGCTTGCTGCACCTGGACAGCATTTTGCCGATGATGGTGATGATCACCTGTATGCCCTGCGGACTGAACACCATCGTGTTCCCCAAGCTTGTGGGCGAGGATTGCCGCCTTGGCGCGGGACTTGCGCTGATCTCGCATATCTTTGCACTCCCCTGCCTGCTTTTGTGGCTTTCGATCATTTCTTAAGGAGTTTTGCTATGAACAGCTTAAAGGTTTTATTTGTTGGCAACAGCTTTTCTGTGGATACCATGGAGCACGCCGCAGGCATTGCCCTTTCGATGGGGATCAAAAGCGTGAAATTCGGCACGCTGTACGTTGGCGGCTGCTCGCTTGATATGCATTATCAGCACGCGACCGAAAATCTTGCCGCTTACACCTACTATCAAAACGAGGGGGACGGATGGAGCGAAACCCCTGACCAAAGCATTGACGAGGCAGTAAAAAGTGAGGACTGGGACTGGATCGCCATTCAGCACGGTACAAAGGGCGGCTCCCGCAACACCTCAGCCGAATACTATACAAAGCTGGAGCCGCTGATCGATCACATCAAGGCGCTGGCCCCTGCACACACGAAAATTGCCTTTAACATGACCTGGATGGGCGAGCATACCCGTCAGCACCACGAGATCCTTTCCTACGGCGGAAATATTGCCGCGATGCGTGAAAAGCTGGTTGAGGTCATGATAGAAGCGGTTCTTAGCTGCCCCAAGGTGGACCTGCTTGCCCCCACCGGCACCGCCATTGAAAATGCGCGCACGTCGGGTATCGGATTGCTGACCCGGGATTGCTATCATTTAAGCATGGACAAGGGCAGATACATTGCAGCGCTGACCTTTATCTGTGCCATCACGGGGCTTGCGCCAAGTGCCGTGACATGGGCGCCCGAGGGCGTTGACGACTATGCAAGGCGCGTGGCGATCGAGAGCGCCGAGAACGCCATCAGAGCACCGCTTGAGATCACAAAATCCGCATTATAAAGACGAAAAAGCCCGGAAACGGTATGTGTTTCCGGGCCTTTTTTATTTTTTGATAATTGCCTCGCTCGCTTGGCTATTCAGGTCGCTGTGATAAAAGGCATCGTACAAATTGTCGTAATCCGGACCCGCGGCACGCAGGTACAGCGTGGTGTTGTGCAGGTCGGAAACAAAAACGTATTTCGTGTGTGCGGCATGCAGCGCGGCGTAGTTGGCACTAAAAGGCCAATCTCTATCCTTTTTGGCAGGATCGGAATGGTACTTGTAACCGGGAAGCGTTCCGGGAAACCACACCGTGGTGGCAGCTACGCTCTGATAAAACGCCGCCTCAAGGCCGTTATAGCCGTGATGCGAGATCTGCACCATATCTGATTGCAGATAGCTGCCGTACATGGCGCACAGATTGCGGCTTTGCTTGTAATAGGCATCCCCCGTCCAGATCGAGGTCACGCTCTCACCGCCCGTCGGCTTGATATCAAAGCGGAAGACCGTAGAGCTATCGTTGAAATAATTCAGGCGATGGGGGTTCAGATCCTCGTGCGTGGCAAGGATCTCAATTTTCAGATTTGCAAGGTAAAACACGTCACCAGTATGCGGTTTTACGTATTTAAAGCCACCCAGCACGCTGCCCTGCAGCCCCTTTACGTCCTCAAGAGAGATATCGTTGCCGCCGCTGTACACGGGGAAGGTCTCGGTGCGCGAGGGGAAGTTGGCAAGGAAGTAATCTATCTTCAAAAGCCCGTTTTTGCCATAGCTCCGCATCAGCTCACGGCATACGTTAAAGTGGTCGTTATGCGCGTGCGTGATCAGCCACGCGGCGATATGCACCGGCTGCTGCGTGGTAGGGGCTGCACCCCATGCCTTGGTGTGAAGATCGCACAGCACGTCCCAAAGCAGCACCGTTTGCGCGCGCTGCTGGTCGCCACCGCCGCCGTCGATGATGACAAATCTGCCGTCCTCAAGCATAACAACGTAGCTTTCTGCCGAGTTGCTGGACATCAGATCCACCGAGGTGATAGAGGCATCCGTCTTTTTTTCGTAGGATGGGTTGGGGGTAAGCAGCCCCGCATCCGGCAACGTGACTGTATCCAGGGGCGCGGATACGATGCGCAGACATTTTTCAAAATACTCCGCATCAAAATCCTGCACGTACTCGCCGGCGTGCGTGTAGGCATTGTAGGCAACGTAAAGGTACGTGTTGGTCTTTTTGTTGGAAAGGGTGGCAAATTTACTGCCCTCGATGCTGTTTTCACTCAGCTTGCCGTACCCTTCCCCCTTCAGCTTTTCAAGGTACTCGTCAAAGCTTTTATCCGAGATCTGATCGCCCGTGTACAAAAATTCCAGCGCGCCGTCCTGCACGTCCAGCGTGTTGACAAGCGAGAGAGCGTCGGGGCGTGGAAAATCGGTGATCCAGCTTGTATCCACCTTCCCCTTCAGCGAAAGGGTGGCGGGGATGCAGAGGCGGACCTTTCCTTCTTCATCGATGGACTTGGCATCTGCAAGCAAGCCCTTGAAAAGCAGCGTGGCACTCTCCAGCGCAAGATCGTTCCAGCCGGTGATCACCAGCTTGCCGTTCTGCACGCAAATACCGTATTCGCTCTCCCGCAGGGTGGAAAGCACACTGCGGCACTCCTCTCGGTCCACCATGCCGACAAGCACCTCTGCGCTTGTGCTTTTCTCGCTATCCTTTTGCAGGGCAAACTTTGAAGCACGCAGCGCAACGGCCCCCGCAGCGGCCTCGGCAAGCTCGTTGGCGGCCTGCACGGGATAGTCGCAGTAATCGTTATCCACCGGGTCCCACGGAAGGCCCTTGGGATCCTTTTCGTACAAGCCATCGGCATATACGTAATTGAAATAGGACTCCTCCTCGGTGGCAAGCAGCAGCGTTTCCGCATTTTTCAGGGTGATCCTTTCATGCACGGAAAGCGCTTCTCCGCTCACGTGATCGGGCGTCAGGTAATTCTGCGCAAAATAGCTCATCGCCTGCAGAGTAAAGAGAGGAGAGCTGCCCACGATCACAAGTTTGTTTTCGGTCACGCGGATGGCAAAGCCCTCACCCTTAATGGAGGCCAGCGCCTTCTCGCTCTCCTCGCGCTTGGTCGCGCCGATCAGGATCTCCTTGTCCCCTGCTTCGGTCTTGGCGCGCTCCTCGCTATAAGCGATAAGCTTTTGCCCCGTTGCGCTGCCAAGCTCCTCTACAAACTGCGCCATATAATTGCGAAAGGACATGCTGTATTCGCCGATCTCGTCGGCATAGACCACGCCGTAGTCTAAAAGATCAAGCGCGACCTGCTTGCTGCCAAGCTTTACGCTCCCGTTCTTCTTTGCGCAAGAGGAAAGCAGCACCGCAGAGCCGATCAGCATCACGGTGGCAAGGAAAAGCGCTAAAAGCCTTGAGGTCTTCATCTTTTTCTCCTTTCGTTGGAAAAAAGGGGGTGCTGTCAGCACCCCCTTTTGGATTTACTTGAACTTCTCGGTGCTGTTATAAGCAGCTTCGTTATCGTATTCGATCCGCTCACCCGTCATGGTATCAAAGATATTGTCGTAATCCGGCATACCCGTGGTAGCGCTGAAGGGCAACGTAATATCGTATTTGCCCGAAACGTAGATATACTGCGTGCTGGGCAGGGTGACCGCGTACAAATTGACCTCATAGGATGCGGTCCATTGCGGGGTCATAAACAAATTGAAATGCTTGACAAAGATCGGGAACCAAAGCACCTTTGCCTGTACGGTGCCGTACAGCTCCTTTTCGCAGCCGATGTTGCCGTGGTGTGCCATTTGCACCATATCGGATTTAAGGTAACTGCCGTACATGGCGCACAGGTAGCGGCTTTGGTACTTATAGGAGTCGCCAAGCCACAGCACGGTGGTGGGCTCACCCACCTTCTGTCCCCTGCCGTTGGTGCTGTTGATCGTAAAGCGCAGTACGGTATTGGTATCGTTTTGATCTTGGATGCGGTGAGGGTGCAGATCGTCAAAGGTGGTCAGCACCTCGATCTCTACGTTTGCAAGGTAAAGCTTTTGGCCGGCGTGCACCTTGATAAATTTAAAGCCGCCCTTGATCTGGCTTTGCAGCCCCGTGATGGTCGCGCTTTTTTCAAACAGTCTGATGCCGCCCTCGGATACCTTCCACATAGAGCTTTC
>JAZNNA010000115.1:0-10288 GCA_045580065.1 Eubacteriales bacterium
GTTAGAATCTATAAAAAAGGTTGAAGCTACCCGTGGGGAGCGCTTGGCGCAGGTCCTTGCAGGCAATCATCCCCGCCGCATGACAGCGGAGGAAAAGGATCAGGTCCTTCTTGAAAATCACCCCGACCATATCGCAGATCAGTTCAAGGAGCTTGCGATCGGGCCTAATAAGGGCGAAAAGGTGCCGCTTGAGCTTGCCGAGCTTCTGCAGGCAAACAGCCGCATCAACCCCGCAAAGATTGATCTTTCCCGCACCGATTACGAAACCGACGTGCTGATCATCGGCGGCGGTGGCGCAGGCTCTGCCGCAGCGATCATGGCACACGAAAACGGTGCAAAGGTCATGATCGTTACCAAGCTCCGTCACGGCGATGCCAACACCATGATGGCAGAGGGCGGTATTCAGGCAGCGGATAAGCCTAACGACTCCCCCGCACAGCACTATCTGGACGTTATGGGCGGCGGACACTTCACCAACGTGCCCGAGCTGGTCTATAAGCTGGTAAACGATGCCCCCGTGTGCATCAAGTGGCTCAATGACCTTGGCGTCATGTTCGACAAGGAAGCTGACGGCACGATGGTCACCACCCACGGCGGCGGCACCTCCCGCAAGCGTATGCACGCCTGCAAGGACTACTCCGGTGCAGAGATCATGCGCGTGCTGCGTGACGAGGTACAAAACCGCGAGATCCCCGTAGTGGACTTCTGCGCTGCTATTGAGATCATTAAGGACGACAAGGGTCGCGCTTCCGGTGCGGTTCTGATGAATATGGAAACCAAGGAGATCCTGATCGCACGCGCCAAGACCGTTGTGATCGCAACCGGCGGTGCAGGCCGTATGCACTATCAGGGCTTCCCCACCTCCAACCACTACGGTGCAACCGCAGACGGTCTGGTGCTTGCATACCGCGCAGGCGCCCCCCTGCTGTACGCTTACACCCTGCAGTACCACCCCACGGGTGTTGCTTACCCCTCTCAGATCTTTGGCGCACTGGTGACCGAGAAGGTCCGCTCCATCGGCGCACAGCTCGTCAACAAGGACGGCGAGCCCTTCATCTACTCGCTTGAGACCCGTGATATCTGCGCTTCCGGCGTTATCCGTGAGTGCAAGCGCGGCGGCGGCGTTGACACCTTCAACGGCGGCCAGGGTGTATGGCTTGATTCCCCCATGATCGACATGCTGCACGGCGAGGGCACCATTGAAAAGCGCATCCCCGCCATGATGCGTATGTACCTCAAGTACGGCATTGATATGCGCAAGCAGCCGATCCTTATCTACCCCACCCTGCACTACCAGAACGGCGGTATCAAGATCGCTGCTAATGGCATGTCTGACGTAGAAAACCTGTTTGTCGCAGGCGAGGCTGTGGGTGGTATCCACGGTGAAAACCGTCTGATGGGCAACTCCCTGCTCGATATCATCGTCTTTGGTCGCAACGCGGGCGTCAATGCCGCAGCAGCTGCCAAGAAGCTTGATAAGCTGGGCAAGCCCACTCTCAAGCACGTGAAGGACTTTGCCGCCGAGCAGAAGGCCGCCGGCATCAAGACCGACAAGTGCTCTCCCATTCTGATCCCCAACTACGCAAGAGGCGCAAAGCCTATTTAAGGGATGCGTTAGGGGGCATCTTTGAGAAAGCTGCCCCTATCCCCCACCAAAACCTTTTGACCAAAAACGGGTGCAAGCAAAGCACCCCTTTCAAAAAAGGCACAAAATGCGCACCTCACACGCTGCCAAGGGCAGACTGTGTGGGGTGTGTATGAAGTGCCGCACATTTGATGGGAGGACGTTTTTTGCGCAAAAACCCCCGGAGCGGGTAAAGTTTTGCGCGAAATACGCTCTCCCCTGCATAACAATTATCGGAGGCTGTTTTCAATGGAACTCTTTAATTTCTTTGACGGAAATTTTGCACTTTCCGTCAAGGGCGTTTCTTTTCTTGTGTTTGCCGTGCTTGCCATTGCCGCTGTCGGCTATCTGGTGGGCCGCATCACCATCAAGGGCGTAAACCTTGGCACCGCAGGCGTATTTCTGATCGCGCTGCTGTTTGGGTGCCTGTTTTACGAGCCCCTTTCCAAGCAGATGCCCCTGTACGTGGGCAATGCGCTTAAGATCGTGGAAAACATCGGTCTTATTTTGTTTGTCACCTCGGTCGGCTTTATTGCAGGCCCCAAATTCTTTGGCAACCTGAAAAAGAACTTTAAGACCTACATTCTGCTTGGTCTTATCATCATCATTTCCGGCGCACTTGTGTGCGCGGGCTGCATCATGATCGCTAAGGCGACCATGAAGGACGTTCCTGCCGATCAGCTGGTTGCGATCATGACGGGCCTGTTCTCCGGCGCACTCACCTCCACCCCCGCGTTCTCCGCTTCTAAGGAGGCGATCGGCGAGGGGCTTGCCGAATACGTTGCCGTTGGTAACGGTATCGCCTATATCTTCGGCGTGATCGGCGTGGTGCTGTTCGTACAGCTTGTGCCCAAGTTTATGAAGACCGATATGGCCAAGGAGCGCGAGATCCTTGCCGCCGCCAACGCCGCCCCCTCTAAGGTAAACGAGGATGGCGACGAGATCGCAGAGGTGGAACAGGCTCCCAAGCGCAAGCTGATCGATATCGATCCCTTTGGCATTGCCGCCTTTGCCTGCGCCGCCATTCTCGGCATGCTGGCAGGCTCCATCAAGTTTGGCACCTTCTCTCTCACCACCACGGGCGGCTGCCTGCTGGTATCCCTGATCTTTGGCCACTTCAAAAGATTTGGCCCCGTCAACGTTACCCCTCCCACGCAGACCCTGAAGGTGTTCCGCGAGCTGGGTCTGATGCTGTTCCTTATCGGTGCAGGCGTTGCAGGCGGCGCTAAGTTTGTCGAGTGCTTCCAGCCCATCTACTTCCTCTACGGCGCGCTGATGACACTGCTGCCCATGGTGGTCGGCTTTATCTTTGCAAAGTTTGTGCTGAAGATGAACCTGCTCAACAGCCTTGGCTCTATCACCGGCGGCATGACCTCCACCCCCGCGCTTGGTACTCTCATTCAGGTTTCCGGCACCGAGGACGTTGGCTCCTCCTACGCCGCAACCTATCCCATCGCACTGATCTCCGTTGTGCTTTGTGCACAGTTCCTGATCATGATCTTTTGATCATAAAACAAAAAAACCGAGGGCACGTCCCTCGGTTTTTTTGTTTTATCCGGCCATTTGTGCCGCTTCCTCGGTGCCGGGGACGGGAGCAGCCCTGATCTCGGTGATCAGCACGGAAAGATCGTCCATTCCCTGCTCCTCGGCGCGATTAAGCACCAGACGGGCAAACTTTTCGGCATCTCCCTCCCAGCGCGTCAGTAGCATATCAGAAAGCCACAGGCACTCCTCCTCGCCACGGGTGATACCGTCGCTTACTTGTACCAGCACATCCCCCTCCTCAAGGTCAAAGCGCAGCTTTTCCGCATCCAGCGCCTCTAAGATACCAATGGGCGCCGTGCGCGAGAAAAAGCGGGTCGTCATGCCGCCGCGCAAAAGATACGTGGGAGCTGCACCGCATTTGAAAAGGGCTGCCTCGCCGCTGACGCGGTCGATCTCCAAAAGATCCACCGTGGTGCTTGCCTCGCTCTCGCGCTGCCCACGTGCCGCCAGCACGCCGTTTAAGATGCGCAGCGAGGTATCGGCGCGGTTCCCTGCGCGCAAAAAGCGAGAAAGCACCGTGGCAGCAAGCGCTGAGGTCAGCGCCGCGCGATTGCCGCTGCCCATCCCATCACAAAGAAAGGCATAGTCGTACCCCCCTTTTGTGGAAAAGGACATCACGCTGTCGCCGCAATAACCGTTTTCCTTGCCCTTGGCGCGCGTTTGCTTTACGGTCACGCTTGTAAATCTGCAGCGCTCGCCAAAGGTGATATCCTGCGCGCCCTCCTGCTCGGTGATCTCAGCCTCGCCCAAAAGGCAGTGGCAATGCTGCTCCAGCACCTGCCGCAGCTCGCGCAGCTTGATATGCCGCCCCGGCAACCGGATGCCGCGCAGCAGCACGGATCTGTGCGACCTGCCGCACACCGAAACGCTTTCAAACACGTAGCCGAGCCGCTGCAGGCGTGCCGCGATACGCTCGCCCGTTGCCACGTCAATGCAATATGCCTCCTCGCCCTGTGCAAGCGCCTCGCCCAGCATCCGCCCCATAGCGGCGTAATCCATTGCCACCACCGAGGTCTTGTCGCCGCGCATCGCTTCTTCAAACAGGCGCTCGGCACCCGCGTTGATCCCCTCTAAAATGCTGCCGAGATCACGGCAGCGCGCCGCAAGCGCAGGGGGAATGCGGGTCCTGTCCACCTCGCCCGTGGCGTGCAAACGCGTGCCAAGCGCCCCCACAGCCTCGGCAGTTGCGGTATATTCGCTCCCCCAACAGACGTCGCGGTGCGGGCATTGCGGGCAGACCTTATCAAACTCGCGGTCGCACAAGTGTCGCAGATCCAAAAGCCCCGGGCGACGCTGCGTGCCGCCAAGCTCATAGAGGATACCGGAAATATCCGCAAGCGCCCCCGAGATCTCTTTGAGGTGTGCGCTCTGCATTTGCGCCCCGTGCGCCCTGGCCGCCTGCAGGGCGCCGCGGCGCCGCAGCATACGGATGCGCTCGGCAGGAGAGCCCTGCACGATCCCAGCGCTATCCCCTGCCAGAAAGAGTGCCCCCGCGGTAAGCAGCGCGGGCAGCAGTGCGGTCACACCCGTCACGCCGGAAATGGCATACGCATAGGCTGCGGCCGCAGCACTCCCTGCAAGAATGGCGCCGCCGCGGCTGCTTTTTTCCAGCAAGGAGAACCCAAGCCCGCAAAGCAAAAACGCGGGTGCGCTGACGGGATCAAAGCAAAGGCCGCATAAGCCACCGCCCACAACGCCGACCGCAATGCCGTAATGCGCCCCCAGCCAAAAGGCCGCCAGCGCTGCCGCAACGGCCGAGGGGTAGATGGAAAGCAGGCTGACCTCGCGCAGAGCGAAGATGCACAAAAGGCCAAGCGTGGCAAGTCCTGCCTCACGGCTGTAGGGAAACAAGCGCTCGCGCGGCATAAACAGCCCGCTGAGCAAAAGCGCCGCAAGCGCGGCAGTTAGGGTGCCAAGCAGCAGGGCAAACAGATAATAATAGCGGAAATCATTTTGAAAAAGCGACACCGCAGCCGTTATGATGACCGAGGCTGCCGCCGCGATCATACGAAAGCCAAGTCGCTCGCCAAACAAGGGCGTGCTGCGCGTACCCTCTCGTGCCGGGTAAAAGGAAAATCCCAATCTGATCAGCGCCACGATCCCCAGCGCCGCCATGGAAAGATAGTCCTTGGTGCAAAGCGCAAAGGCGGCAACGCCAAGCGCCACACCGGGAAACACCTTACCCGCCGCAGCGGCCAGCGCCACACCGAAGGGATGCACGCCAAAGATCAGCTCAGCGCTCCCCAGCAGGGCGCCGACACCCGCAAACAGCAAATACAGACAAAGCTCCTCTATGGGCAGCTCGCGTCCCTTTGCTTCCTTCTTTTTTCTTGTATGGTCTATTTCTCTCACGTCCATAACCAAACCTCCGTTTTTTTCTTTTGATTGTACCGCCACTCGCCTGCAAAAAAGGGCACATTCCGCGCAGAAAAAAAGAAAGCTTTTGTCAGCGCCGCAGGAAAGCGCACAAAAAAGCGCATCACACAGCAAAAAAGCGCAAAAAAGCAAGAACGATTTTTTGAAAAAAGCGGAATATTTGAAAAATCCCTTTCATAAAAAGTGATTTTGTGATATACTGAAGGGGCAACCATCATCCAAATGAAAGGAGCGTGTCAATGACCACCTGCTGCTTTACCGGTCACCGCGTGATCGCACCCGAGGTGCGCGACCAGCTTACCGCCATTCTTGACCGCCGCCTGCAGGCGCTGTATGACGTGGGCTTTGTAGAGTTCCGCGCCGGGGGCGCCCTTGGCTTTGACACACTGGCCGCCGAGCGCGTGCTTCTTTTGCGCGAGCGGCATCCGGATTGCCGCCTTGTGCTGATGCTCCCCTGCCGCGATCAGAGCAAATACTGGAGCGAGGCGGACAAGGCCGAATATGCCGAGATCTTAGAAAAAGCGGACAAGATCTGCTATGCACGCGAGCATTACACCCCCGATTGCATGCACGCCCGCAACCGTGCTCTGGTGGATGGCAGCGACCTTTGCCTTTCCTATTTAATAGAAAACAAGGGCGGCACGCTTTACACCTGCTCCTACGCCTTAAAGCACGGGGTACGGCTGATCAACCTTGCCGACGAAATAGAAAAGCAGACCTGACGGTCTGCTTTTTGTTATTCCTCGCGGCGGCGATAGTAGAGATAAATAAAGGATGCGCAAAGCGAAAGCACGGCGCTGACCACGCCCGCATGCCGCGCAGCAGCTGCTTTTACTTGTGGGGTGGGTGAGGGCGGCCCTCCTTCAGCTGCAGGGGGGATCACAGCACCCGGCAGGTCAAGCTGCGGCGGCAGCACCTGCTCGGTGTCCTCCGGGGGCTGCACGGGCGGCTGGGGCACGGGGATCTGCTCCCACACCGCCTGCAAGCGAATATCCGCTACAGGGAGCGCATCAAGCGCGTGATAGCTCTCCCCCTGCTCTGTTTGCCAATACAAAAACAAATACCCCTCGCGCGTTGGGGTAAACGCCGCCACAAAGGGCTGTGACGTGCTGTAAAATTCGCTTTCCAAGAGGGTAGTGCCCTCGCTCTCGTAGGTGACCTGATAGGGAACGGGGGCAACAAAATCGGCGTAATCCAGCGATACATATACCGTGATCCCGTTGTATTCCATCGCACCCCAGCCGTTTTCCACGGCGGTGATCCGCACCATATCGCCATGGTCCAGCTCACCCTTTTTGGGGGACGCTGCAGAGCGCTCGGCACGCAGATTTAAAAAGTCGTAGGTCACGACATACCACCCGTCGCTCTTATCCTCGTGCGCGGTGCGCTTGATGCCAAGCGATCCCCCCTTGTACTGCGGCTTTCCGTAGCCCACGATATAGCTGTCGGTCAGCTTGTATTCGCGCAAGGAGACCTTCCCCGAGGAATTCCCCTCGACTGTATAGACCCTGCCGCCGCTGACGTAGCGCACAAGCCCCACGTGGTCCGAGGCGCGCGCTACACCTGACGAGCGAAAGAAGATCAGATCCCCCGAGCGCGGCGTATACCCCGAGCCGCGCGTGCTGTATTGCCCCAGCTCGCGGAGCTTATCCACCCAAAGCGTGCAGCTAGCGAAAAGGCCGCCGGCGCTTTCGCGCTCGCCGGATTGCTGCAGGCACCAGGAAGCAAAGGCGGCACACCACGCGTATCCGTAGCTGCCGTCTATCTTGCCAAGGGCAAAATTATACTCGGTAAAATTGCGGCTGCCGCCTTGATTTTTGCCGCCGAGATCGGCGGTGCCATTCCCCTCGTGATATCCAAGCTGCGAAAGCGCAACCGATACGGTATCAAAGGCACCGTCGCCCGTTTTGGGGAGATCCGCAAGGCTTTGATGATATGTAGATTTGCGATAGGCATTGGACGGTGTATACTGCGGCAGGATAGCCGCTGCAGGCAGACAAAGCAGCTGTAAAAGCCCCAAAAGCAGCGCGAAGGCCCCCACACGTAGATGTCGTTTCATAAAAAGCTCCTCCTTTCTCGTTGCTACCATTTTACCATATCTGCGGTGAGAAAAGCAAATGTAAATTATGGAAAAAGTGGCATAACGGTATCGGTTTTAGAAAAATCTCCCTTGCAAAAGCCCGAAAAGCCACCCACTTTTTCCGGGGCGGCTCTTGACGGCGAGGGAAAAATGTTATATACTAAATAAAGAAGTTGAAAAAGGAGGGCATACAAGATGAAGGATCTTTACACTGCTGCCAAAAAGCTATATGAAACGGCCTTTCCCGGCGAGGAGCCTTCCTTTACCGAGGCGCTGTTTGCGCTGGGCTTTCCAAAGCATTTAGAGGGGATCGCCGAGCATGGTACGCTGCTTTCTATGCTGTTTGCCCTGCCCTACCCCGTGATCACCTCAGAGGGCGAGCTGCCCGCGCGCTATCTTTATGCCGTTGCAACCGACCCCGACCACCGCGGCAAGGGCTATGCCAAGCAGCTTTTGCGCGAGATCATTGCCGAGGGTAACCCCGTTTTTTTGCGCCCGATGTCCCCTTCTCTGTTTGAGTTTTACAAGGATGCGGGCTTTGTCCCCTTCTCCCCCTACCGCGAGCTGCAGGGTGAGGCACAGGGCGATCCCGCAGGCATCACCACCCTTTTGCCCGATGCGTATCTTGCAGCGCGCGACGACTTTTTGCAAGCGCCCTATTGCCGCATGAGCAAGGAATTTCTATCGCTTTGCTACACGCTTGGCGGCGCTGTGGGCGAGGTGGAGAAATTTGCCGCGCTTTATGAGCTTGACGGCGACACCGTTTTGTTTAAGGAATTTTGGGGCGACCCGGAAAACGCCCCCCGTGCGGCGGCTTTTCTTGGCGCAGCACATTACACCGTGCGCTTTTCCGACCCCACGGGTACCCCCTTTGGCGTTTGCGCCAACCTGCCTGCCGACACCGTATTTCTGGCGGCGCTTGACTGAGTATGAAGGACCGCGTGATATTGCATTGCGACTGCAACGGCTTTTTTGCCTCAGTCGAAATTTTGATGAACCCCGCTCTTGCAAGCGTGCCGATGGCGGTGGCGGGTGACCCCGAGGACAGACACGGTATTATTCTGGCAAAAAACGAGCTTGCCAAAAAATACGGCATTCAGACGGCCGAAACCATCCACAGCGCAAAGCAAAAATGCCCGGGGCTTGTTTGCGTGCTGCCGCATCACGGCAAATACCAGGAGATCTCACGCCTTGTCAACAAGATCTATCTGGACTATACAGATCTTGTCGATCCCTTCGGCATTGACGAATCCTTTCTGGACGTTACCGGCAGCATGCGCTTGTTCGGCTGCTCCCCCCGTGAGCTTGCCGACCGCATCCGCGAGCGTGTCAAGCGCGAGATCGGCATCACCATCTCGGTGGGCGTCAGCTTTTGCCGCGTGTTTGCCAAGCTTGGCAGCGACTATAAAAAACCGGATGCTACCACGGTGATCGACCGCGACAATTACCGCGAAATTGCACACCCCCTGCCCGTTTCTGCCATGCTGTTTGCAGGTAAGCGCACCACTGAGGCGCTGCGCAATATGGGCATCATCAGCATTGGAGATCTGGCACGCGCCGACCGCGCACGGATCTCGCAAAGGCTTGGCGAAATGGGAGATACGCTCTGGCGCTATGCCAACGGCCTGGACGACGAGCCGGTGCGCAGCTATTACGATCGCCCCGCCCCCAAATCGGTGGGCAACGGTATGACCTTTCGCCGTGACATTTCGGGTGAGAGCGAGATCCGCGCGGGCGTGATGGCGCTATGCGACTCGGTAGCGGCAAGACTGCGTGGCGAGGACCGCAAGGCCACCGTGGTGCAGGTGCAGATCAAAACGCCGGATTTCCGCACCGTGCAGCGGCAATGCACGCTAAAGCGTGCCACGTGGCTGCGCGTTGAGCTGATCGAGCATGCTATGGAGTTGATCCGCGCGGCTGTTGGATACGGCACGGCGATCCGCACCCTTACGGTAACGGCGGGAGGACTGGTGCCCCCGGGTGAAGCCGAGGAGCAGCTGGATATTTTTTCGCAGCCGAGCGATACCCCAAGCAAAAAGGAGGCGGTGGAGGACGCTCTTGCCGCCATCCACCAAAAGCACGGGCGCGCCAGCATCAGCCTTGGCTATTTTCAAAATGCGGAGATCGGCACCGGCAAGCAAAAAAAGCCGGAGAACAAGCACGAAAAGGATTGACAACGCGCGCTTTTTGCGCTATACTGGTAGCATCAATATCGGAGGTATATCACCATGCTTGAAAAAAGAGAAATTGTCAGCGTGATCCTGTTTTCCATCCTCACCTGCGGCATCTATATGCTCTGGTGGACCTACGTGACCTGCACTGCCATGCAGCAGCACGGGCACAAGACCTCGATCCCTCCCATCCTGACCGTTCTTTTGTTCCTGTTTTTCCCCGTGGCCGGCGGCGCGCTGCTTGCCCTTGATGCCGACGACAACCTGAACGCCATCAAAGAAACAAACGGCATGCAAAAGACCGACAACAAGATCCTTTGGCTGATCCTTGGCGTGCTGATCCCCATCGTGCTGGTGGGCCTTGTGCAGTACGAGATCAACAACATGATCGACTGCTCGCAGCGCATGCAGTTTGAAGCACAGAACCAAAATCAGAACGGCTGATCCTACAAAAAAGCCGAACGACGCCGACCCCGCGCGCGGGGTTTGCGT
>JAZNNA010000116.1:0-4420 GCA_045580065.1 Eubacteriales bacterium
GCATCACGATGCCCTGGATAAAGTCGGAAAGGGCGGTGGCGAAATAGCCGCCGAAGAACAGGTACAGCGCGGTGAGGGTGGCAAGTGCCACCATCACGGCCCAGCCGGGGATGCCGAACACGATCTCAAAAAGGGCGGAAAGGCCGTTGTAGACGGATGCGGAGTAGGGGATCAGAAAGATGAAAATGATGATGGCGCTGACCAGCTTGAGGTTTTTGCTGCCATAGCGCTTTTCAAAAAAGTCGGGCATGGTTTTGGATTGCAGCCGCTGGGTCATGTTTTTGGTGCGGCGCGCCAGCACCAGCCAGGCGATCAGCGTGCCGATCACGGCATTGCCAATGCCGATCCAGACCGAGGCAAGACCAAATTGACGGCCGAACTGCCCCGCATAGCCGATGAAGATCACGGCTGAAAAATATGTGGTGCCGTAAGCAAAGGCGGTCATCCAGCCGCCAAGCCCCTTTTTGCCGGCAAGCAGAAAGTCATTTACGGATTTTGAACGGTTGCGCGTGTAGATGGCGATGCCCACCATGGAGAGTACGTAAAGGATGAGCACCAAGTAGTCCCAAAACATGTTTTTCTCCTTATAGAATAAATAATGATAAATAATTATATACTATTTCACTTCAAATGTCAAATGATTTTATAAAGAAAATAAGAAAAAAACGAATTTTGCTGAAATATCGGTCGGGAATGCGTTTTTTGTCTAAAGGAGCAGGGGGCGCGCAATGTGCTGCCTGCTGCCGTAAGGAGGCTTGCCATATGGCAAGCCTCCTTTTTTCTAACGGGATGATATTTTCTTTTTGCGAAAAAACCAAAGATTATGATGGATATTTTTCGCTGTGGCTGCAAACAATAACCAATGTCAGCACAAAATGATGAGAAAACAAGGAGTTGGAAATATGAAGTCTACGGGAATCGTAAGGCGGATCGATGATCTTGGGCGCTTGGTGCTACCCAAGGAGATCCGCCGCACCATGCGTATCAGAGAAGGCGACCCGTTGGAAATTTACACGAACAACGGCGAGGTGATCTTTAAAAAGTATTCGCCCATTGGAGAGCTTTCGACCTTTGCGGGGGAATATGCGGAGACACTATACAAGACTTGCGCACTCTCGGTGGTGATCTGCGACCGCGATGCGGTGATCGCTACGGCGGGGGTGTCGCGCAAGGAATATGCCGACAAGCCACTTTCTGAGGAGCTGGAGCAGATCATGGAGCAGCGCAGCCTTTACGTGCATCGTGATGAGATGCCGGAGATCGGTGCGATCGAGCAGGGTGGCAGCCGCGTTGTGCGCTGTGCCATGCCCATTCTTTCCGAGGGTGGGGATATCGTGGGGTGCGTGGTATCGCTTTGCAGCGAAAAAGAGGAAGGGCGCAAAACGCCCCCCGGCGATGCGGAGATCAAGCTGATCCAGACTGCGGCCGGATTTCTTGGCCGTCAGGTGGAAAGCTGAATAAAAAAGGCGGAGCGTGCGCTCCGCCTTTTTTTATTCCACTGTAACTGATTTGGCAAGATTACGCGGCTTGTCTACGTCCAGCCCCTTGAGATCGGAGACGTGATAGGCAAGCAGCTGCAGGGCACAGCCGGCAACAAAGGGGGAAAGCAGCTCGTCAAGCTCGGGCAGGATCAGTGTGGCATCCCCCGTAAAATCGCTCTCCTGCGCCACGCCGTGCCCCAGCAGCGTCAGTACCGAAGCACCGCGTGCAGCAACCTCTTGGATGCCGGAGCGGACCTTGTCAGCCAGCGCCCTTTGCGTGCAGAGCGCCACTACGGGAGTGCCTTTTTCGATCAGAGCGATGCTGCCGTGCTTCAATTCGCCTGCGGGGTAGGCCTCGCTGTGGATATAGGTGATCTCCTTAAGCTTGAGCGATCCCTCGGCACATAAGGCGCTGTCGATACCGCGCCCGATATAAAATGCGTGCGACGCCCCAATCAGCCCTTGCGCCCTTGTGCGAAGCTGTTGGCTCATTTGCAGCACGCGGTGAATGGCGTTTGGCACGTCTCGGAGCAGAGAATTGCAAATTTCTCGTACCGTATTGGCACTTATTCTGCCGAATTGCAGAGAAAAGTGTAGGGCTAACAGGTAAAGTAGCGCACATTGCGTGCTATAGGCCTTGGTGCTTGCCACGGCGATCTCCGGTCCCGCTTCGGTATACAGCACCGCATCTGCCTCTCTTGCGATGGCAGAGCCCGGCACGTTGACGACGGCAAGTGTAAAGATGCCCTGCGCTTTGGTATGCCGCAACGCCGCTAACGTGTCGGCGGTTTCACCGGATTGCGATAGCAGGATAGCAAGATCTCCCTTGTGCAGAATGGGATCGCGGTAGCGGAATTCGCTGGCGATCTCCACCCGTACGGGGATGCGTGCCAGTTGCTCGATCACGTGCTTGCCAACAAGCCCTGCGTGCATGGCAGTGCCGCATGCCACAACGTGGATGCAGCCATTCGCGGCAAGGGGCAGATCCGCAAAATGCGGCACGCCACCCCGCAAATGGGGCAGAACGGTGCGCTGGATCGCTTCCGGCTGCTCGTATATCTCCTTCAGCATAAAATGTGCAAACCCATTCTTTTTTGCCTCTGCTGCGGCTTGCGCAGCATGCTCCTCGCGCTGCTTGACCTCGCCGTCTTGCGTGAAAAATCGGATCTCATCCTCCTGCAAAACGGCCAGCACCCCGTCCTCGGGACGGTAATAGCGTTTTGTGTGCGAAAGAAGGGCGGGGAGATCCGAGGCAATAAGTGCCCCGTCCGCCCCTTGTGCGATGATCAGCGGATTATCTGTGCAAACGGCATAGAGGCGTTGTGGGTGATCGGCAAAGCAGATGGCAAGGGCAAAGCTGCCGCGCAGCTGCTGCAGAGTGGAAAATATCGCTGCCGCAGGGTCGCCGGAGATGCCGTAGTGATAGTCGATCAGCAGGGCAGCCACCTCGGTGTCGGTCTGTGAGGTGAGGGTGTAGCCCTGCGCTGTGAGATGGGCGGCAAGCTCGCCGCTGTTTTCGATGATGCCGTTATGCACCAGCGAAACGCGCGCTGTGCCGTGAGGATGGGCGTTTTCATCAGTGGGGGCGCCGTGCGTCGCCCAGCGTGTGTGCCCGATGCCGCAGGTGGCGTGCCACAGCGGCGGGTACGTGGCGAGCTTTTCGCGCAAAAGTGCAAGACGTCCTGCCGTTTTTACAGTTTGCAGGCCGTTTTGCTGCAGGGTAACGCCTGCCGAATCATACCCCCGATATTCCAGGGCGGAAAGTCCCTCAAGCAAAATGGGCAGCGCCTGTCGCTTGCCCGTGTAACCGATAATGCCGCACATAGGTCTACTTCCTTTCATAAGGCTTTTTAAAAAGTATGCGCCGATGCGGCTCGTGCGATACAAAAAAAGGCGGCTCCCGAATGAGAGCCGCCCTTGCTTGCGGTCACGCAATTTTTTTCTTGATATTGAGCAGTCGCACGATCACGGGGCTGAGCAGCAGGTTAAAGCCCATTTCAAACAGGAAGTTGGCACCTACAAGCCCAAGGAAGGCATAGGAAACGGTGCTTTCAAATCCGGCAGCTGCACCCCAGGATGCAATGGTATCCCAGAAGAAAAGGCGACAGCCAAGCAAAAAGATGCCGGTGTTGACAAGCGGGCACACGATGGCGGAAAATACCACGGCAACGTAGCGGTTCAGCTTTTCTGCGAGCTTGTAAACGGTTGCGGCGGCAAAGGCACACAGCGTGCCCTTCAGCAGCACGGTGAGGATGGTACCGGGCGCGTGGATGGAAAGGAAGGCAGCGGCATCACCGCTGAGCAGCACTGCCATGCCGAACACAAATCCAAGCCAGGAGCCGATCACGGGGCCACAGGTGGCGGCACCGATCACGATGGGGACAAGCACCAGCGAGATCGAGAAGGGGCCAAGACGGATGAAGGAGCCAAGCAGCTGCAAAACGATCACCATGGCGGTGAGCAACGCGCCAAGCGTTAAGCGCTGCGTGGAAAGCGAAGCGCGCGGACGGTGCGAGCTTTTGGGGGTGGGGATTTCGTTTGTGCTTTGTGCTTCGGGCGCTTGATCGGCATCACTTGCCGCAACAAAAAAGCTGCTGTGGCAATACTCGCACTCGTAATGTGTGCTATCTGCGCGCTTCAAGGGTCCTCCGCAATTTTCGCACTTGCTGAGAATGGTGTTGTGTTCCATAAAACACTCCTTTTGGGGACTTTACCCCATGCTGTCGCCCCGCCCGGCGGGTGCAACGCAGTTCAAATTTATCTTGTTTGCCCAAAGGGGCATAAAGATCTGAAATATGGTGTTTTTCACACCCGTTTGGGGGGATTTCCGCTTTTTTTCTCGTTCAGAAGCGCAAGATGGTGCAGCCCCTTGTGAGCCAGGTCCTTCTCAAAAAGATAGGGGGCGCTCAAAAGCGGCAGCAGGGGCTCGGGCTCGTCGC
>JAZNNA010000117.1:0-8470 GCA_045580065.1 Eubacteriales bacterium
AACAAACGTGAAATTTTTGGGAGTCATTCGCACTACAATTTGCTTGTTTCGATTAAACGAAAGCGCCGAGTGCCTCAATTGAGTGAAATACTCTTTCGCAAGTACTACATAGATCGGTTTGGTGTCATTGCTATAGTTATAGGATTTTGTAAAGGCTATATAATTGATTTCTTGCCAAGAGAATTGGCACAATGTTTTTTTGAATTTTTTGCTTTGAATTTTATTTTGATCAAAATACACTGCAATAAACCCTGTCTTTATCAAAAAGAAGAAAGGGATTGCGGGGACATAGCCTAAATGCAAAAGACCCACGGCAGTAAGTGTAGTGAGCGCATCACAAGAATGAAATATTGCAAATTCCAAACAAACAAGAAGAACAGCAATCACCTCAAAAACAGGTATGACAATAAAATGCGCCCAATAGCACGCAGGGGATAATAAGATTCTCGGGGTGCTTTTCGATTTTTTCATAAAAGACTCCTTAATCTATTGCGGATTGGCTTATCCAATCAATAATAGCTGAAAACCAACTAGCATTGCCACCAACAATAGCATCTGCAAGGTTTTTTAATGTGTTAGTTTGTTAATGGGCTTGTTCTGCGTTTCCCGTAGGCGAAGCTTAGAGGGGATGATTAACCATCATTTTCGGGTTTTGGGTTATTTACTCGTTGTTGGCGCTCAAGAGCGCGTTTTTGACGCTCTTTTTGGTTGCGCTTAAGCCGTCGAGCATGTTTAACATGGGGTAAATCATTCATAATCCCAAAAGGCAACAAAGCAACGATTGACAAAGCAAAAATCACACCAAAAGTAACAAATGTTTTAGTACGAGTGCGGTTAGTGTCACTTAAGGTTAGATAATCACCCTTAGGACCTGAAAATGCAACAACACACTCCGCATCAAATCTTATAAAATTTTCAACAGAGCGCAGTCTGACTGTTTCTCCAAAACACTGTTCCTCTAACGTTTGATTATCCCAACCTCCACGAATAGCAGCATTATTTGATATCCAATACGTATTGCCATTGTCCAATGTCAAAATTGTATAATAGTATCGATGCTTGCCACCGCGGTTTGATTCTTCGTGTATGGAAATCAAAACACCTTCATCATATTTTGTGGTTTCTTCATTGACATAAGGGGGACTTTCTCCCAGCAAAATCATTGAAGTGAAAATGATCGCCAGCACTAGTGGAAAAATCAGTGCCAACAATGTGTTTTTAGGGAAATAAGCTTTTGTGTGTTTTCTTTTTTTAGTCATTCACCACACCTCCCTATATAAGGACACGGTTTCTGTTAGCATATACGTGGAGAAAGAAGAGGCTGCCGTTTCAACACCCGCAGAAACAACTTCCTTGCCAGGTGAGATTATAACCGCTTGCTTCACCTGTTGCGATCTGCGTGGGATTGCCAATGCTTGTCCGTGCCCCTGCAAGGCAATTGCCTTGCAGGGGGGAGTTAAACAATTTATTTAACTCACTGTTTTTTAGATTTAAAAAGAGTCACAGCTCTATCAAAAGCGCTATATTCACCTCTAAACGGTGCCCCGTCACTAAAGATATTGGTTGTGTATTTTTTCCCTTTATTTGTTACAACAAAAACCCGATAAACGGTGACTTGGCCATATAAGCCCCCTGTCGCTTTTTTATAATAAAGTTGAACGACTTTATCATATGCAAGTACTGCGCCTAATTTGACAAAAACAATCCAATCTTTTGTGAAAGCAATTTCTCCAATTCTCGGTGCTTCACCAAATAACATACACTGGCGGCTCAACTCCTTCTTTTCATCACGAGAACATCGGCGCATAACTTTAAAATAATCGCATTGAGGAATATAAAGATTGAACACTTTACTAAACAACCTGATACCAAACAAACTTACTGCCACGCTAAATATCCCCATAACCCAGTTCTGATAAAAACTCATAATTATCCAATTCAGGAAAAAAAGAACTATGATCATAGCCCAAAGGCGGTGCAAAAATATACTTTTTTCAAGTTTTGTCATTTGCTCACCCCCTTATAAGATAGTTTCAAATGGCCACAAGATTGGAGTTTTCAGATAGGTTCTTATCCCGATTCCTCTAATACCAGTATATTGGGTATAGAAACCTTGATTTCCTAATAAGGCTACCATTCAGCAAGTAGGTATGTGTGACACTGTTCACAATCCTGCCAATTCCATTTTATCAAATTTTATGCAATTTGTCAAGCGCGGCGCATGCGGGCTGCGGATGTTGTCGCGCGATCTATTTAGAGCTCATATATTATACAAGAGTTAAAAGAGAAATTCCTCAATCTTTTATAAAAATTGTATCAGCTCCGCGTGGCTTGTTACGTTATCGGCTGGGATGCCGCCCCTTGCTTTATCAACATAAAATTGCCAATCATAAGTTTTGCATCGCGGCACACAATATATTTCGGAGCGCGAAAGCAAGCAGTTGATTTCGCAAAAGCAATGAAAAGCAAAGCGCCTTGCCGCGGGTCGCGGCGGGGGAGCGTTGGCGGGCATCGCAAGGTGAGCGCCGTGTGATCGTTGCCCTTGCGATGTGCGTTGCCGGAACGCTCTTGAAAATAGATAACGCCCACGGCGGCCGCGTGACGGCAGCAGATGCCGCCCGATGGCATTCGCGGGCAAAGGAGAACAAAATGGCAAACAAGCAGGCAAAGAAGGCTCTTGAGCAATTCAAGCAGCAGGCAGCAAGCGAAGTAGGCGTAAACCTGAACCAGGGCTACAACGGTGATCTCACCTCTCGTCAGGCCGGCTCTATCGGCGGCCAGATGGTCAAGAAGATGATCGAGTCCTACGAGCAGGGCATGACCAAGTAATTGGTGCAACAGTAAAGCTTTGACTAAAGGGGCCGCGCTTTTATGGCGCGGCTCTGTTTTTTTGGGCAAGAGGGTGCTATCTGGAAGAGAGGTTATATAACCGTGGAATGAAAATTGGCAAAAGCAGAAAAAAATTATAAAAAATTGGAAAATTATGTTGACAAAGTGGAAAAGACGGTGTATACTGGTGTTACTATATAAAATAGGAGGACAGTATGAAAAAAAGCGAACGCTTGATTGCCGAAAAGTTCCTGCTGCAATGCATTTCTGACGAGGAGCCGGATTTTGTTGAAAAAACCATTGCAAAGTTTGGCGTTTCCAAGTCCACCGTATATAATTACCTCACCACCCTGCAAAATAATGGAGAGGTGGAGCGCGTGGGTGGTTCTATGCCTTACCGCGTGACCTACCAGACCGCACGCTTCAGCATCGACCCCACCAAGGATCGCTCTGAGGATCGTCTGTATGCGCGCGACGTGGCGCCGCTGCTTGCCGATCTGCCCGCCAACGTGCAAAAGATCTGGAGATACTCCATCACCGCCATGCTCAACAACGCCCTGGAGCATTCCCGCGCCTCGGCCATTTTCTGCGTGGTCAGCCGCAACCGCCTTTCCACCATCGTTGGCGTGCTGGATAACGGCGTGGGCATCTTCCGCCGCATCCAACAGGACGTAAAGGAAAGCACCGGCGACAGCATCACTGCCTCTGAGGCGGCAGCGCTGCTGTTTGCGGGCGGCTATACCGGCACCCCCGAAACGCACGAGGGGCAGGGCATCTTTTTCGTGTCCCGCCTGATGGATCACTTCGCCATCCGCTCCGAGCATCAGCTCTTTACCCCTGTTGGCGAGGAGGAGGACGAGGAGAGCAGCGAGCGCTTCCGCGGTACGGCGGTACAGATGGCGCTTTCCAACGACAGCACTACCGAGCTTTCTGCCGTGATGGAAAAATACATAGATCCCGAGCTTGGCTTTGTCCGCACCGAGATCCCGGTCGCCCGCTTTTTTGGCGGAGGCTTTCCTGTGTCCCGCTCCGAGGCGCGCCGTCTTGGCAGCGTGCTGGAGGGCTTTCAGGAGGCGGAGCTTGACTTTACCGGCGTGGAGGAGGTCGGCCCCGACTTTGCACACGAGCTGTTTTCGGTGATCGCTGTACAGATGCCGATGCTGCAGCTGCGCGTGGTCAATGCCGCGCCTGCCGTTGAGGCTGTGCTGCGCCGCAAGGGCTGCCGTGCCGTGAACGAGCAATAAAGAAAAAAGCGGATGCGTATACGCATCCGCTTTTTTGTACTTTGGCATTGCATTTTAAGGTGAGAAATGCTATAATAAAGAAAAATGCAAGGGGGCAAAAATAATGCAACTGTTATGCGGCGCGGCTGAGCGCGTGACCACCCCGAAATTGGGGCTGGATATTCCCGGATATTTCGGTGCCAGAAAGGCGACCGGCGTAAAAAGCGATCTGTACACGCAAGCCCTGGTGCTGGACGACGGCAACGAGGTGCTGGTGCTGATCTCGATCGACATCCTTGATTTCATCAGCCCCTTTTCAAGGGCGGTGCGCAAGCGTCTTTTTGAGCAGATCGGCGTTTCGCCCGACCACGTGATGCTGCTTGCCACGCACGCGCACACCGCACAGCCCACCAACTATACGGGCTTTGCCGTGAAAAAGAACACCGCCGCTATGAAGCGATTGGAGGACCTGACGGTAGAGGCGGCTGTTGAGGCATACCAAAACCGCCGCGCGGTACGTATGTTTGCGGGCAAAGGCGAGGTGCAGGGCATCAGCTTTGTGCGTAACTATTGGCTAAAGGACGGCAAGGGCATCACCAACCCCGGCAAGTCGCGCGCAGGGCAGCTTGCGGGGCGCATGGCGGAGATCGACCAAGAGGTCACCGTGCTGCGTTTCGAAGCGGAAAACGGCGATACGGTGGCCCATATCGTCAATTTTGCCTGCCATCCCGACGTGGTCAGCGGAAGTGAATACTGCGCTGATTATCCCGGCGAGATGCGCCGCGTGGTCAAGGCGAATTACGGGCAGGAGAGCGTGGTGCTGTTTATGAACGGCTGCGCCGGCAATATCAATCATATAGATGCCTACCGCACCACAGAAGGATATCGGTACCCAAAGGATCACTACGTTTATATGGGCGAGGTGCTTGCCGCCGAGGTGTTGCGTATTGATAAAGAGGCTTCCGCCGAGCAAAGCGGCGTGACACTTTCGGCAACAAGCAAAAGCTTTCTTGCAAAGCGCCGTCAGCCCACCGACGAGATGCTGCAAGAGGCGCGCGAGGTGCTTGCCTCGCCGGATGCCAAGAAAGAGGAGCGCATCTACGCCGAGGAACGCTTGGCGCTTGCCGCGCATCCGCAGCATTACAAAAGCATTGAGGTGCAGGCTATGCGCATCGGCGCGTGCGGTCTTGTGGGGTTACCGGGCGAGATCTATTGCGACGTAGGGCTTGCCATCAAGGCCGAAACTCCCTATACGTACCAGCTTGTTTGCGAGCTGGCGAACACAACGGCAGGGTACGTGGTAACGGAGCCGGCCTTTTCGCAAAACGTATACGAGGCAAAGCTTGGCAAGTATAATTCCTATCTTTCCCCCGATGCAGCGGAAAAGATGGTGGCGGTCGCCGGAAAGCTGTTAAAGCGGATCAAATAGAAAAAACCTTACCCGTCATGCCACTTATTTGGGTGAAAGATCAAGTAAACCTATGGTTTAGTAAACTCTACCTTCCTTCGGTTTACATTTACTTGCCTGCATAGGAGCATATCTGCTCAAGGGTAAGGAATAAGTAAGAAAAAAGCACCCGTTCGGGTGCTTTTTTCTTATTTTGTTGCAAGAATGCCGTCAAGTGCCTCGCGGATCTTGGCGGCGCAGCACTCCAGCGCGTGTTGCTCGGCAAAGGAAAGTGAGATCTCCGGTATGCGCAAAATACCCTCGGCACCAAGAATGGCGGGCAGGCTGAGGGAGAGGCCTTCAATGCCATAAGCGCCACCCGTGTGCGCAGAAACCGGCAAAACTGCGCGCTCGTCCCGCAAAATCGCAGTCACAATACGGCGCACCGCCTCCGCCACCGCATAATAAGTGGAGCCCTTTGCCCGGATGATGCGATAGGCAGCATCCCGCGCCTGTGCAAAAAGCGCCTCCAGCGTTTCGTGGGGGAGGTCCTGCTCCTTGCTGAAGTGCTGCAGATCCATGCCGGAAATATTGGCGCTGCTGAACACCGCCAGCTCGCTGTCGCCATGCTCGCCAATGATAAAGGCATGCACCTGCCGTGGGTCAACGTCAAGCTGCTTGCCAAGCAGCACCTTCAGCCGTGCGGTATCCAAAACCGTGCCGGAGCCCAGCACACGGTGTGGGGGAAAGCCGGAAAATCGCCGCGTCAGCTCGGTTAAGATGTCCACGGGGTTCGTTACCACCAAAAGGATGGCATCGCGGTTGTAACGGCAGATGTTTTCTACGATCTGCGCAAAGATCGCGGCGTTGCGCCGCAAAAGATCCATACGTGTTTCTCCCACGCGCTGCGCCGCCCCTGCGGTGATGATGATCAGCCCCGCATCGGCAAGTGCCGGGTAGTCGGCGGCGTAGACCTCGGCAGGGGAGAGAAAGGGGAGCGCGTGGCGCAGATCCTCCGCCTCGCCAATGGCGCGATCGCGGTTCACGTCAAGCAGCAAAAGCTCGGTAAACAGGTGCGCGTGCAGCAGCGAATATGCCGTGGTCGCCCCCACGTTTCCGCAGCCGATGATGGCGCATTTTTGTAAGTTGCCCATAAAAGCCCTCCGTTTTTTAAATAGTGTTTCCATTCCTTGCGGCAAATATGATTTTTTTGCAAAAGGGCTTGCAATTTGCAGTGTTTGATGATACAATAAGAGCAAATCCCACCCCCGAAAAGGAGAAGCAAAATGAAGCTGAAGGAAGCCTTGCTTGACGGAAAGCGCAAGCCCGTTATTTTAGATACCGATACCTTTAACGAGATCGACGACCAATACGCCCTCGCCTATGCGATGCTTTCTCCCGAGAAGCTGGATCTTCTGGCTATCACCGTCGCGCCCTTTTCCAACAGCCGTGCAGAAACGCCCGCCATCGGCGTGCAAAAAAGCTATGACGAGGCACTGCGCATCCGCGCCTTTATCGATCCCAACGCCACCGTGCCTGTGTACCTTGGCTCCGACCGCTATCTCCCCTCTGTGACCGAGCCGGTGATCTCGGATGCGGCAAACGCCATCGTGCGCCTTGTGCGCGAGAGCGCTGAAACCGTGTACATCGTGGCGATCGGCGCCATCACCAACGTGGCATCTGCCATTTTGCTTGCCCCCGACATTGTGGAAAAGGCAGTTGTCGTGTGGCTTGGCGGCCACGCGCTGCACTATAAAAACAATCACGAGTTCAATCTGTTTCAGGACGTGCCCGCCGCGCAGGTGGTGTTTGACAGCGGTATCCCGCTTGTGCAGATCCCGTGCTGTGGCGTATGCACCGAATTTCTTACCACCGTGCCCGAGCTGAAATACTATCTTTCCGATAAAAACGAGCTGTGCGATTACCTGGTCGACTCGGTGGAAAAATTTGTGAACCGCCCGGGCAAGGAAACCATCTCCAAGGTGATCTGGGACGTGACCGCCGTTGCCGCCATCACACGCCCCGACACGCTGGATATCGTGGAGATCCCGCGCCCGATCATCACGGATAACGAGCTGTACGCCTTTGATATGGCACGCCCAGACTACTGCTATGTGCGCCGCATCTCGCGCGACAAGCTTTTCCTTGATCTTTTTGACAAGCTTGCAAATAAATAAGCAAAAAAGCACCGCAGCCAATGGGTGATGTTCTTATCGGAGAAATCACCCAACACACGCTCCTACGGATAATAAAAATTGAACCACATAAAACAAAGAGATACCCCCGACAGACCTTAAATCTGTCGGGGGTTGTTATCATATCGATTTGTCAGTGAGTTCCTTGCAAAAAAACTCGAAATTTTCTTTCTGCTTTTCAATTTGGTATGCTTTTAAAGGCACTCTTAATTTACAAGATTTTCCTTCCATAAACTTGATTTTCACTATATATTGCTTTGGAAAAAGGCTCTTTCGGATCTTGACCTTTTTTATTTCTAAAGGCACTTTTATTGTGTATGATACTTCTGTACCTGAAAACGTCAAGACTGCTCCCAGCAAATTATTGTCCGACAAGCCCCAGTAACCAGAATAAAAATTTGTTCCTTGCAACAATATTGCAAAAAAAGAGCATTTCAAGCTTTCCTTTCCATCTAATAGGGAGGTTAAGGAATCGGTCATTAATTTTTGATAGTTCATAATATCTCCTTTATCGCCAGTTTCGCCTTTGTATTACAAGGCTGCGGGCAAAGCCCATGCCCCTAAAGATGCATGAGCACATCCAAAGGCTCTCCCTTTGGGAGAGCTCCCGCGATAGCGGGTGAGAGGGCTTTTTACGGTAAGGTTTCAATTCTTTCAACGATCACTCTGTCGATCATTCGGCAAACGCCGTCAAAATTTTCAGCTATGTCTTTATTGGAAAAACGCAAAACATGAATTCCGTATCTTTCAAGAATTTCGGTTCTTGCCGTGTCGTGCGCTTTGCCTTGGTTTGTATAATGCTGTGAACCGTCAAGTTCTATCACAAGACGAGCACT
>JAZNNA010000118.1:0-14137 GCA_045580065.1 Eubacteriales bacterium
AACGTACGGCAATACGCCATAGAGCGGGGCGTCGAACCACCTCGCTGCGCGAGCTGAGTCGGGCCCTACGGGATAGCGATACGCCAACGTGCGGCGTGCTTTGCTCGCGCTCACCAAGGCTCCCTCCGGGGTGGAGAGATGGCCTTTTGCAAACACACAAAGGGGAAATTGTTACATTTTTGTAATGTTGCTTGACAGTTTTGCGCGCGTGATATATAATGGAGCGGTGACAAAATTATATAATTATAATAAAAAATGTCAACAATAAAAAGCGAGGACTTTATTATGCAATTTCTCATCACGGTTTCCATTGCCATGCTGGCGGGGCTTTTGATGACGCGTCTTACCAAGATCTTCAATCTCCCGGCGGTTACGGCGTACCTGCTGGCGGGGCTTGTGATCGGCCCGTTTCTGCTTGGCGCCATTGATCTTTCGGCCCTGGGGCTGCCCTTTACGCACCTTGGATTTTCCAAGGCGGATTTCGGGCTTGTCGAAGGGATTGCCGCCAACCCTGCCTACGAGGTGATCAGCAACGTGGCGCTTGGCTTTATCGCCTTTGCCATCGGTAACGAGTTCCGTATGTCGGATCTGAAGGCGATCGGCAAGCAGGCAACCGTGATCGGTATCCTGCAGGCACTTGCTGCCGCCGCGCTGGTGGATATCGCGCTGATCGCGCTGCATTTTGCCATCCCGGATATCCTCACCGTGCCCGCTGCTATCATTCTTGGTGCCATTGCCACCGCAACCGCACCTGCGGCCACGCTGATGGTGGTGCGCCAGTATAAGGCAAAGGGCAAGCTGACCGATCTTTTGCTGCCCATCGTGGCATTGGACGATGCCGTGGGGCTTGTGGTGTTTTCGGTTTCCTTTGGCATTGCCAAGGCGCTCAGCATCGGCAGCGTCAGCCTTGTTTCTGTGCTGGTCAACCCCTTGCTTGAGGTGCTGCTTTCCTTGCTGCTTGGCTTTGTGATGGGGTATCTGTTTACCGTGTGCGAGCGCTTTTTCCACTCCGGCTCCAAGCGTATGGCGCTTTCCATCACCTTTGTGCTGCTTACCGTGGCGCTCTCGATGCTCAAGTTTGAGATCGGTGAGGTGCATATCGGCTTCTCCTCGCTGCTTGTGTGCATGATGCTTGGCACCGTGTTCTGCAACTTGTGTGATTTTTCGGCGGATATTATGGAGCGTGCCGACAAGTGGACGGCCCCCATCTTTGTGCTGTTCTTTGTGCTGAGCGGTGCAGAGCTGCGCTTGGATATTTTGGCTTCCGGCTGGATCATTCTGATCGGCGTTGTGTATATTCTTACCCGCGCCGCCGGTAAATACTTTGGTACGATGGGCAGCGCAAAGCTGACAAATTGCGATTCCGAAATTCAAAAATATCTCGGCATCACGCTGCTGCCGCAGGCGGGCGTGGCACTGGGCATGTCTGCCATCGTCATTCAGGATTTCCCCGCAGACGGCGTGCTGGTGCGCAACATCGTGCTGTTCTCGGTGCTGGTGCTTGAGCTTGTCGGTCCTGTGCTGACCAAGTGGGCGCTGACCCGTGCCGGCGATATCAAGGAAAAGACCACCGAGGGCTTTGACCGTGCCAAGTTCCTGCAGCAGCAGGCCGAGCTTGAGCAAAAGGAGCAGGCCGAGAAGGCAGCAAAGACCGCTGAAAATAAGTAATACTTTCAGCTTTGCAACACACGCCGTCACATAGCACTCACATTTTGGCGATATAATGCTTTAAGAACAAATAAAAGGAGTATGCAGAAAACTATGCTTTCACTACGTGATATCGTAAAACATTATATTTCCGGCGATACCACCGTCGGTGCCTTGCAGGGTGTCAGCATTGACTTTAGAGAAAGTGAGTTTGTTTCTATCCTTGGCCCCTCTGGCTGCGGAAAAACGACCTTGCTGAATATCATCGGCGGACTTGATCGCTACACCAGCGGCGACCTTGTTATCAACGGTCGCTCTACCAAGGAATACGGTGATGCGGACTGGGATACCTACCGCAACCACTCGATCGGATTTGTGTTTCAAAGCTATAATTTGATCATGCACCAGAGCGTGCTTGCCAACGTAGAGCTGGCGCTTACGCTTTCCGGCGTTTCCCGCGAGGAGCGCCGCGCCCGCGCCATCGAGGCGCTGGAGCAGGTGGGGCTTGGCGACCAGATCCACAAAAAGCCCAATCAGATGTCGGGTGGTCAGATGCAGCGCGTTGCCATCGCACGTGCCCTGGTCAACGATCCGGATATCCTGCTTGCCGACGAGCCGACCGGCGCGCTTGACACGCAGACCAGCGTGCAGATCATGGAGATCCTGAAAAAGGTATCCGAGAAAAAGCTGATCATTATGGTCACCCACAACCCCGAGCTTGCCGAGCAGTACAGCAACCGCATCATTCGCGTGCTGGACGGCAAGGTGATCGACGACAGCAACCCCTATACGGCACCCGAAGCACCCGTGCAGGAGGTGGCGGAGCAGGGCAAGCCCGAAAAAAAGAAAAAGCAGCCGAAAAAGGCAAAGAACTCGCCCGACGGAAAGGGCAAGCGCTCGATGTCCTTTTTCACCGCTCTCGCGCTTTCCTTTAACAACCTGCTCACCAAAAAAACGCGCACGCTGTTGGTTTCTGTGGCAGGGAGCATCGGTATCATCGGCATCGCGCTGATCCTGGCGCTTTCCAACGGTGTCACGTTGTTTATTGCGGGCGTGCAGGAGGATACGCTTTCCACCTACCCCCTCACCATCCAGAAGGAAACGCAGGATATGTCCGCCATGCTCTCGGCCATGATGGCAGCGGACAGCGGGGCGGATTACTCGAATACAGAAACGATCCACGTAGACGATTCGCTTGGCACGATGATGTCGGCTATGAGTGCTACGGTCAATAATAACCTTGAGGCGTTCAAGGAATACCTGGATGCCCACAGGGATGAGCTGGACGACTACGTCACCGATATCCAGTACACCTACGACTATGATCTGCAGGTCTTTAACATGGTGGCCGTCAACAAGGATGGCAAATCCGTGATCGAGGCGCGCGAGATCGGTATGGACGTGGTGTTCGACCACATGGGCAGCGCCTTTTCGGGGATGTCCGAGCTGATGGAGATGGGCGGCGGCATGGGAATGAACGTCTTTTCTGAGATGATCAACAACCAGACCCTGCTTGACCAGCAGTACGACGTGATCGCCGGCTCCTGGCCCACCGCGTATAACGAGGTGGTGCTGGTGGTCAGCTCCAACAACCAGATCAGCAAGATGACGCTGTATATGCTTGGTATGATGGACCCCGAAAACATTGAAAAGGAGCTTGCCGATCTGATGGCCGGCAATTACCAGGCGGGCGAGGACGTGACCTATACCTTTGACGAGATCTTAAGCACCAAATTCATGCTGCTTACCACCGCCGATTTCTTTGCCAAGACCGACCGCACCTATCTCACCTCGGACGGTACGCAGAGCGTATGGACCGACGTGCGTGAGGGCTTTGACTATGACGCTGCCGAGTTTGTCACGCAAAACGGCGTGGAGCTGAAGATCTCCGGCATCATCCGCCCCAAGCAGGGCGCTGCTGCCACCAGTATTTCCGGTGCGGTTGGCTATACCAAGGCGCTGACCGACTATATCCTGCAAAAGAATGCAGAGAGTGCCGTGATCAACCAGCAAAAGGCTTATCCCGGCATCAACGTGCTGACGGGCCTGCCCTTTGAGCGCACGCACTACACCCCCGAAACCATCCACGAGCTGGTGGATAAGATCGACGATGCCACAATGGATATGTTCTACGCCTATATGACGCAGCAGATCCTGACCAATCCCGATTTCTCCGACCGTATCCAGGTCACGGATACCGAGTCCTTCCTTGGTATGTTCATGCTGCTGCCCGAGGATAAGAGGGCAGAGATCTTTGAAACGGTGCTGAACGCCGCCGCAGCCAATCCCGATAACGAGGAGGGCCTCAAAAATCTTTGTGATTTCATCACCATGACCACCGACGGCATTATCGTAACGCCCCAGAATATCGTGCGCCTTCTCCCCGTGCTTGACCTGCAAACGCAGGTGCTGGCGGCGCTTGCAGGCGTGCCCGCAAATCCCCCTATGATGCCTGTATCCATCGCCGGTCTTGTCGAGCTGGCAGGGGATACCGCTATGCAGCAGATCTACGCACAGCTGACCGAAAGCATCAAGGGCATGACGGTGAACGAGGAGATCTTTGTTGCGCTGCTCGGCACCCTGACCGTAGACGACCCTGCCTTTGTGCAGCTGGAGGAAACGCTGTACTCCATGGCCCCCCAGATCGACGCCACCCTGGATAGCGTGCTGGAAACGCTGGACGATGCCGAAAAGGCAAAGCCCGCCTCGATCAACTTTTACGCCGTGGATTTTGAGTCCAAGGACCAGATCACCGCGTTTATCTCCAACTACAACGATAGCGTAGAGGAGAAGGATCAGCTGAAATATACCGACGTGGTGGGCATTATGATGTCCTCGGTGACCATCATCATCGATGCCATCTCCTACGTGCTGATCGCGTTTGTATCCATCTCGCTGGTGGTTTCCTCTATCATGATCGGTATCATCACCTATATCTCGGTGCTGGAGCGCACCAAGGAGATCGGTATCCTGCGCGCCATCGGTGCCTCGAAAAAGGATATCTCCCGCGTGTTCAATGCCGAAACCATGATCATCGGCTTTGCCGCAGGTGCCATCGGTATTCTGGCAACGCTGCTTTTGTGCCTGCCGATCAACCTGATCCTGCGTGCGGTAACGGATATAGAAAATATCAAGGCCGTGCTGCCGGTTGCTGCCGGATTTATCCTGGTTGCGATCAGCATGGTGCTTACTCTGATCGCGGGTGTGATCCCGTCGCGCATCGCCTCTAAAAAGGATCCTGTTGAGGCGCTTCGCAGCGAATAATACAAAAGGCCCTCTGTTCCTTAAGGCACAGAGGGCTTTTGTATTCAAATTTATAAATTTTGTATACTTTTCACTATAGATTTTTGCGTGTGTGTGTGTTATGATAAGGGTAATAAAAAACCCCTTTGTAAAGGAGAATAGCTATGAAGCAATATACCTTTATCACGATCGGTGCGGGCAGCCGCGGCACGACCTATACCACCGAGATGATGAAAGCCCCCGAAAAATACAAGCTGGTGGGCATGGCAGACCCCATGGAAAAAAAGCGCAAGCTTTATATGGAGCAGTTCGGCCTTACCGCCGACCAGTGCTATGAGAGCTGGGAGGAGATCCTCTCCAAGCCCAAAATGGCAGACGTTGCCATCATTGCAACTATAGACAATATGCACTTTGAGCCTGCGATGCGCGCCATCGAGCTTGGCTACAATCTGCTTTTGGAAAAGCCGGTTGCCAACACCGAGAGGGAGTGCGTGGCGATCGCCAACGCGGCAAAGGCAAAGGGCGTAAAGGTGCTTGTTTGCCACGTGCTGCGTTACACCCCCTTTTATAAGCGTGTAAAATCTATCGTAAAAAGCGGTCTGATCGGCGAGGTGATGTCCGTGGATCAGGTAGAGGGGATCGGTGACGTGCATTTTACGCACAGCTACGTGCGCGGAAACTGGCACTCCACCAAAACGGCCGCCCCCATGCTGCTGGCAAAATCCTGCCACGACCTGGATATCGTTCAGTGGCTGGTGGATAAGCCCTGCACCAAGGTATCCTCGTTTGGAGATCTGACCTACTTTACCGAAAAATCTGCCCCCGAGGGCGCGCCCAAGTCCTGTGTGGACGGCGAGTGCCCCTACAGAGAGCAGTGCATCTATAACTGCCGCAGAGTTTATGTAAGAGACGATTTTCCCACCTGGAAGCGCATCTTCCTCAGCATTAATGCAAGCAAGGCGGAGTGCAGCGAGGAGGAGATCTACGAGCTGCTGCGCAAGACCAATTACGGTAAGTGCGTGTTCCATTGCGAAAACGACGTGCTTGACCACCAGGTGGTGAATATGCAGTTTGAGGGCGGCGCTACTGCGACCCTCAACGTCAATGCCTTTAATCGCGGTGGCCGCTTTACCCGTGTATACGGCACCAAGGGTGAGCTGTACGCCTTCTTCTCGGATACCGAGATCACGGTGCGCACCCACGCCGATCGAAGAAAGTTTACCATCCCCGTGGATGAAGCCAGCTCCGAATCGATCGCCGGCGGTCACGGCGGCGGCGACGCGGGCATCTCGGTTGATCTTTATAAATTCCTTGAGGGCGAGGAGATCGAGCTTGGCGCATCCGAGATCGGCATTTCGGTATACAATCACCTCATCGGCTATGCAGCCGAGGAGTCGCGCCACGATGGCACCGTGGTGGATCTTGCAGACTTCTGCAAAAAGCACAGCTTCAACTAAGAACATAAAAAAAGCCGCCCAACGGGCGGCTTTTTTTATGTCTTTCTTTTTGATACCCCAAAGATCCGGCGCAACAGCGGCGCCAGAAATCCGGGCGATCTCATCAGTACGATCTTCATTGTGACCCCCCTTTTTTGCAAGTGTCTGCTGTCAGTATATGCAAGGGGGGCACGCGGGGTCAGCCCTCTTTTCTGCTCTTTTTCTTGAAATCAAATTGCAGCTGCGATGCGATGATGGCGGCAAAGATCACGATCATGCCGATCACCTCGCGCCCCGTGAAGGGGGTGAGATCCGGCAGCAGGATCGCGCTGGCGATCACCGCAAAGACCGACTCCAGGCTCATCAGCAGCGAGGCAACCGTTTCGGGGGTGTGCTTTTGACCGATGATCTGCAGCGTGTAGCCCACGCCTGCGGACATCACGCCGGAATACAGGATCGCAAGCGAGGCACTCCGGATGCCGCTCCACGCGGGCTCCTCAAGCGCGAA
Source organism: Eubacteriales bacterium (assembly GCA_045580065.1). Classification (GTDB taxonomy): domain Bacteria; phylum Bacillota; class Clostridia; order Oscillospirales; family CAG-272; genus Firm-07. The sequence goes on from JAZNNA010000118.1 coordinate 6,835, forward strand.
TGCAAGGATAAAGGCGATGGCGGATACCGTGAAAAACTGGATGCAGGAAAGCTTGACACCATCCACGTGGGGGCTGAAAAAGCCGACCGCCACGATATGGCAGGCAAACACAAGCGAGCAGCAGATCACCTGAATGTCACCGGTGGTCAGCTCCGAGCCGCTCATGCAAAGCAGCCAAAGGCCAAGGAGTGCCACGCCCACGCACACGTAAATGTGCGGCTGCACGCGCTTGCCGAAAAACAGACTGAGCAGCGGCACCAGCACGATATAAAGCGCGGTGATAAAGGCATCCTTGCCGGGGGAGGTGACGTTATTGGAGATGCCCAGCTGCTGCAGGCAGGTGGCAGCACAGAGGATCAGGCCGCAAACGGGGCCGCCGATCAGCAGGTATTTCTTTTCCTCGGCGCTCATTTTCACATAGGTACCCTTTTTCAAGCGGTAAAGCTCACGCCCCGCCCAAAGCAGCGCCAGCGCCAGCGTGGCCATCAGCGTGCGCGCCGCCTGAAAGGTAAAGGGGCCAACGTGTGCCGCGCCCATATCCTGCGCCACAAAGCCAAAGCCCCACACCACGGCCGCAAGCAGCAGGCAAAGCGAGCCGCCGAATCTGTATTTTTGCATAGAGGATCCCTCGCGTTTCTCAAAAGTATTATGATTATATCACACCGTGCGCAAAATGTCAATAAAAAGCGCTTGCTTTAAAAAAGCAAGCGCTTTGGACTGTTTATTGCAGCTCTTTCTTTTCTTCTCCGTCGGCTCCTTTGCCAAAAAGACGGGTGAAAAACCGCTTCCATTCCGGCCTGTCGCGGCGGATAATGCCTATGATGACGGACAAGAGGATGGTGCCGTGCGTCACGGTGGAGGCAGGGGCAAGCAGAATATCGTATATCAGCCACAAAACGCAGTTGGTGGCAGAGCAAACGCGGCACACGGCCGAATTTTTTTGCACGATGGCTATGGCAAAAAACAGCACCGCCCCCAGGGGGAAAAGATCAAGCGGAGTGCTGAAGGTGGCAAGCGAAACGGCGGTGAAAAGCAGCATAAAGACAAGCGTGAGCCACACAGGGAAGGGCTTTTTCTTTGCGGTAAAGAAAAAGCTGACAACAGTCTGCAAAAACGCCACGATCACCACGCCCCCCGCCGAGATGCGCCTCTCCAGCAGGTATTGCAAAAACAGCAAACCGTTGATCAGCAGCTGGCTGATAATGATGTAGCGCATGCTTTTGAATTGCATGCCGATCACGGCGGCAATTGCCGTGATAACAGAAACGATCAGGGCGGCGTTCTCACCCAAAAATGCAAATAACTGCTGCATTGTGATCTCCCCTTGCATGAAAGGATACAAAAAACCCGCCACAAGGGCGGGCTTTTTGTTATGGCGCGGCTTGGGGGACTCGAACCCTCGACCTACTGGTTCGTAGCCAGGCACTCTATCCAACTGAGCTAAAGCCGCATTTGCACCCCTTTTGGAGTACTCAAACATTTTAGCACAAGGTTTATCTTTTGTCAAGGGGTTTTTCAAAAAAAGTTAAAAGTATTTTTGCGGGCGTCACAGGGTGCAAAAAATCCCGGCGCAAGATTGACTTTTGTAGGATATGTTGCTATAATAAAATTGAAACGAAAAAGCGGAGGGGACTATCATGCTTTTGATCAAAAACGGACATATAAAAACAATGGTCGGCGAGGATATTGAAAACGGCTGTGTGCTGATCGGTGATGACGGCAAGATCGCCGCCGTCGGCCGTGATATCACCGCCGAGGGCGCCACCGTGATCGATGCCGAGGGGCGGCTTGTCACCCCCGGATGCGTTGAGGCGCATTGTCACATCGGCTTGCACTGCACCGCTGTGCGCTGGGAAGGGAACGAGGTCAACGAAAAGTCGGACCCCCTCACGCCGCAGATGCGTGCGATCGACGCGATCAACCCGATGGACGAAATGTTTGAAAAGGCACGTCAGCACGGTATCACCGCCGCCTGCACAGGCCCCGGCAGTGCCAACGTGGTGGGCGGCAGCTTCGCCGCCATCAAGCTGGCTGGCAAGCGCGTGGATAAAATGATCATCAAGTCTCCCGTTGCCATGAAGTGCGCCTTTGGCGAAAACCCCAAGGGGGCATTTGGGCAAAACGGCGGCAAAACGCCGATCACCCGCATGGCGACGGCAGCGCTTTTGCGCGATCTTTTGTTCAAATCCCGCAACTATCTTGCCGCAAAAGAGGCAGGGAAGGAGCCGAGCTTTGATATCAAGCTGGAGGCGATGATCCCCGTGATCAAGGGGGAGATCCCCCTGAAGGCGCACGCGCACCGCGCCGACGATATCCTGACCTCCATCCGCATTGCCAAGGAGTTTGGTGTGAAGCTTACACTTGACCATTGCACCGAGGGCGAGCTGATCGCAGACGAGCTTGCCGAGGAGGGGTATCCCGCCTTTGTCGGCCCCTCGTTTGGTGGCAAGAGCAAGGTGGAGCTTGTCAATAAAAGCTTTGCCACCCCCGCCGCCCTTTATCGTGCGGGTGTGCCGTTCAGCATTGTGACCGACTCTCCCGTTACCCCCATCTATCATTTGCCGATGTGCGCGGGCTTTGCCGTCAGCGCAGGGCTCCCCTACGAGGAGGCGTGGCGCGCCATCACCGTCAATCCCGCACGTCAGACCGGGATCGGTGACCGCGTGGGCAGCCTTGAGGTGGGCAAGGACGGCGACGTGGTGATCTGGAACGACGACCCCATCCGTGTGATCGGCGTCAGCGCCCACACCACCGTGATCGACGGCAAGATCGTTTACAGCGCAGGCTAAAAGCAAAAGGGGCGATGCAACGCATCGGCCCTTTGTATATTTCCCGCCTCAATGGGTAAAAATAATGCGACGGTAGAGGGAATTTAGTCTTTGACATACTCCATAATATCTTCGATTTTACAATCCAAAGCGGCGCACAGCTTATTCAGCGTTTTGGTTTCCATATTGTCATTTGCACGCAAGCGCCTTACGGTTTTGCTGTCAATGCCGCAATCCTCACGCAGCTTATAGGTGGAGATCCCTTTTTGTTCCATAACGATCCATAATTTATCAAAAACAATCATTTTTATAACCTCCTACTTGACATTTATTATTATGGGGGTTATAATCTTTTTTATTAAGGGGATATAACCCCCACAATGAGATTGGAGAGAGAAAATATGGATCTGTGGCAGGAAATTTTTTGCGATATTTTGCGCAAATACAGCGCGGAGATCGTTTTTTTGCAAGCACCAAGCTTGAAAGAGTTGTTCTCCCTCAGGTGTTATCAGGCTTTGCAGAAGATACAGGATATTCTAAAGGATGACAGCTTAAGTGATAAAGAGTGCTTTGCAAAAATTGAAGAAATAGTTTGTGTCTTTGAGGAGCTTGGAAGTGATTGCGGCGAGCGACACGACTTTGGATAAGAAGCTTTATATGGGGGATATTTTCCGCCTCAATGGGTAAAATAATGCACAAACAAGCAAAAGGGGGGGATCAAATGGAGGACAAATCTGCTGCTGTGCGCACCTTTTCCTTTTTGCTTATCACGCTTACGGCGTACTATTTGCTCTGGCAGTTTTTTTCGGCACGCACGGAGCTGCCCGTTTACTACTACGGGCGCCTGATCGAGATGCTTTCGATCGGGCTGTTTGCGGCGCTGGCGATCTGGACCCCGATGCGCTTTGAGCAAATGGGGATCTTGGTGCCAAAACGGGTGCTTTTTTGCTCGCTGGCGGTGGGCGGTGCGGTGGCGCTTGGCTTCGCCCTGCTGCTGGGGCTTGTCGCTGCCCTGCGTGGGCACACGCCCCTTTTTTCACCCGCCATCAACGGGGATATCTCGCGCGTGACCTATATCCTGGTGGCCCCCCTGCAGGAGATCCTTGCCAAAAGTGTGATGTATTACAGCTTTGAGCTGTGCTTTGACGGCAAGCATCCGCACGCGGTCAACGCGATGTGCGCGCTCTCTTTTGCGCTTTTTCACGTGGTGTACGGGCTGCGCATGATGCTGCTTTCTATGCTGCTTTGCCTTATAACGGGGTGGATGTTCCGCAAATTTCGCTGCGTGTGGGGCTGCGCCGTGGTGCATTTTGCGCTGGGATTTTTTCCGCCCTGCTTTGGCTTTTAGGCTTGCAAAAGAGGCGCGAATGTGGTATACTGATAAAAAAGAAAAGGGGGAGAGGTGTATGATCCACAAATACGGCAAAAAGCCGATCTCAAATTGCGAGAGCTGTGAGTTTTACGACTGGGACGATGACCTTGAGGCGTACGTTTGCACCATGCGCCTTGACGAGGACGAGCTGTATCGCTTTTTGCAGGGGGACAGCGGCTCCTGCCCCTATTATCGCTTTTATGACGAGTATAAAAGCGTACATAAGCAGATCTGAGCAAAAACGGACGGTGGGGCTTGCCCTATCGCCCGTTTTTTTGTGATAGTTGAGTGAATTTTTGGGGCTTTTTGTTGACGAAAAAGTGCGAGTGCTGTATAATAAGGAGTATAGCATATAAGGGAGAGAGGGTATTATGTTAAAACGCTTTATCGCTTACTACAAGCCCCATAAAAAAATGCTGGCGTTGGATATGCTGGCGGCGCTGTGCATCTCGCTGATCGGTATGGTATATCCCATCGTTACCAACAAGATGCTGAATATCTACATTCCGCAAAAGATGTATACCACCATCGTGATCGCGGGTTGCATCGTGCTGGGGCTGTACATCCTTCGCATGCTGCTGCGCTATTTCGTGCAGTACTACGGGCACCTGATCGGCGTGCGTATGCAATCGCAGATGCGCCGCGACCTGTTCGGGCATTTGCAAAAGCTGCCCTTCCGTTTTTACGATAACCACGAAACGGGGCGCATTATGACGCGCATCACAAGCGACCTTTTCGAGGTGTGTGAGCTGGCGCACCATGGCCCTGAAAACCTGCTGATCAGCGTGGTGATGATCGTGCTTTCCTTCACCTATCTTTTCACCATTGACTGGATCCTTACCCTTATCATCTTTACCTGCGTGCCGATCCTTGTGGTCGTTACCTGGCATTTCCGCAAGGCGATGAAGCGCGCCTTTGACGACCGCCGCAAGAGCAATGCCACCATCAACGCCGCGGTGGAAAGCAGCATTACGGGCATCCGTGTGACTAAGGCCTACACCAACTCCGCATGCGAGGTGGAAAAATTCAAAAAGGGAGATGACGAATTTGTCAGCTCCTCTTACCGCGCCTACAATGCCATGGCAAAGTTCCACTCCTCCACCTCCTTTGTCACCGATATCTTCAACGTCTTTATCCTGATCGCAGGCGGCCTGTTTTTGTACGCCGGGCGCATCTCCTTTGGTGATTATTCCACCTTTATCGTTTCCGTCAACCTGTTTATCAGCCCCGTTACCACGCTGATCGGCTTTATGGAGCAGTTCCAGAACGGCGTGAGCGGCTTCAAGCGCTTTGTAGAGATCATGGACGAGCAGCCTGAACAGGAGCGTCCCGATGCCGTGGAGCTGCAGAATGTGCAGGGTGTGGTCGAGTTCAAGAACGTCAGCTACTCCTACGACGAGAGCAAGGAGGTGCTGCATAACATCGATCTGCGCCTGGAGAAGGGGAGAAAGCTGGCGCTTGTCGGTCCCTCGGGCGGCGGCAAGACCACGCTGTGCCATCTGCTGCCAAACTTTTATCACCTGGATGAGGGCAGCGGCTCTATTCTGATCGACGGCACCGACGTGCGCGATCTCACGCTGAATTCGCTGCGCCGCAGCATCGGCATCGTGCAGCAGGATGTGTTCCTTTTTGTGGGCACCGTGCGCGAAAATATCCTTTACGGTCGCCCCGATGCCACCGAGGAGGAGATGTTTGAGGCGGCGCGCCGCGCTAATATTCACGATTACATCATGTCGCTGGAAAAGGGGTACGATACCGAGATCGGCGAGCGCGGCGTTAAGCTTTCCGGTGGGCAGAAGCAGCGCCTGAGCATTGCACGCGTGTTTTTGAAGGACCCTGCTATCCTGATCCTGGACGAGGCGACAAGCGCGCTGGATAACACCACCGAGGTGCTGATCCAGCAGGCGCTGGACGAGCTTTGCCGCGGGCGCACCACCTTGGTGGTGGCGCATCGCCTTTCCACCATCCGCAACGCCGACGAGATCGCCGTGGTGCTGGGCGGCAGGATCACCGAGCGCGGCACGCACGAGCAGCTGATGGCTGCGGGCGGCACGTATAAGGACCTTTACGCCCTGCAGTTCCGCGATAACGATACCTTTGAATAAGGCTTGGCAGCCGCCCCCTCAGGGCGGCTGCTTTTTTGAGATACGGGAGCAGTAAAGCAATAATGTAAACAAATTGTTAACAGTAGATTTCGTGATTGCAAAGCAAACACGTTTTATGATATAATGAAAATACAAATCTACATAGGAGGTAAACTCTCATGACTTGGTTCAATAAGCAAAGCCGTCTGGTTCAGCTGCTGCTCCTCATCATTCCCGTTGTAAACTGGGTAACCGAGGTTGTGGTAAGATGGTCCACTTGGTCTAAGAAGGGCGGTCTTCTTCGTCTGATCATCTGCGTGGTAGTCACCTTTTTTGGTGCCTTCGTCGGCTGGCTCGACTTCATCTGGGTGCTGCTGTTCAAAAAGCTGTGCCTGCAGTAAGTCAAATAAAAAAGAGGCTGCTTTGGCGGCTTCTTTTTTATTTGCATTGCCGGGGCTTTTGTGATATAATGAATTTAAGGTATCTCTGTGCGATCGCGCAGAGGCGAAAAAATCGATAGGATCGGATAAAAGGCTATGACAAGCACAGAGATCGGCGCATTGCTTGAAAAGCAGCGCGCGTATTACAAAAGCGGGGCAACGCTCCCCGTTACATTTCGCATCGAGCAGTTAAAAAAGCTGTACGTGGCGGTAAAAAAGCAGCAAGGTGAGATCAGCAGCGCGTTGCATAGCGATCTTGGAAAAAGCGAGTACGAGGGCTTTATGTGCGAGGTGGGACTGGTGCTTTCCGAGATCTCGTATATGATAAAGCATATCAAAAAATTTGCACGGCGCAAAAGGGTAAAAACGCCGCTGGCACAGTTCCGCTCGCACAGCTACAAGCAGCCCGTGCCCTACGGCAGCACGCTGATCATGAGCCCATGGAATTACCCGTTCCTGCTCACCATCGAGCCGCTGGCCGATGCGATTGCCGCGGGCAATACCTGCCTTGTTAAGCCAAGCGCCTATTCGCCCCATACCAGCGCGATCATCGAAAAGGTGATCAGCGCCGTTTTCCCGCCCGAGCACGCGGCGGTGGTCACGGGCGGACGCAAGGAAAATGCCTATCTTTTGCACAAG
>JAZNNA010000119.1:0-15873 GCA_045580065.1 Eubacteriales bacterium
CCTGCCACCCCCGACGAGCCCGACGACGATACTCCCGGTGTTGACGGTGAGGACGTAGTGGTGCCCGATCTCCCCAAGTCTAAGTACGCAGTTGACAACAACGTGGTTGCAGTTACCTACGGTGACAGCATCGACACTCCCTTCAAGACTATGTTGCTTAACTTCAACGATTACGAAGTACAAACCACCTACAACGGTGTGACTTACACCATCGGATCCTACGGCTACGTAGTGATCAGATACTGAGAAAGGAGGATATTAAACAATGACAAATCAAGAAACGATTGCAGTCAAGCCCCAAAAGAAGAGAAAAATAGCCTCCTTGGATCGCCGTAAGGCACGCTCCGGATGGTTCTTCGTGCTGCCCTTCGTACTGGGCTTCGTTCTGGTTTACGTTCCGATTATTTACGAGTCGCTGAAGTACAGCTTTTATAACTATCAGCTGATCAACGACGGTATGATCAAGGAATTTGTGGGCTGGAAAAACTACAAAGATGCGCTGTTTGGCTCTACCGACTTCGTGCAGACCCTTTTAACGGGTCTGCAGGAGCTGGTGTTTGACATTCCTGCAATTCTGATCTTCTCGCTCTTCATCGCGGTGATCCTGAACCAAAAAATGATCGGCCGCGCCGTGTTCCGTGCTATCTTCTTCCTGCCCGTTGTGGTTTCCACCGGTCTTATGGAGTCGGTGCTGACCGCTACCTACTCCTTTGCAGGCGAGGGTATGGACCTTGGTGAAGAGGAGGCAACCGCTGAAAAAGTGGCTTCTAACGTGGCACTGGAAAAGCTGCTGATGGGTGTATTCCAAAACCTTGGCTTTGGTGAAGGTCTTGTGACCTACATCGTGGGCGCTGTGGCGGATATCGCAACCATCATCAACCGCTCCGGTGTACAGATTCTGATCTTCCTGGCTGCGCTGCAGTCGATCTCGCCCGCTATTTACGAGTCCTGCCAGATTGACGGTGCAACCTCGTGGGAAACCTTCTGGAAGATCACCTTCCCGATGGTAAGCCCGATGATCCTTGTAAACGGTGTGTACACCATCATCGACAACTTCACAACTGAGTCCAACTCGGTTATGAACGTTATCAGCAACACCTACGGCGGTACCGAAAAGGGCGCAAAGCACATCAGTGCCGCAATGGGTTGGACCTACTTCCTGATCGTATTGCTGATCGTAGGCCTGGTGGCAGCCGTCTTCTCGGCATTCGTCTTCTATCAAAGAAAGGATTAAGGAGGTGAGGTTGCGAAATGATTAACAATATGGAAAGCGCTCCCGTAATCAAAAAGGAGAGCAAAAACAAGATCCGCGTTGATTTTGAACGCACCGACCTCAAGGAGCGTCTGAAGGCGAAATTCCTTTCGATGTACTTCCTCAAGCGCGTTGTCTGGTACGTCTTCCGTCTGATGCTGCTGATCGGTATTGCCTTCGTGGTTGTGCAGCCGTTTATCACGATGCTGCTGCAATCCTTTATGGCTCCCAAGGACTTTGTTGACTCTACGGTCACCAACGTTCCTCGCCACCTCTCGATTGAGATCTATAAGGCGATCTTTACCGACCTTTCCTACGTCAAGATGTTCTTCCAGACCCTGGCGCTCTCTCTTGGCCTTGCATTTATCCAAACCTTTGTATCCTGCCTTGTAGGCTACGGTCTTGCAAAGTTTAAGTTCCGCGGCAATAAGCTTGTCTTCTTTGCTGTGATCCTTACGCTGGTTATTCCTCACGGTACCCTGCAGGCCGCTATGTACTACCGCTTCCGCTACTTTGACCTGCTTGGTATCTTCAAGTTCTTCTCGGGCGGTACGGTAACGGGCATCGGATTTTTGGATAACATCCTTTCCAAGATCAAGATCCTGCCTTTCCCCGAAGGACTTAACCTGCTTGAGACCTTTGTGCCTCTCATCGTTTTGTCTATCGGTGGTCTGGCATTTAAGAACGGCCTTTACATCTTCCTTCTGCGCCAGTTCTTCCGCGGCGTGCCCGACGAGCTGGAGGAATCGGCATATCTGGACGGTGCAAACACCCTGCGTACCTTTATTCAGGTTATTTTGCCCATCTCCGTGCCGATGATGATCACCGTGTTCCTGTTTGCGTTCTGCTGGCAGTGGACCGACGACTTCTACATCCCGCTCTTCTTCACCACCTCGCGTCCCGCGTTTATCACCAACATTACAGCATCCCTGCCGTTGCCCAGCTTGACCTCGATCTACACCAATCAGACGGGCTCCAGCGGCGGCTATATGGCTGCTATGACCTACGGCTGTGGCATGATGGCATGCCTGCCTCTGGTTATCCTGTTCCTGTTCTGCCAGAAGTATCTGGTGCAGGGCATCGAACGTTCCGGTATCGTCGGCTAATATTTACCGGCCTTATCGTAAAAATCCCACGCCGCCCCGTGCGACGTGGGATTTTTTAAACAAAGACAATGGAGGAGCTTTTATGAGGACTTTAGGAAACATTTTGTGGTTTTTGTTGGTGGGGTTGGAAAGCGGCCTTGCCTATCTGCTTGCCGGCGTGCTGCTGTGCATTACCATCATCGGTATTCCGCTTGGTCTGCAGTGCTTTAAAATGGCCAAGCTGACCGTGTGGCCCTTTGGCAGAGATGCGCATACAAATTTTGGCGCGCATCCGATCGCCAACGTGATCTGGCTTTTGCTCTCCGGGCTTTGGATGGGCCTTGCCTATCTGCTTGTTGGCGTGGTGTTCTGCATCACCGTTATCGGCATCCCGTTCGGGCTGCAATGCTTTAAGCTGGCCAAGCTTGCCTGCACGCCTTTCGGCGCTATTGTGATATAAAAAACATGCAAAAAAGCCGCCACGTGGCGGCTTTTTTGCATTTTAAGTGTTATTTGCAGTGAAAGCTGCGGGCGGCATTTACCGCCTCTCTCCAGCGTGCAAGGCGCTGCATGCGGGCACCTTCTGTGAGCGAGGGGTGAAATACCCGTGCAATGCTTTGCCTTTTTTTGATGTCGTCAAGGTCGCTGTAAATGCCAACGGCAAGCCCCGCCAGATTGGCAGCACCAAGCGCGGTGGTTTCAATGCACGTGGGGCGCAGAATATCCAGCGCAGAAAGATCGCTTTGCAGCGAGAGCAAAAGATCGTTTGCAGCAGCGCCGCCATCCACGCGCAGGGCGGGAATGTCAATGCCCGCATCCTGGCGCATTGCATCCAGCACGTCCACCGTTTGGAATGCCATGGCCTCCAGCGTGGCGCGCACCAGGTGCGCCCTTGTGGTGCCGCGAGAAATGCCTACCACCGTGCCGCGCGCGTAAGGGTCCCAGTAAGGGGTGCCAAGCCCCGCGAGCGCAGGTACAAAATAAACGTCGCCCGTGTCGGGGACCGAGGCGGCGATCGCCTCGCTCTCCGCAGCACTTGCCAAAAGCCCCAGCCCGTCGCGCAGCCATTGGATAGCCGCACCGCACACAAATACCGAGCCCTCAAGCACGTAAGAGGTTCTGCCGCCGATCTGCCAGCCCACCGTGGTCAGCAGCCCGTTTTGCGAGCAAACAGCGCGCTCGCCGGTGTTCATCAGCAAAAAGCCGCCGGTACCGTAGGTGTTTTTTACCTCGCCCGCCTCAAAGCAGCATTGTCCAAACAGCGCGGCCTGCTGATCGCCCGCCACGCCCGCGATCGGGATCTGCGCCCCAAGGAGCGCGCGCTCGGTCACGCCAAAGCTGCCGCAGGAGGGAAGCACCTGCGGCAAAATGCAGGAGGGGATATCAAAAAGGCGCAAAAGCTCCTTGTCCCAGGTGAGGGTATGTATGTTAAAAAGAAGCGTTCTTGCCGCGTTGGAGGGGTCGGTCGCGTGCAGCTTGCCGCCCGTTAATTGATAGATAAGAAAGCTATCCACCGTGCCAAACAGCAGCTCGCCGCGCTCGGCCCGTGCGCGTGCGCCGGGGACGTTATCCAGCATCCAGCGCAGCTTGGTGGCAGAAAAGTAAGCGTCGATAGGCAACCCCGTCCGCTCGCGGATCATCGGCTCCAGCCCTTCGGCGCGCAGCCTGTCACACTCGGCCGCGGTGCGGCGACATTGCCACACGATCGCAGGGCAGATCGGCTTGCCGCTATCCTTTTCCCAAAGGATGGCGGTTTCGCGCTGATTGGTGATGCCGATGGCAGCAATATCGCTTGCACAAAGCCCCGCCTTTTCCAGCGCAGCGCGCGCAGAGAAAAGCTGGGTGTCCCAGATCTCCGTCGCGTCATGCTCCACCCAGCCGGGCTTGGGGAAGTACTGTGTAAATTCCTTGGCGGCAGAGGCTACGATCCTGCCCTCATCGTCAAAAATGATCGCACGTGAGCTTGTTGTGCCCTGATCCAATGCCATACGGTAGGTTCTCATAAAGCTTGCTCCTCTCTTTGCAGCGTGTGCAGCGCGCGCCGTGTGGGCGAGCGCCATTTTTTTACAAAAAAGCGCGGCTCAAAGCCAATGGCGTAGTCAACGCCGTTAAAATGTACCTTTTTCAAAAGCCCAAAGCGTGCACGGTAGCTTGCCATCGCCTCGCGCAAAAATCCTTCTGTCACGCCAAAATGCTCGGCAAAATCCCAAAACTCGCGGCAGCCGCACAAATAGGCCTCCACCAGCCCCTCGGGGCTGATCAATCTATCAAAGCTTTGCTCTCTCGCGCGGCGCTCCTGCTGGGGGTCCTGCAGGATGTTGCCAACCGTGCGGTCGGCGTGAGCCAGCTCCTCGCAAAGGATCTCGGTACGCTCTGCCACGGTGTCGATCTGGGCATTCAGCGCAATGGTATCCTCGCAAAACAGCCCGCGGATGCGCGGGGAAGCAAAGGGATATTTTTCAATAACGGTAAGCCCCTTTTGATGGGCCTCCTCCAATAGTGCCTCGTACAAGCGCATCTCTCCTTTTCCTTTATTTTTTTCTGCGCGAGCGCACAAAGCGCACAAACTCCTCTATCTCCTGCCACTCCTCGGCAGAAAACTCCTCGCCGTTAAAATGCGCGGCAAGGGCAGGGGAGCGCTCCTCCCAGCCCGTGAGATAGGCAGGGGTGACGTGCAGGGCGGCAGCCAGCCTTTCCAGCGCCTCGGTGGGGATCTTGTCGGTCTGGCCCGTTGCATAGCGATGCACCGCTGACTTAGAAAGCCCCGTGGCAAGTGCCAGCTCGCCATAGGAAAGATCCAGCTCCTGCATTTTTTCGCGAATTCGATCAGATACGGTCATGATAAAATCACCTTTCAAAAAAGGATTTCCTTCTGCTTTTATTGTATCATTTTGGGGACGCCTTGTCAAGCGTTCGTCCCCGAATTGTGACGGATTTACAATTTGTTCATGTTCTGGTACTTGACAAACAAACGGAAATGGTGTATGCTAATATCGTCCCAAAAATGAAACGACACGCAAAAATAATTCCAAAAGCGGAAAGATGCGGTAGCGCGCGAGCCGAAGATCTACCACCACGGAAGGGGCGACGACAGGATCGCCCGAGCGGGACTTGTCCTGCTTTTATACAACAACCGTCCCAAAAAAGGGACGATAAAGAAAGGAGAAGCTTATGCCTGTTGCGGGAGAATGCCCCTACTATCAATACGAAAAAAACGGAATCACACATTGCGAGTGCATGCAGATCCGCTTTCCCGACGTCAAAGCGCGTCGCGAGATCCTGTACGGATACTGTGCGCATCCGCAAAACTACCGCTCCTGCCCCTTCAAGCGGGCGATGGACGGTTACTACGAAAGGAGCCTTGGATAATGAAGGAAAAGCAAGCATCAAACGAAAAACGCCTGGAGCATATGCTCGCCTTCCGCGAGCGGCGCATTGCCGCGCTGGAGGAGGAGCTGCAGGGCTATCGCGAGCGGACCGCGCTGTGCGATGCGCTGATGGCCTACGTGCTGTTTTGCGGCGCCAAGGGAGAGGCTGAGCGCACGCTGCCGATCGGACGCGAGGCGCTTTGCGATTTTCTCTCGCGCTGGGAAAGCGCGGTAGAGCGCAGCGAGGAGGGGTATCTCATCCACTTTACCAAGCGGCAGGAGGCGGAGCATGGCGCGCCGTGTGCCGCGGAGTGAGGAGAGCATTGCAAGGGAGGTGCAGCGCCTGCTTGGCAAGCACGCACCGGATGCGGTGGAGGTGCTGCTTACCCTGATGCGCGACGAGGGGCAAAAGGCGGAGCTGCGCGTAAAGGTGGCGGAAAGCGTGCTTGACCGCGTGTGGGGCAAGGCCGGTGGCAGCGCCGCCGTCCCGTCCCCCTCGCAGGGCACAACGGTCAGCTTTGAGGGGGTGCTGGAGGAATGGAGCAAATGAGCGAGGCGCTGATCCTGCAAAAGCTGCGGCGTGAGGTGCCAAACCCTTGCCAGCAACGCTTCTTTTTATCCCGTGCGATGCACACCGCGTACGGCGGTGCCCGCGGGGGTGGAAAATCCTGGGCTATGCGGCGGAAAATGGTGTTGCTTGCCATACGTTATAGGGGTTTGCGCTTGCTTTTGCTGCGCAGAACACTATCCGAGCTGCGTGAAAACCATCTGCTGGTGCTGCAAAGCGAGCTGCTTTCCTTTGCGGAATACAAAAAGGAGGAGCGCAGCTTTCTCTTTCCCAACGGCTCTCGCCTCACGCTTGGCTATTGCGACAGCGACAGCGACGTTTTGCAGTATCAGGGCACGGAATACGACGTGATCGGCTTTGAGGAGGCAACCCACTTCAAGGAGGAATGGATGGTGTTTATCTCCACCTCGCTACGCACCACCAAGGGGGAATTCCGCCCGCGTATCTACTACACCTGCAACCCGGGTGGCGTGGGGCACGCCTATATCAAGCGCTTGTTTATCGACCGCATCTTCCGTGAGGGCGAAAGCCCCCCCGACTACCTCTTTATCCCCGCCCGCGTATACGATAACAGCGTGCTGATGCAGGCAGATCCCGATTACGTAATGCGCCTGCAGGCCCTGCCCGAGCAAAAGCGCCGCGCACATCTGGAGGGGGATTGGAACGTGTACGAGGGGCAGGTCTTTGAGGAGATGGTCAATGCCCCCGCACACTATGAGGATCGCATCCATACCCACGTGATCGCGGCCTTTACGCCCCCCGCCGAGTGGCAGCGCTATCGCTCGTTTGATTTCGGCTACGCCAAGCCCTTTTCCGTGGGGTGGTGGGTAAAGGACGGCGATGGCAGGCTGTATCGCATCTTAGAGCTTTACGGCTGCGCCCGTGGCGAAGCAAACGTGGGGGTGCGCTGGAGCCCCGAGCAGATCTTCCGCGAGATCGCACGGATCGAGCGCGAGCACCCCTACCTTGCAGGGCAGCACGTGGTGGGGGTGGCAGATCCCGCCATCTGGGATGCCTCGCGCGGCGAGGCGATCGCCGACACGGCAGAGCGCTGCGGCGTGTACTTTGAGCGCGGCGATAACCGCCGCCTTGCAGGCTGGATGCAGCTGCACGATCGGCTGCGCTTTGATGCAAAAGGCATACCCATGCTATATGTTTTTGAAAATTGCCGCGACTTTTTGCGCACGTTGCCCATGCTGCAATACAGTCGCACCGCACCGGAGGACGTGGACACCGAGCAGGAGGATCACATCGCCGACGAAACGCGCTATCTTTGTATGATGGTGCCGATGCGGGGGGAGGGGAGCAATGCGCCGCGCAAGCGGCTTTGGCTGGATCCTCTGGATCGCCCCCGCGTGACCTACTATGCAACACCCATGGAGCAACGGTAAAGAAAGGAGAACAAATGAAAGAAGAAGTGATCAAAAAGCCGCCCGTTGGGCTTGCCCAGATCCTGGCGGCAGGAGAGGAGCTGCGGCGTTTCCGCCGCGCAAGAGCCGCTTTTGACAGCCGCGTACGCGAGGAGGAAGCCTTCTTCCGGCTGCGCGTCGCCCCCAAGGGGCACAAAAATAAGGAGGGGGAGAGCTTTGCTCCCACCTCGGCGTGGATGCTGAACACCATTTTGCAAAAGCACGCGGATATGATGGAAAATCTGCCCACCGCCGCCTGCCTTGCCCGCGAGCCACGCGACGAAAAGGATGCAGAGGCGCTCAGCGCCATTCTGCCCGTGATCCTGGAGCGCTCGGAATTTGAAAGCACCTATGCCGACAATATGTGGTATAAGCTTAAGCACGGCGTTTGCGCCTTCGGCGTTTTCTGGAACGAGGCACTTTCCGGCGGAAAGGGAGATATCGACGTGCGTCGCGTGGGGCTTTCCAATCTCTATTGGCAGCCCGGCGTGCGCCGCCTTGCCGACTCGTCGGCGGTCTATTATATCGATGCCCTGCCCGAGGAGGTGCTGCGTGCGCGCTTTCCGCACTACAACGGCAAAGGGGCAAGCGCCGCCTCGCTTGGGCTTGCCACGGGCAGTGAGAGCGGCAACCAGGTGGCGGTGATCGACCGCTACTACAAAAAGCATCTGCCAAACGGCAAGACCGTGCTGCATTATTGCAAGTTCACGGGCGAGTGTCTGCTGTTTGCCTCGGAAAACGACCCGGCCTATGCCAACGGCTGGTACGAGCACGGGCAGTACCCCTTTGTGCTTGACGTGCTTTACCCCATCGAGGGGGAATGCACCGGCTTTGGCATCATCGCGCTTGCCAAGGACCCCCAGCAGTATATCGACCGCATGGACCGAAACCTGCTGGAATATATGGATTGGGCCACCCGTGTGCGCTATTTCAGCAAGCGAAATGCCGGGGTGAAGGAAAGCGAGTTTTCCGATCTCGGCCGCCGCATCGTAGAGGTGGAGGGGGATCTGGACGAGGAGCGTCTGCGCCAGATCACGGTAGCGGGGCTTGACCCCTTCTGGCTTGAGCTGAAAAATGCCAAGATCCAGGAGCTGAAGGAAACCACCGCCAACCGTGACGTGCTACAGGGTGTGCCCGACGGCGGCGTGACCGCCGCCTCTGCTATTCTTGCACTGCAGGAGGCGGGCAATAAGACTATGCGTGATATGGTGGCGGCCTCTTACCGCGCCTTTGTGCAGATGGTGCGCCTTGTGGTGGACTGCGTCCGTCAGTTCTACACCGAGGAGCGGTGCTTCCGCATCATGGGCAAGGACGGCGGCTATCGCTACCTTTCCTGGAGCAATAAAGAGAGCAATGCGGAAAATGCGGGGGAGCGTGGGTGCGCCATTTTCGATATTGACGTGCGCGCCGAAAAGAAGGACCCCTACAGCCGCCTTTCTCATAACGAGATGCTGATGGAGCTGTACCGTATGGGCGTGTTTGAAAAGGAGAACGCCGCCTCGGCCGCCCTCTTGCTGGAGGGGATGGAGTTTTCCGGCGTGGCGCGTATGCGCGACCGCATTGCAAAAAATGCGGCAGAGCTGCAAAAATGATCGAGGTCTTTGCAAAAAAGCGGGGCGGATATTACCGTCTGTACGTTACGGGCCACGCGGATTACGCCCCCGGCCACGATATCGTTTGCGCGGGAGTTTCCGCGCTGACGGGGGCGCTTTTAGCCTTTGCGCAGGAAAGGGCGGAATGTCGCCATCTGCGCCAAATGGCGCAACACGGTGAGCTGTTTTTATGCTGCCGTGGGGGACTTGGCAGCGCGTTTGACGCAGTGATGCTGGGGCTTGTGGGGATCTCCCGCGCTTACCCCGGGCACGTGCGTGTGCAGCTGCTGTAAACACGCCGCCAAACGGCAAAAAACAATGGTATTTTCGGCATTAAGTGGGGGAACGGGTCAGGTTTTGGCGCGTTTTCCCCTCGGGTGGGGACGCCTGCCGTGCCGTGAAAGTGAGGACTCATGAAAATACAACAAGAAACGGGCACGCTGCAGCCGATGGCAGCGGCGTGTGAGGGTGAGATCATGGCAACGTCTGTCCACGCCCCGCAGACGAGTGTTACGGGCGATGAAGTAAGCAAGGCACCCGACGCCGGGGCGCAAGTGACAACAGAGCGAGAAAGGGATTTCCGTGCGCTGATGGAGGGGGAATATAAGGACCTCTTTACCGCGTATTTTCAGGAAACCTTCAATCGCCGCTTCAAGGAGCATAAGGAGATCAAGGCTGAACTGGAGCGCACGCGTGCCGTGGTGCAGGCAGCCGCGCAGTACTTCCACACAAGCGACCGTGACGAGCTGTTAGCCGCCCTACGGGTGGACAAAAACGAGAAAACGCTGCCGCAGGAGGGCGGTGATCTCTCGCCCGGGACAAGCGTGTGTGAGGATGGCTGCGTGCAAGGGGGGCTCCCCCAGCGCCTGCTTCGCCCCACCGAAAGCGCGCTCGGCATCGGCTATGACCGTGTGCCGGGGGCAGGGAAAATGACGCGCGAGGAGCGCGCCGAGCTTGCCAGACGCGCCGCACGCGGCGAGTACGTGACGCTTTGACCCTTGCTCGCTTTACGAAAGGAGAAAGGATCTATGAACTACAATCAAATCTTTGACCTGCAGCGCTTTGATGCAGGCCACAACGTCAACACCACCGAGGGGATCGCAGACAACGCCACCGGCGTGGTGACCCCCTACAACGAGGGCGAGGGGCTTTCTGAGGAGATGCGCGTTTACTATGCGGATTATCTGCTGGATAACGCCACCCCCAAGCTTGTGCACGACCAGTTCGGCCAAAAGCTCCCCGTTCCCACCGGCAGCGCCAAGACCGTGCGCTTTCGCAAGTACGATCCGCTGCCCAAGCTGACCGAATCTCTTGTTGAGGGCGTGACCCCCAACGGTCAGTCGCTTTCTATGAGCGTTGTTGAGGCAGCCGTGCATCAGTACGGCGGCTACGTCGAGCTTTCCGACCTTCTGATGCTCACCGCCGTGGATAACAACCTTGTGATGGTGACCAAGCTGCTTGGCGCACAGGCCGGCAGAACGCTGGATGCCATCACCCGTGAGGTGCTTTGCGGCGGCACGAACGTGCAGTATGCCGACGGTAGTGTTTCCGCGCGCCACCTGCTTGTGGGCGGTGAGGCAGAGGGCAACCACTATCTGACCGTGGATTGCATCAAGCGCGCCGTGCGCTTTCTCAAAAGCCAGGGCGCGGAAAAGATCAACGGCGCATACGCTTGCATCATTCACCCCGATTGCGCGTATGACCTCACCAACGATCTGAACTGGAAATACCCCTACCAGTATGCGGAAAAGCACCCCCTCTACGAGGGTGAGATCGGTATGCTGGAGGGCGTACGCTTCGTCGAGTCTGCCGATGCCAAGGTATTCCGTGCTGCCGAGCTTCTGCCCGGCTATGCAAAGATCCCCTGCGCTGCCTCCGGCTACCTGCTGATGAGCGCCGTGGGCAACTCCACCGCAGGCACCGCTACCCGCTACCGTATCACGCTGCCGAGCGGTCTTAAGGCAGACCCCTGCCTTATTGGCAGAGAGATCATTGTGTGCGACGTGTCGGATAACACGATGCAGTATGCCAAGATCGTTGGTATCAACGCCATCACCTCCGGCCAGTACGTTTACCTTGACCGCGCCCTGCGCACCCCCGACGGCACCGGCCAGATGGAGATGACCGAGGAGGACTATATCGCAAGCGCCGAGGCAGGCTACAACGGCCGCTCCGTGTATGCCACCATCCTGCTTGGTGAAAACGCCTACGGCACCACCGAGCTTGAAGGCGGCGGTCTTGAGCATATCGTCAAGCAGCTTGGCTCTGCCGGCACGGCAGACCCCCTCAATCAGCGCGCTACCGTGGGCTGGAAGGCAACCAAGGCGGCCGTCCGTCTGATGGAGCCGTTTATGATCCGTATCGAAACGGCCTCCACCTTTGAGTCCGACGCCAATTAAGAGCGCGGCTGACGCATAAACCCGGCGGACGGGGTGGCCCGTCCGCTATCAAAGAAAAGGAGAAGCACAATGGAACAAAATGAAAAGATCACGCTGCAAAAGATGAAAAAGGAGATGGAGGAGATGCGCGCCGCATACGAGGCAAGGCTGCAGGAAAAAGAGGAGAAAAAGGGCACCCCCACCCCCAGATCCTCGGCGTGCGAAAAGCAGGAGGCGTGGCTCAACGAGTACGTGGAGATCCGCCTTTTCAAGGACAATGAAAAATATAAGGACGACGTTTACGTGGCGATCAACGGCAAAAACTGTGTGATCAAGCGCGGCGTCTGGACGCGCATCCGCCGCAAGTTTGCCATGCTCTTGGATCAATCCGAGATCCAGGATCTGCGCACCGCCGAGCTGATCGCGGGGGAGTCGCTTCGCTTTGAGAGCGATTCTCGCCTGCGCGGGCTGTAAGGGGGTGGACGTATGACGCAATCCGAGGCGATCAGCGTTGCCAAAACGATCCGCCCGACCGAGCTTGCCGACGATATTCTTGCCCGTTTCCTTTCTGAGATCGAGGGGCGCGTGGAGATCGAGCTTCACGGTAATCTCGCGTGGGAGGACAACGGCCTTCTTTCCGTCAGATTTCCTTTTTGCAGGCTCTACTGGCTGCATATCGTTAAAATGATCGACTTTGCAGCAGGGGATGCCGCCCGCTATCGCGAGAGCAGCGCGCTTTTCGAGCAGGCGTGGCAGGAGTATGCAAGCTATTGCTTCCAAACGCGCTGAGGCCCCTTGTGCTTCTTGCAAAAGGAGCAGAAAATGAAGGTTTTGCAATGGTTGAGTGAGAACAAGGAGCTGATCTGCATCATCCTTGGCATTCTGATCAATGCCGTGGGGCTGATCTACAGCATTTACAAATATCTGCGCGCCAAGGGCGTGCAGGGCGCAGCCGCCCTGCTGCCCGAGCTGTATCTTACCGCGCGCCGCTTGGAATGTGAGGCGGAGCACACCGCGCTTTCCGGCGAGGATAAACTGCTTTACGTGATGGAGCGCCTGCGCGCGTTTTGCGCTGAGCAGGGTATTTTGCGCAGCGACGAGGAGCTGCGTGCTATCGTGGAGGATGACATTGCCTTTTCCAAGGAGGTAAATGCCACCAAAAGCGAGGTCTTGGAGTAGCTCGGCACCCCCAAGACAGATCACCCGCCGCGAGGAGGCGGATCTTGCCGAGATCTTGGAGGCTTTGTATAAGCTGATCAAGGGAATAGGAGAGCTGTTATGAAATACCAGGAAAAAGTGGCTACAAGGGCAGACGTGCGCGCGCTTTTTGAGCGTGTACGGGCCAATCCCGCCATTTCCCACTATCGCGGCTATACCGCCACCGCCTCTTACGGCTGGGATGCCGAGGTCAAGGATTACTGCAAAAGGGAAGGGGAGGCGTTTTTTGAAAACCCCTCGTTTGACCCGCACTACGTTCTGCAGGGCTGCGGCACCCCCGGTGAGCCTATAGACGAGTACGTGGAGAGCGAGTGCGTAGAGGCGCTGCGCGCCGAGCGCGGCAAGCTGTGTCGCATGATCGACACCCTGAACGATCGCATTGCCGCCTATGAAAAGCGGCTGTGCGAGGTCAGCGCCGAGCGTGACGAGGCCTTGCGCGCTCTTGCTGCCCTGCGCGAGGCCCTGCTTGCGATCCGGCGTTTGGCCGAACAGGTCTGAGTGCCCTGCAGCCATCCCCGTGCGGCAAAATACCGCACGGGGGTTTTCTTTTTTAAAAAAATAGATAAATTTTTCACAAATCTCTTGACTATAAAACAAAGAACTGTTATAATTTAATTTAAATTATTAGTTTTACGCGCAAGCGCAAGACCCGAAACCGGCAATGCCGGATTTTTAAGGAGGCACTACTATGAACAGAGTGTACAATTTTTCTGCAGGTCCTTCCATGCTGCCCGTTCCCGTACTGGAAAAGGCTGCTTCTGAAATGCTTTGCTACGGCGAGTCCGGTATGTCCGTAATGGAAATGTCCCACCGTTCCCCCGACTACGAGGGGATCATCGCCGATGCACAGAAGATGCTGCGCCAGCTGATGAACATTCCGGATAACTACAAGGTGCTGTTCCTGCAGGGCGGCGCTTCCACCCAGTTTGCCGCTATTCCTATGAATCTGATCGGCAGAACCGGCAAGGCCGATTACGTGGTTTCCGGCCAGTTCTCCGGCAAGGCGTTCAAGGAAGCGCAAAAGCTTGGCTACGACGTGGTCTGCACCGCAACCACCAAGGAGGATAACTTTGATCATATCCCCGCACTCACCAAGGATATGTTCCGTCCCGATGCCGCTTACGTACACATTTGCTACAACAACACCATCTACGGCACCAAGTATCCCGAGATCCCGGATACCGGTGATATCCCCCTGGTTGCCGATATGTCCTCCTGCATCCTTTCCGAGCCGGTTGACGTCAGCCGCTTCGGCGTGATCTATGCAGGCGCACAAAAGAACATGGCTCCCGCCGGCGTGACCGTTGTCATCGTGCGCGAGGATCTGCTTGAGTACGCCGAGGAGAAGATGCCCACCATGCTTGAGTGGAAGATCATGGCAGAAAACGACTCTATGTACAACACGCCCCCCTGCTACTCGATCTACGTGGCAAAGCTGGTGTACGAGTGGCTGCTTTCCATCGGCGGTCTTGATGAGATGAAGGCTCGCAACGAAAAGAAGGCTGCCCTGCTGTATGATTATCTCGACTCTCAGGATTACTACATCGCTCCCGTGAAAAAGTGCAGCCGTTCTATGATGAACGTTACCTTTGTCACCGGCAATGCAGACCTGGATAAAAAGTTTGCATCCGAGGCTGCCAAGGCAGGACTCAAGAACCTGAAGGGCCACCGCTCGGTTGGCGGCATGCGCGCTTCTATCTACAACGCTATGCCCTACGAGGGTGTAGAGGCTCTGGTGGCATTTATGAAGAAGTTTGCCGCCGAAAACCCCAAGGCTTAAGTTTGAAAAGAGGATATCAAAATGAAAAACGTTCTGTTGCTCAATAAGATTGCAAAGGTCGGCACCGACCGTCTGGATCCTGCCGTATATAATTTCGGCACTGAGGTAGAAGCGCCCGAGGGCATTATGGTGCGCTCTGCCAAGATGCATGAGATGACCTTCAACAAGGAGCTGCTTGCCATCGCTCGCGCAGGTGCGGGTGTCAACAACATTCCCGTTGACCGCTGCGCAGAGGAGGGCATCGTGGTGTTCAACACCCCCGGTGCAAATGCCAACGGTGTAAAGGAGCTTGCCATTTGCGCACTTTTCCTTGCCGCACGTAAGGTGGTTGACGGCATTGCATGGGCCAAGGGCCTTGCAGGCACCACCGACGTTGCAAAGCAGGTCGAGGCAGGCAAATCCCAGTTCGGCGGCACCGAGATCAAGGGCAAGACCCTTGGTGTCATCGGCCTTGGCGCCATTGGCGGTATGGTGGCAAACGCTGCCGTTAAGCTTGGCATGAACGTCATCGGCTGCGACCCCTTCCTTTCCGTTGATGCCGCTTGGAATCTGGATCATCACATCGTTCACGCAAAGTCCTACGACGAGATCTATGCAAAGGCTGACTACATCACCCTGCACGTGCCCGCTACTGCCGACACCAAGGGCATGATCAACGCTACCACCATTGCCGCAATGAAGGCAGGCGTCAAGATCATCAACCTTGCCCGTGCCGAGCTTGTCAATTCCGCCGATCTCGCTGCCGCTATGGCAGAGGGGAAGGTATCCGCTTACGTGACCGACTTCCCCACCGAGGAAACGGTTGAGATCCCCGGTGCCATCACCATTCCTCACCTTGGTGCTTCTACCGAGGAGTCTGAGGACAACTGCGCTGTGATGGCAGCCGATGAGCTGAACGAGTACCTCACCTACGGCAACATCCGCAACAGCGTCAACTATCCCGCAGTCAGCATGGCTCCCTCCGGCGCTGCCCGCATCTGCGTGCTGCACGCCAACGTGCCTGCCGTGATCACCGGTATCACCGGCGCTTGCTCTGCCAAGGGATTGAACATCGAAAACATGGTCAACAAGTCCCGTGGCGACAACGCTTACACCGTGCTTGATGTCAATACCACTGTGGATGCCGATATTCTGAACGCCATTATGGCGATCGACGGTGTACGCCGCGTACGCACCATCGCATTCTAAAAAAAGCAAAGCGAAAGCCGCGCCGTTACGGCGCG
>JAZNNA010000120.1:0-7216 GCA_045580065.1 Eubacteriales bacterium
AAAACTATTTTTGATTTTACATAGAAATAAAGCATAGCTTTATGCTATAATGAACTCATTGGGGCACTCTGCCCACAAAAAACGGAGGTTTAAGCTATGAACTTTCAATTTTCAGGTGACGTAAAGGGCTTTGAGGCGGGCATCGCGCTGCTTTGCGAGGAAATGGGTGTTACCCTTGGTGAGGGCGGCTATACCGTCAACGCCAAGCGCATGGACGTTCCCACGCTTTGCGTGAAATGCGAGGGAAAGAATGCCGAGATCCTGTATGCCGAGCAATGCCAGTTCAACCGCGCCTTTGGGCTTTTGGTGCAGCAGCTGCGCGAGGGCAAGAGCGAGATCGCGATCGAGGAAAAGCCCTCTTTCACGATGAACGGCCCGATGTTTGATATGTCGCAGGGCAATGCGGCGTTCAACGTTAAAACCATGAAGAAAAACCTTGTGCAGCTAGCGCTGATGGGTCTGAATATGGCAATGCTGTATTGCGAGGATAACTTTGAGGTGCAAAATCACCCCTACTTTGGCTATATGCGCCCCACGTATACCGAGGCGGATATGAAGGAGCTGGACGATTACGCCTTTTCGCTTGGTATTGAGATGATCCCCTGCGTACAAGCACTGGCACATATGCCGGATGCGTTGCATTGGGACGTTTTCCAGGACATCCGCGACTACGAGGCTTGCCTTCTGGTCGGCAAAAAGGAAACCTACGATTTCCTGCGCGATCTGCTGATCTCCGCATCCCGCCCCTTCCGCACCAAGCGCATCCACATCGGCATGGACGAGGCGTGGAACCTTGGTCGCGGTCAATACATCGACGTTTACGGCTACCGCCCCGCCGCCGAGATCATGAAGGAGCATCTTGCACGCGTGATGGAGCTTGTGCGCGAGTTGGGCCTTGAGCCGATGATGTGGGACGATATGTTCTTCCGCGCACTCAACGACGGCAAGTACTACACCCTTGCAAACGACACGCTTGAGGGCAAGGACGGCAGAGCGGCAAAGGACGAGGAGTTCTTCAAAAAGGCATCCTCTATGGTGCCTGAGGGGATGCGCTGCGTTTACTGGGACTACTATCACCTAAAGCAAGAGGAATACGAGGAGCTGATCAGACAGCACAAATATCTTGGCGACGGCTTGATCTTTGCCGGCGGTCTTTGGAGCTGGCGCGGCTTTGCCATGTCCTGGGATAAGAGCCTGCGCACCACCACCGCCGCCCTTGCCGCCTGCAAAAAGCTTGGCGTGAAAGAGGTGTTTATGACCACCTGGGGGGATAACGGCACCGAGGCACTTGCCACCGTAACCCTGATCGGCTGCCAGCTGTTTGCCGAGCTTGCCTACCGCGACGGCTATGACCGCGATGAATTTGCGCGCCGCTTTGCCTTCTGCACCGGCGGGTGCCTTGAGGACTTTGAGCAGCTGCAATATCTGGACCAGAACGATCTGACCGTGGCTGCAAAGCCGAAGGATCCTTCCACCAGAAACTGCTCCAAGCACCTGATGTGGCAGGATATCCTGACGGGGCTTATGGATAAGAACTACGACGGGTTTGATTTTGAAAGCCACTACAAGGCGCTGACCCCCAAGCTGGAGCTTGCCGCCACCCGCAACGGGCGCTTCAACGGCATCTTCCGCTTCTCGGCACTGGTTTCCCGCGTGCTGGAGCGCAAGGCACAGATGGGTCTGCGCGTGACCGCCGCCTACCGCGCGGGGGATAAGGAAGCGCTCCGCCGCTATGCTGAGGTAGAGCTGCCCGCCCTTGCCGAGGACGTGCGCGCCACCCGCCTTGAGCATATGGAAAACTGGTTTGAGATCTACAAGCCCTTTGGTTGGGACGTGATGGATATGCGCTGGGGCGCGCTGCTTGCGCGCATTGACAGCGCGATCCGCCAGCTGAAAGGATACCTTGAGGGCAAATGCGAGCGCATTGAGGAGCTTGAGGTAGAACGGCTTGACTTTAACGGCAAGCCCGGCCCCAGCGGCGTCAACCGCTACGGCATGTTCGTTTCCCCCTCGCACATCGACCCCAGAGCATAAAAATTGCAAAAAACGCCCAAGGGGGGGGCCAAAAGGCACCCCACGGGGGATTTTGTTATGTGAGGGGAATGTATTTTGGAGCGCCGTTTTCGGATATCAGATATCCAATAGCACCTGTTGCATGGCAGGAAATATCGGCATAATTATCGTTTTCCAATTCGATTTCGGTGGTGTGAAGTACATAGCATTCCTCACCCGAGGGCAGGGCTTGCACCGAAAGGAACAGATCAAGACGGGGGTTTTCTTCGTCTGCGGTATCAAATAACATCGTAGTTTCTTTTGTGACGGGATCAAATAGGAATATCTCGGAACGGTGTAAGCCAGAGCCCCACGAGCAGGCAGCCAAAAGCTCGTAAACACCGTTTTTATCAAAGTCGCAGGGTACGGCATTAACAAAGCCATAGCCGCCGAAAAAGCTGCAAATTTGATAGCCGTGTCCGTCGATCACTGCAAAGGACATACAGGTTGAGGAGAATTTGTAAATTTGAAACCCAAGCTTTTCGGCAATATCGGGGGAGGTGACATTATAGCAGCTCTCCTCGTCCATCATAACTCCGGTCATAAGCCCTCCGGCATCCTTTGGACCGCCAAACAATTCCATAAATTCCGTAACCCCTTCCTTGCTGCAAGGGGTGTCATAAGAAACTGAAAGCTGTTGAAAAGAGAGAGCTGCTTTTTGGTCATCGGTATCGTCTTTTTTGCAACCGAAAAGTGATAGCAGAAGAAAAGGGCAAAGGAAAACGATAAATAAGCGTTTCATTATGTACACTCCTTTCCTGGTGGTGGTTTCATTATAGCACGGCCACATAATTTTGTCAACAAGACGCTCTACAAGCATTTCGCGCTTGCCCCTTGCAATTATCTCCGTTTTGTGGTATACTATATCTAATATGTAAAATTCTGCAAGGAGTAAGACATGGAAGAAACAAAACGCAGTTCCTTTACGGGAAAGATCGGCTTTGTGCTGGCAGCGGCAGGCTCTGCCGTGGGGCTTGGCAACATCTGGCGCTTCCCGTATCTTGCCGCAAAATACGGCGGCGGCATTTTTTTGCTGGTATATATCGCGCTTTCCGTTACCTTCGGCTTTTCGTTGATGATCGCTGAGATCGCCATCGGGCGCAAAACAAAGCTGAGCGCCATCGGCGCTTACCGTGCGCTGGACAAGCGCTTTTCCTTTGTGGGGCTGCTTGGCTCGCTTGTGCCCATCATCATTTTGCCCTACTACTCGGTCATTGGCGGCTGGGTGATGAAGTATTTTGTCGGCTTTGTTTCGGGGCAGGCGGGCGCTATGGCGCAGGATGCCTACTTTGGCGATTACATCGCCAAGACCGGCGAGCCGCTTGCGTGGTTCCTTGCCTTTATCGGCATCACCGCCGTGGTGGTGCTGCTTGGTGTAAACAAGGGCATTGAAAAGGTCAGCAAGGTGATGATGCCCGCGTTGGTGCTTTTAACACTGTTTATCACCATCTATTCGATCTGCACGCTTGACGGCGCGATCGAGGGTGTGCTGTATTATATCAAGCCGGATTTTTCTAAGTTTTCTATCATGACGGTGGTTGCCGCCATGGGGCAGCTGTTTTACTCCATGTCGTTGGCAATGGGCATTATGATCACCTTTGGCTCTTATATGAAAAAGGAGATCAGCATTGAAAAATCCACCCACCAGATCGAAATTTTTGATACCGGTATCGCGTTTCTTGCAGGTCTTATGATCGTGCCTGCGGTCTATGCCTTCTCCGGCGGTGATGCGGCAGCGCTCTCGCAGGGTCCCGGCCTTATGTTCGTCACGCTCCCCAAGGTGTTTGAAACTATGCCCGGCGGCACCGTGATCGGTGCAGCATTCTTTATCATGGTGTTCTTTGCGGCGCTGACCTCCTCGATCTCGCTGATGGAAACCGTGGTGTCTATCTTTTTGGATAAGCTTAAGATCAGCCGCCGTCTGTGCTGCCTGATCGTGCTTGGCGTCAGCCTTTTGCTTGGCATTCCTTCCTCGCTTGGCTACAGCGCGTGGAGCGGCGTAAGGCTGCTTGGTATGCAGTTCCTTGATTTCTTTGACTTTATCAGCAACAGCGTGATCATGCCCGTTGTGGCACTTGCCACCGCCATTTTTGTGGGATACTTCCTCACCCCCAAGGCGGTGATCGACGAGGTAGAGCTCCCCGACGAAAACGGTACGGCGATGCACGCCTTTAAGTGGAAAAAGATGTTTGCGGTGATGATCCGCTATATCGCCCCCATTTGCATCCTGGTGATCCTGATCTCCTCGATCCTCGGCGCCTTTGGCGTGGTTAAGATCTAAACAAAAAAGCCCGAAACCGGATCCCGTTTCCGGGCTTTTTCCTGTTTTATGCGGGAAAGATGGGGGTGTCGGGATCCTCGCAGACCTCGGCAAGGCAATACTTGTCCTTTGTTGCGGGCTCGCGGCTTTGCCACTTGCCGCGGGTAAAGTCGGGGATCTCAACGGGCGCGCCGTTCTCGCGGATCGACTGTGCGGAAAGCACGCCGATGCACATCCAGGATGCGGCGTCGTATACGTCGATGGGGGGCAGGGTGCCGTTTTTCACGCTTTCCACAAACGCGCGGCTGACCAGCCAGTCAATGCCGTCGGCGTGGCCGCCCACGTCGCGAGAGGCGGTTTGATATTCGCGCTGCAGGGGGTGATCGTATTTTTCAAAAAACTCAGGCTCGTTGCCCTTGTTTTTCGAGCCCTCCTCCATTCCCTCAAGAAACACGGTCTTGGTGTCCTCGTCGGACATACCCAAGGTGCCGCGCACCGAAAAGCCGCGGCTGTAAAAGGCGCGGGGGACGGTGGTATCCAGCGTGAGGGAGATGGTCTCGCCGCCGGCGCAGGTGATAAGGGTGGTTACGATATCGCCCTGCTTATAGTCGATATTTGCCCACTTGCTGTCCGCACCAAAGGTCTTGGCGGCATAGGCCTTCAGGCCGCGCGCCTTGCTTGCGATCGAGCACAGGCGCACCATGCGGTTGCCGCGGTTGATGTTCAGCACCTTGGCAATGGGGCCCAGCTCGTGTGTGGGATAGCTCTCGCGGTTTTCGTTGATGTAATGTGCCAAGCGGTAGTGGGGGATATCATCTGTGTCGATGCCCTTGAACAGATCGCACTCGTTGAGATAATGGAAATAGCCGCCGGCGCAATGCACCACCTCGCCAAACAGGCCTTCCTTTACCATGCGCAGCATCATCAGCTCACGTCTGCCGTAGCAGCAGTTTTCCAGCATCATCAGCGGCACGCCCGTGCGCTCGTAGGTATCAACCAGCGCAAAGCATTCCTCCAGCGTGTCGGCGCAGCCCACCTCAATGGCAACCGGCTTGCCGGCCTCCATGCACTCGATGGCCAGCTGCGGTCTGCCGCTCCAGCCGGTCATGATCACAACTGCATCAATTTCCGGGTCGTTTAAAATATCGTGATAATCGGTGGTCATCTGTACTGTATAGCCGCCGCCTGCCATAATATGCTCCTGCGCGCGGTCCATGCGCGCCTGCGAGGCATCGCAAATGGTTTTGATCACCACGTCCTTCATCTTTGAAAAGTTTGCTTTCAACATACCTCTGCCGCGTCTGCCGCAGCCGATATAGCCGAGCTTGATGATATCTTTCATGATCTACCTCCACAAAAGGATTATAAAAACATTATAGCAGTTTACAAAACAAAAATCAATGGGAGTTTGGAGAAAAATCTTTGATTTTGGATAATGCCGGGCGCAAAAGTGCCGCTTTGAAAAATTTTGCGCTTTTTTGTGCCCCCGCTTGCCAAATATGCGCGGATGCGGTATAATGAAGAGGAAGAACAAAAAAGCGAGGTGCCTTTTATGAAGACCTTATTTGTCGGTGACGTTTCCCCCACCAAAAGAAATGCCGAGCTGTTTGCCGCGGGCGATATTGCCACGCTGTTTGGCGACACGCTCTCGCTGTTTGCGGGCAACGATATCAATATGATCAACCTGGAGTGCGCGCTGACGGATGCCGATACCGCCATCAAGAAGTGCGGCCCCAACCTCAAAGCACCGAGGGGGACTGCCAACGTGCTAAAGGAGATCGGCGTTACGGTATGCGGCATTTCCAACAACCACGTGTTTGACTTTGGCAAAAAGGGAGTGGAGGATACGCTGGATGCGCTTTCCGAAGTGGGGCTTTTGTATACGGGCTACGGCAAGGATGCCGAGGATGCCAAGCGCACGCTGGTGATCGAAAAGGACGGCGAGCGCATCTGCCTGATCGCCGTTTGCGAGCATGAGTATTCCTATGCGCTGGAAAACCGCGTGGGCTGCCACGGCTTTGACCCCTTTGAAACCCCGCTGCTTGTGCGCGAGGCAAAAAAGGAGTGTGATCGAGTGGTGGTGCTTTACCACGGCGGCAAGGAGATGTGCCAATATCCTTCGCCCCGCCTGCGCGCCGCCTGCCACGCCATGGCAAAAAGCGGTGCGGATCTGATCCTCACCCAGCACAGCCATTGCATCGGCTGTTACGAGCAGTTTGAGGGCTGTCACATTCTCTACGGGCAGGGGAACTTCCACTTTGTCAAGGGCGAAAACGAGATCATTGAGGAGATCTGGAACAGCGAGCTTGCCGTGCGCTACGACAGCAAAACGCACGAGATCGAGTTTGTTCCCACGGTAGAGGACGGCGCGGGCATCACGCTTGCCAAGGGCGAGGAAAAGGAAGCGCTGCTTGCCGCCTTCAACGCGCGCAATAAGCAGCTGCAGGATGGCACGTGGATGCAGGGCTGGATCGATTTTTGTGAAAGCAAGCGCGAAACCTATACAAACGCCGTGGTACGTGTGGGCGCCATTGGTGAGCCCAAGCACTTTGAGCGCTTTGCCCACTACCTTGACTGCGAGGCACACCTTGACGTGTGGATGCAGCTTTTCCAAACCGACAATCACCGCAACGAGCTTTAAAAAGCCCACCCGTCACGGGGGATATTATGAGCGAGAGGGAATTGCAGAAAAGGAAGCCGACAAGGCTGCAATGCTTTGATTATAGCTCTGCGGGCGCATATTTCATAACGATATGTACCCACAACAGGCATAAGATTTTATCTCACATCGCCCCCTACAAGGCAGCATGCAACGCTGTCGCAATTTGTATCTACGTTTAAAAGGTTTTCAAACAAAGAATATGGCACAAACATATGGCAACGGCATTTTAACGACCACATCAT
>JAZNNA010000121.1:0-3096 GCA_045580065.1 Eubacteriales bacterium
AGGACATTTCGGCTACTGACCGATTTGTTCTCTCTTTCTGCTTGTTATATGGGTTTGGGCTTAGCCCATTTGCGTTTGACCAGTCAAATGCGATGCTTGCACTTTTGTCAAATTGTTAATTCTCCGCTAAGGACATCACCCTATATGGCGGGCTGTTTTTATCTTTTGAAGCGTCTGGCATAATCGCAGCGGCGGCACAGCTCCTCAGTGGCACGATGCACCGTAAAGCCATCGTAAATACCGCGCGCACGGGGGGATGCCAAAATTTGCTGCAATGGGGTATCAAACAGGTTGCCCAGCGACAGGTTCCCATCGGCATCCAGGCAGCACGGCACCACAGTACCGTCGCAAAGGATGCCCACCTGATCGCGCAGGGCGTGACAGAAGATGGGCGTATCGGCATCCACCTCGGTGGCGCAGGGATCCGGCCACTCAAAATGCTCGCCCCATTCCAAAAACACCTTGTCGCGCGAGAGGCGCACACTCTCGCGGTGCGAGGGGGGCCATTCACCCGGGAAGGCGGTGTGCAGCTTTTGCAAAATGCCGTCATTTTCCCCCTCCCCCTCGCCGCCCTTATTCCAAAGGCGCAGCACGGTGATGCAGCCCTTGGCGGCGGAGCGCTTGGCAAAGTCGATGCAGCTATCAAAATACGTGGGGTCTGCAAAGGCGGCATTTGCCGCAGGCGCGTGCAGCGAGATGCTGATCTTATACGGCAGATCCTCCAGCAGCTCAGCGCCACGCCTTGCCAGCAACGAGCCGTTGGTGGTGAGAATGGGATAAAACCCCTTTTTCCACGCCGATCTTACGAATTGGGGCAGCAACGGGTGCAAAAGAGGCTCGCCAAGCAGATGAAAATACAAAAACTTGACCTCGCCTGCAAGTGCATCGGTCAGCTGCTCAAATTCATCGTTTGACAGGGTACGTGGGGGGCGTTTTGTGCCGTGACAGAAGCTGCAATGCAGATTGCACAGGTTGCCGATCTCCAAAAAGGCCTTGTCGATCATACGCCCACCTCGCAAAGCAAAAGCCTTGAAAGCTCCTGCATATCGCAAACGATATGCTCAGCGCCCGCAGCCTCCAGCTCGGCGCGATCTCCGTATCCCCACAGCACGCCAACGGCGCAAAGCCCGTTTGCGTGCGCGCCGTTTACGTCATGCTCGCGGTCCCCCACCATAACGGCGCGAGAGTGCTCCTCCACGCCCGCCTTTTGCAGGGCGTAGGCGATCACGTCGCTCTTTTTATTGCGCACCTCGTCCATCGAGGCCCCCGCAACAACGTCAAAATAGCGGTAAAGGTCAAAATGCCGCAGGATCTGCGCAGCGTATTCCTCCGGCTTTGAGGTGGCAAGCACCAGGCGCTTGCCGGCCGCCTTCAGGCCCTGCAAAAGCCATACCGTTTGGGGGTATACCGCATTTTCAAACATTCCTTGACGCGAAAAATATACGCGGTACTCGGCAAGCGCGCGGCGGCTTTGCGCCTCGTCCATGCCGTAATATTTTGCAAAGCTTTCGACCAGCGGCGGCCCGATAAAGGGATACAGCTGCCTGCGGTCCTTCACCTCAATGCCAAATTGAGAAAGCGCATACGCCACCGAGTTGGTGATCCCCTCGCCGGGGTCGGTCAGCGTGCCGTCCAGATCAAACAAAATTACATCAAGCATCCGTTACTCCAAAGCATAGAAAAGATATCCTCAGCGATCTCAAAGCGCAAGGGGTCGCACTGCGTGTTCAGCTCGGTGATCACGCCAAAGCCGCTTTCGGGATCCACCCACAGCGACCCCGCATAGGGCGGCGCACTGCCAAGATGGCCGCAAAGCACGCGCCCACCGTAATTGTGCAAGCGCATCGTCAGACCGTAGGCATCCCCGCTTTCGGGATCGCTGACGGCGTGCGCGCGGCACATTTCGGCAATGCTCTCGGGGGCAACCACCTGCTCGCCCGCATCGTTTTTGCCGGCGTTCAGGATGCACCGCGCCAAAAGGCACAGCTCCTCAACGTCGGCGTAAAGCCCACCCGCCGCCATACGCGCGGCGTTTTCCTTGATGCGGTGATACACGCGCAGATCTCCCTCTCCGTCCTCCTCGTGCGGCAGGCTGACGGGATAGGTGATCGCCTCGCGGATATCAAAGGTAGCGCGCTTCATACCAAGCGGATCCAGCACAAGATTGCGCGCCAGCACGGTGTAGGGCTTGCCCGTCACCACCTCGGCAACGCGAGAGGCAAGGCGGATGCCCCAGTTGGAATACAGATGCACCCCATCGCCGGGGAGCGTGGCAAGCTCCAGCGAGGGCAGCCCCTCGCGCAGCGTTTGCTCCAGCGCGCTTTCCTCGCGCGGCCCCTCGGGGGTGTACTCGCGCGGCAGCCCCGCCGTGTGCGAAAGCAAGTGCCGCAGCGTGACTTGTGCGGTGGCCTCCGGGCGGGAGAAGGTGAGCCAGGGCAGATACTCGCGCACGGGGCGGTCAAGCTCCAATTTCCCCTGCTCGCAAAGGCGAAGGATCGTCATGCCCGTTATGATCTTGGTAACCGACGCGATGCGGTACATCGAGCGCGCGCTTGCCCCCACCTCGGGGCGCTCCACGCTCTCGACGCCAAAGCCTGCGGCAAATATGGTGTTGTGGCGATCGGTCACCGCCACCGAAAAGCCCGCTATCTTGTGCAAGGCCAATAAGCTCTGCAATTTTTGCTGTAACGTCTGCATAAAAAGCCCCCCGCTATTTGATAACTCCATTATAGTACACTCGCGCGATTTTGTCAATCACCGGGGCGAGGAGTGCGCGCAATAAAATTTATAAAAAAGTATTGACAATATCATCAAAATGTGTTATTATATAACTAAAGTTATATATTTGAATATTGAGCAAAGTAGTCGAAAGGCTATGACGCAAAGCTATAGGGGCTTCAAAGCCAGCCAGTTGCCGTTTGTTTGAAATGGTGATTGGCTTTTTCTTTTACCGAAAGGAGTGGTATTGTGAAAATTTACCGCATTGTGCTACTGGTGGTGTCGTTTTGCTTGCTGTGCACCTCTGTTGTAACACTTTCTATGGGGTGGCTGACCAACGTATGGCCCGCCGCGCCCGCGTTCCCCTTCTCGGCGGGG
>JAZNNA010000122.1:0-3660 GCA_045580065.1 Eubacteriales bacterium
TAAGACCGCTTGGCCTCCGACTTCCTTTTAAAAAAGAGGATGCTTATGTTTTGTAAACAGGATATTTTTAAGCAATTGCAAGAGATGAAGGCTCCACAGGACAGCGTGGTGCTGCTGCACTCTTCCCTGCGCCTTGTTGGCGATTTTGAGGGCGGTGGCGAGGGGCTGCTGGATGCGCTGATCTCCTATTTTACTGCCAAGGGCGGGCTTTTGTGTATTCCAACACACACCTGGAGCAATCTGGGTAAGGATGTGCCTACGCTGGATCTGACAAAGTCAGAAAGCAATCTTGGCGCGATGGCACGGATCGCTGCAGCGGATGCGCGCGGTATCCGCACGCAAAATCCCACACATTCCATGGTGATATTCGGCGACAAGACACGTGCCGAGGCGTTTGCCCAAGGCGAGCTTGACGTGGCCACCCCAACAGCTCCGCAGGGCTGTTACGGTAAGCTTTACCGCGAGGGGGGATACGTGCTGCTGCTTGGCGTTTCGCAATGTGCAAACACCTATCTGCATTGTGTTGACGAAATGCTGCAGACCCCCGATCGCATGGATACAAAGCCCTTGAACGTGAGCGTAAGGCTTGCGGACGGCACGCTGGTAAAAAGAAAGCTTACGCTTTACGAATGCAGCGCAAGCCGCGATATTTCCGAGCGATTTGACAAGCTGGAGCTGGCCTTCCGCTATCGCGGTGCCATCACGGATGGACAGATCGGCAATGCCCCTGTACAGCTTTGCAGCGCCGTTAAGATGAAGGAAACGATGGAGCTGA
Source organism: Eubacteriales bacterium (assembly GCA_045580065.1). Classification (GTDB taxonomy): domain Bacteria; phylum Bacillota; class Clostridia; order Oscillospirales; family CAG-272; genus Firm-07. The sequence goes on from JAZNNA010000122.1 coordinate 776, forward strand.
TCTACAAGCGATGTGAGGGCAAGGATCCGCTGGCAAGCGAGCGACCGATCGCACCCAAGCTGTTTTGCTAAAAAATAAAGACCTCTCGTGCGAGAGGTCTTTATTTTTTAAAGCGCAGGCGGCGCGCCAAGGCGCTGCAGTGTGTGAAAAGATAGAAAAAGCTGGCAGGATCCTTGCGTTTGCCCTCTTTTTGCACTGCGCAAGCGCGCGCAATCACGGCATCGGGAGCGATATGCTCGGTGCTTGTCTGGTTATCACCGCGCATCAAAAGGCAGCCGTCCTTTTCTATTTTGATCAAGCGATGCAGCACAAATTGCCCGTTTTCGCGGCGATAAAGGCAAACGTCGTTTTTGCGCAGCTTATCAGCGGCCACCAGGTATACGCCGTCCCTTGCCGGGCGAACGAGGGGCAGCATGCTATCGCCCTGCGGGTAGATCAAAAACTCTCCCCCGCCGGCAATGACCTCGCAAAGAACAGGCAGCAGCTCGCCAAGCTCGGCTTTAGTCTGCAATGGCGCCAACTCCCTTCAGCGTATCGATAAATGCGATGGCATCGGCACGGGCTGTCTGCTCGTCGATCTCATAGCGCGCAGTCAATGCAGCCACGATCTCATCGATCGTGACGTCCCCTTCCAGCAGCTCCCAGATCACGCTCCCCGTGGTGTTGACCGAGATCATGCCGCTGAATTTTTTGGCGGCCTTACCCATTGCCACGATCACGTATTGTGTGCCGATCTTGCGCTTGATAAATGCTTTGTTGCGGATCATATCAGTTTCCTTCCTGCATTCCCCGATAAGCGACAAGTGCCGCCTCGGGTGAGATATTACAATTTAATTGATAAAAGGGCACGGTGCCTGCCACCTTGTCAAGCAGATCCAAAAAACGAAGGGCTTGCTCCTCCTCGCTTGGCATCAGGATCTGATAAAACAGACGGTTGACAGCCCGGGCATCGTCAATGGGGGCGATGCTGTTTTGCGCAGCTCTTTGCAAAAAGCAAATGGCTGCAAGGGGGGCTGCGGCGTTGAGCGAGATGCGTTCCTTTCCGCACCAGGGCGTGCCAAAGGCATACCATTTTCCGTCTATCAGGCGCAAAATAGGTTTATCGCCGTTTATGACCCGCACGCGGGAGCCAAAGGCCTTTTGCCAAAGCGAGATATGCGTGGATTTTCCCGTGCCACTGGGGGCGGAAAAGGCATAGGCCTTGCCGTCACACTCGATCACGGCGGCGTGCAGCACAAAGGCATCAAAGCGCGGAAGCTGCATTGCAATGGCACGATAGGCGCAGCTGACCTCGGCCACCTCGGCGCTGACGCGCTCTTTGGCGTTTTTGATCTCAGCTGCGATCTCTGCATCGGATACGCGAACCGAGATATCAGGTACCCCGAAATCTGCAAAATAACCTTTGCAAAGCGTTTGGAGCAAGGGATATTGATTAAAAATTTCGATATTCAGCTCTGCAATACGGATCCTCATACCCTTCTCCTTTTCTTTGATACTATTATTTTACCACATACTGCAAGAAATTGCAAGAGGGACAGGGCGGAAAGCTTTGGAGCAAATCCTTAGAAAAACTTCCTATTATATACCCCCTGAAAATGACAAAAATTCGGCTTTTGTAACCTTGCACAATTCCCTATTTTAAAATTGTGCAAGCCTACAAAACTTGACAAAAACACTTGACACAGGGCAAAAAGCATGATAATATAATAGTACCGAAAGGGAGTAGTTCATTGCGTTTGCAATGTGTACGTATCGTCAAGACAGCAGAGTTGCAATCATGCTCGGTACGTGCGAGATCTGCACAAGATTTAACAAGACTTTTAGTGTGATTTGCGCTAAAGGTCTTTTTTTGCATCCGGATGCATCACCCCTTTCGCCAAACAGCGACCAAAAAATTTTTAAGGAGGATCACTCAAATGACTGTCGCTTTCATCATCGTAGCCGTACTTGCCTTTATCGGACTTGTTCTGTTGCTTGCCGGCTACCTCAAAGCTCCCCCCGATACCGCTTACATCATCTCCGGTCTGGGCAAAAAGCGCATCCTGATCGGTAAGGCTGGCTGGAGAATGCCCTTCTTTACCCGACTTGATAAGCTTTCTCTTAGTGTCATGCAGGTCGATATCAAAACCTCTGAGGCCGTTCCCACCAACGAATTTATCAACGTAACCGTTGACGGTGTTGCAAACATCAAGGTTTCTTCTGATCCCGAGCTGTTAAAGCGCGCCGCCGAGGCTCTGCTTGGCAAGACTCGCCAGGAAATGGTTACCCTTGTCACCCAGGTGCTTGAGGGTAATATGCGTGAGATCGTTGGCTCGGTTGGTCTGAAGGAAATGGTGCAGGACCGCCAGGGCGTTGCCAAAAAGATCACCGAAAACGTTATTCCCGACATGGAAAAGCTGGGTATTGAGGTGGTAAACTTTAACATCCAGAACTTCAAGGACGGTGCCGGCACCATTGAAAACATGGGTATCGACAACGTAGAGCAGATCAGAAAGAACGCGCAGATCGCCAAGGCAAACGCCCAGCGCGATATTGCGATCGCTACCTCTAATGCTCAACAGGAGGCCAACGCCGTTAAGGTCGAGGCTGAAAAGAAAATCGCCGAGCAGAACGCCGAGCTTGCCGTACAGCAGGCAGAGATGCAGGTGCGCGCCGATACCAAAAAGGCAGAGGCAGACGCCGCATACTCTATCCAACAAGAAAATCAGCGTAAGACCATCGAGATCGCGCGTACCAACGCCGATATCGCCCGCAAGGAAAAGGAAGCAGAGCTTGCCGAGAAGGAGATCGCGCTCAAGGAAAGACAGCTTGACGCCGAGATCCGCAAGCAGGCGGACGCTATGAAGTACAAGGCCGAGAAGGAGGCCGAGGCTGACCTTATCAAG
>JAZNNA010000123.1:0-2728 GCA_045580065.1 Eubacteriales bacterium
CCTCAACGGTGGGGGTGAGGGGAGCGCTTTGCTCAAAGGCGGCCTCGCGCTTTTTCTTGAACGCCAAAAACTCGGTATATCCCTCGCCCGTGTGGCTCACGTTGTAATCCAGCGCATCTCCCTCAAAGGCGCGGCCCGGCTTCAGCTCGATAAAGCGCGTGGCAAGCTTATCCATAAAATAGCGGTCGTGCGAAACCGTCAGCACAGTGCCCTCAAAGGCGGAAAGTGCAGCTTCCAGCGCCTCGCGCGAGTCGATATCCAGGTGGTTCGTCGGCTCGTCCAGCACCAGCAGATTCATCTGCGACAAGATCAGCTTCGCCAGCGTCAATCTTGCGCGCTCGCCGCCGGAAAGTACGCTAACGGTGCGAAAAACATCCTCTCCCACAAAGCGGAACAGGGCCAGCGTATTGCGGATCTCCAGATCGGTTTTTTCGGGGTAGGCGTTATGCAACTCGTCCAGCACGGTGTTTTCCGGCGTGAGGTTTTGGTTTTCCTGATCGTAATAGCCGATCTCCACGTTATACCCGGCCTCAATACGCCCCTCTGTGGGCAGCAGCTTGCCCAGAATCAGCTTGATCAGGGTGGATTTTCCACACCCGTTCGGGCCTATTATAAAAAGTCGCTCCTTTTTTTGCAGCAAAAAGCTGACGTCTGAAAACAGCCGCTTTTCGCCAAAGGCCATACCAAGCTTTTTGACGTGGAGCACCTCGTTGCCGCTGGAAAAGGCCTGCGTAAAGGACATTCTGATCGCCTTGGGTGCCTCGCGCGGGCGCTCCACGCGCTCCATTTTGGCAAGCAGCTTCAAGCGCGACTCTGCCGCAATGATATTGCGTTCGCGGTTCCACGCGCGCTGCTGCGCAATATAGGCTTCCTGCCGTGCAATCTCCTTTTGTTGGTTTTTATAGTGCTTTTCCGCGATCTCGCGGTCAACGCGCCGTTGCTCGATACTGGCGGTATAGCCCCCGTTGTAAAGCTTGGCGTGCGCGTATTCCAGCGCCAGCGTTTTGTTTGTCACACGGTCTAAAAAGTAACGGTCATGTGAGATGATCAGCACGCATTTGCGGTACTGGATCAAAAAGTTCTCTAAAAAGAGAAGCGTTTCAATGTCCAGGTGGTTGGTCGGCTCGTCCAGCAGCAAAACGTCCGGCTCGCGCGCCAGCTGTCGCGCCAGGGCAAGGCGCGTGCGCTGACCGCCGGAAAGCGTATTGAGCGGCTGCTGCTGCGTTTTCTCATCAAAGCCAAAGCGCGAAAGGATCGAGGCGCATCTGCCGCGGAACTCCAGGCCGCCGTCCGCAATAAAGCGGGTATTTGCCTCGGTATAGGCGGCAGTCAGCGAGGCGAACTCGCGCGTGCTGGAAAGATGGGCCTTTTCGGCAAGCTCCTGCTCCATTTTGGCAAGCCTTGCCTCGGCCTCTAAAAATTCGGGAAAGGCGGCGATCATCTGTGCAAGCGGGCTGTCGCCAAGCGCCTCGTCGATCTCAAAGGCACCGTCCTGTGTCAGGTGTCCCACCGTCTTGTTGCCGGCAAGAAAGATCTGCCCCTCATCCGGCAGGATCTCACCCGTGATGGCACGGAACAGGGTGGATTTTCCGCACCCGTTCACGCCGATAATGCCCAATTTATCATTTTCATTCAGCGAGAAGGATACCTTGTCCAGCACCACGCGCGTGCCAAACGCCACGGTAAGATCTGCAACGCTCAGTACTGTCATTGTGCGCCCTCCAGCATAAGAACAAGCGCGTCCTCATCGATCACGGGGATGCCAAGCGACTGCGCCTTGGTCAGCTTAGAGCCGGCCTCCTCGCCTGCCACAACGTACGAGGTCTTTTTGGAAACCGAGCCAACGACCTTGCCACCCGCGGCACGGATCTTGGCGGATGCCTCGTCGCGGGTCATGGTGGGCAGTGTGCCGGTCAGCACAAAGCTGAGCCCCGCCAGTTTGTCGCCCGTGGGGGCGGCGTCCGCCTCGGTCAGCACGCCAAGCGCGGCAAGGCGGCGGCACAGCGCCAAATTCGGCTCGTGTGAGAAGTAATTCAAAACGTAATCTGCGGTGATCTCGCCAAAGTCCTCAATCGCAACAAGCTCCTCGCGCGTGGCGGAAAAGCAATTTTCCAGGGTCTGATAGCGCGCGGCAAGTGCCGTGGCGGCTACCTGACCGATGCTGCGGATGCCCAGCGCAAAGATCAGACGCTCAAGCCCTGCGGACTTCGAGCGCTCGATGGCCGCAAGCAAATTGGCAGCGGATTTCTCGCCCATACGCTCCATGCCGGCAATGTCCTCGGCGCGCAGCGTGTAAAGGTCCGTTACGTCGTGTATCAGATCTGCTGCGAGCAGTGCCTCTACCACCTGCGGGCCAAGCCCCTCGATATCCATCGCGTTTTTCGAGGCAAAATGCTCAATGCTGCGGGAAAGCTGCGCGGGGCAGGCGCTGTTGGTGCAGCGCACCGCCGCGCCCTCGTCACTGTCGCGCATCGTCGGCTCTCCGCAGGAGGGGCAGATACGGGGCAGATAATACACGGTTTCATCGCCGCCGCGTGCTTCGGGATGCGATGCCACCACCTCGGGGATGATGTCGCCCGCCTTTTGTACGGTCACGATATCGCCGATACGTACGTCCTTTTCGTGGATAAAATCCTCGTTATGCAGCGTCGCACGCGATACCGTTGTGCCTGCAAGGCGTACGGGGGCAAGCACCGCCGTGGGGGTCAGAACACCGGTGCGGCCCACC
>JAZNNA010000124.1:0-17268 GCA_045580065.1 Eubacteriales bacterium
GCCACACAAAGCCCCCAAGCCTTCATCCGCCGGGGAAGGCTTTTTTGGGTGTGTGCAAACAAAGCACGCGGCACGTTGGCGTATCGCTATCCCGTAGGGACCGACGTCCCCGGCGGTCCGCTCTATGGCGTATTGCTATACGTTGGTACATTAGGTGTGTTTACCGTTTTCACACGCACTATCATTGTGTCATTCCGACCGAGGCAACAAAGCCGAGTGGAGCGAATCTCCAAAACCGCAAGAAGCGGTTTTGGTGCGATGATCGCACAAACTCTTTTACGGGGGAAAATGTTACTTTACTCGAGGAAAGGGTTTGGCGTATGCACACCACGCCCCCCACAAGGTGCGACGATACGTCCCGTAAATGCAAAAAGCCACCCACGTGGGTGGCTTTTTGCTATGTTGTGCCGGATCGGCACGTTATTTTACCAGATGGCGTTTGATCTTCTTTGAGGTGGTCTTTTCAAACTCCTCGTCGCGCAGCTCAAGTGCCATGATCTTTTTAAAGGATGCCACTTGCTTGTTCTGCTCCATGATGCGCTGGTAGATCACCTTGTGCATCTCCTCCTTGGTGGTCCCCTCGGGGAAGGCATCCTTGTTGGGGAACGCCACGGCGGTCAGCACCACGGTGTCGCTGCCCTCGGCCTTTCTGCCGACAACAACGCTTTCCGCGATCTCGGTGATGCCCTCCAGATATTCCTCGATCTCCTCGGGGAACACGTTCTTTCCGTTTTCCAGCACGATCACCGATTTGAGGCGCCCCGTGATATGGATATAGCCGTCCTCGTCGATAAAGCCGACGTCGCCGGTGCGGTACCAGCCGTCCTCCGTGAAGGCGGAGGCGTTTGCTTCCTCGTTTTTATAATAGCCCAGCATCACGTTGTCGCCCTTGACCTGGATCTCGCCCTCGTCATAGCCCTTGTCGTTTTTGGCGATCACGGCAACACGCGCCTTGCAGGAGGGAACAGCGGGGCCGACCGAGCCGGGGCGGTTGTCGTAGTAGGGGCTGACGGCGATCAGGGGAGAGCATTCGGTGATGCCGTAGCCCTCGCAGATCTGGATGCCGAACGCATCAAATTTATCCACAAGCTCGGGGTTGAGCGCGGCACCGCCGCAGATGATCTTTTCCAGCTTGCCGCCAAAGGCGTTGATCACGCTGGAAAACAGCTTGCGGCGCAGGTCGATGCCTGCCTTGCGCAGCCCGTTGGAGATCGGGATCATGCGCTCCAGCAGCTTATCCTTGCCCTTCTTTCTCGCCTCGTCCATAATGCGCTTGTACATGGTGCTGACAAACAGCGGCACCAGCACAAGGCCTGTGGGCTGAATGGCGGCAATATTGCGCATCAGGTGGCGCAGGCTGTCATTGATGCCGATCTTTATGCCGTAATTGAGCGCGGTGATCATAATGGCAAGCTCGTAGGTGTGGTGAATGGGCAGCACGGAAAGGACAGTGTCCTTGTCCGAGAAGTTTACGCTCGCGGCGGCGGAATTGACGCACGCGCAGGTGTTTTTTTCTGCCAGCATCACGCATTTGCTGGTGCCGGTGGTGCCGGAGGTGAACAGCATGGTGGCAAGCGCATTTTCGTCACGCGCGGGGAGCGCGTAGCCGTTTTCCAGCTCCTTTGCGCCAAGGGCGACAAGATCCTCAAAGGGCAGGGTCTTCTCGTCAGCCACTCCGCCGGAAAAAGGCAAAAATCTGTGTAACGTGGGGTGGTTTTGCTTGGTTTCGGCAAGCTTTGCGGTAAAGGTGGCGCTGTGCATGATCGCCTCGGCATCCACGCCGGAAAGAAAGCCCTCGATCTCGCTGATCGCCAGCTCCTTATCCATGGGGATGGCAACGCCGCCCCCTGCGATGATGCCGATATAGGAGGCTACCCACTCCACCGAGGTCTCGCCGATCAGGGCGATGCGCTTGCCGGCAAGCCCGGCGGCCGAAAGGCCGGCGGCCACGCGGCGGCAGAGGGTGGAGGATTCGCCGTAGCTTACGCTGACAAATTCCTTCCCCTTGGGATATTGAAAGGCGACCTTGTCACCCTTTTTGCCAAGCGAGTCGATCAGCTGGGCAAAGTTTTTCACCGGCTCGTAGATGCGCGGTGTTTTTTTCGTGCAATATTTTTTCATAGCTACCTCACAATTTTGTTGTGTTGTCACGGTTTTTCTTTATTATACCCCCACGCGCCCCCCTTTGTCAAGAAAACTGTGACGGAATACCACGTTTTGTTACAAATGTAACGCTTGCCCGAAAGCGGAGCTGCGGCAAAACGTTGCTTTAAGCAGGGACAGCCGGGGAAAAAGTAACCTTCCCCGCAAAGAAGCTTTTGCGGCAAACACCTCATTCGTCAGATCGCCGCGCACTTTGTTTGCACACACCCAAGGCTCCCCTGTGCAAGGGGAGCTGTCAGCAAAGCTGACTGAGGGGTTGGTTTTAGTTTGTGCTTGATAATCCCTCCGCCTCGCCTTCGCTCGGCACCTCCCTTGAATCAAAGGAGGCGTTCAGTGAGTGCGAACACACCAAATATACCAACGTGCGGCAATACGCCATAGAGCGGACCGCCGGGGACGTCGCCCCCTACGGGATAGCGGTTCGCCAACGCACGGCACACCTTGTTCGCACAAACTCAAGGCTTCCCCTTGAGGGGAAGCTCCCGACGGAGTCGGGTGATGAGGTGGATGCGTAGGAAAAGTTACTTTTACAACAAACACCTCATCCGTCACCCTTCGGGTGTCACCTTCCCCTTAAGGGGAAGGCTTGCATATGCCACACGAGCGGGGCGCCGGGGACGTCGCCCCCTACAGGAATAGCGGTTCGCCAACGCACGGTGCACCTTACTCGCCCCCTACAAATACCCCCAAAAAGGAGTACCTTTTATGTATCAGATCAACAAGATCACATCCAACCCCACGGTGGACTTTGCCGCCGAGGAATTAAAAAAATACCTGCGTATGATGATGCCGGAATGCGGCGAGATCTTCATCAAATACGCACCTGAAGCCAAGGACGGCTTTCGCCTTGGTCTGATGGCCGATTTCGGGCTTGATACCTCTGAGGCAGAGGATATCGAGCTTGACGACATCGTCCACGTTGACACCGACGACAAGGGCGGCATCATCGCCGGCTCCAACCCCCGCTCGGTGCTGCTGGCCGTTTACCGCTATCTGCAGGAAAACGGCTGCCGTTGGCTGTTCCCCGGCATCGACGGCGAGCTTATCCCCATGCAGGACGTTGTGCCTGTCAAGTACCACAAAATGGCGGATATGCGCTATCGCGGTCAATGCAACGAGGGCGCGGAATTCCAGCCCAATATGATGGAAGTTATCGACTTCACGCCCAAGATCGGCATGAACGTCTTTATGATCGAGTTCTTTAATCCGAAGTCTTATTACAACAGTTATTACCAGCACAGTGGCAACCCTGCGCGCGAGCCGGAGCCCCTGCCCGACGTCAACACCACCGTGCAATGGAAGCGCCAGTGTGAGGCGGAGATCTCCAAGCGTGGGCTTCAGTTCCACGATATGGGGCACGGCTGGACGGCCGAACCGTTTGGCCTTACGCGCGGGGACTACGACAACAAAACACTGCATTACCCCGAGGAAATGCAGCAGTACATCGCCATGACCGACGGGCAGCGCGGGCTGTTCAAGGGCAGACAACGTATTTACGATACCAATATCTGTATGTCTAACCCCAAGGCACGTGAGATCTCCAACCGCGCCATCGTGGATTATGCCGAAAAGCACCAAAACGTCGATTTCCTGCACGTATGGCTTGCCGACTGCTATAACAACCACTGCGAGTGCGAAAATTGCCAAAAGAAGCTCCCCTCCGACTGGTACGTGATGATGATGAACGAGCTGGACGAGATGCTGACGGCCAAGGGCCTGAACACCCGTATCGTGTTTATCTGCTACGTGGATACCAGCTGGCCGCCCATTGAGGAAAAGCTGAACAACCCCAAGCGCTTTACTCTGCTTGTTGCCCCCATCTCCCGCGACTACACCGTGCCCGTGCGCGAGGATATCTCCGACGTGACCTATCCCCCCTACAAGCGCAACCAAAACGAGCTGTTCCGCGACGTAAACCAATACGTTAAGGTGGGCGTTGACTGGCAAAAGCAATGTAACGTGAGCGCTATGCTGTACGAATATCACTTCTACGTGTTCCAATACTTTGATCCCGGCGTGTTCAGCTTTGCGCGCGTGGTATACGAGGATATCGTCAACTACAAGCGCCACGGATTGAACGGTCTGATCAACGACTGCTCGCAGCGCAGCTTTTGGCCCAACGGCTTCTCCTTCTATATTTACGGCCAGCTGCAGTTTGACAATTCCCTCACCTTTGACGAGCTGCTTGAGGACTATTTCTCCCACGCCTACGGCGAGGATTGGAGAGAGGTCGTCAAGCTGTTCGAGAAGATCGGCAAGGTGTTTGACCCCGGCTATTTCTGGGGGCACCGCTCTGCGGATCTGCGCGTAAACAAGCGCTATGCCCCCGCCGTTGCCGCCGAGCTGCGCCAAATGCCCACCGTTGCCGAGGAATTCAAGGAGTTCCTGGAAGCGCACCGCGTGATGCCGATGCGCGCACAAACGGTGATGTACAAGCTGCTGCGCTACTACATGGAATACTGCCAGGGGCTTGCCAAGTGCCTGATCCCCAAGTGCTACGGTGCCGGCAAGGAGGCCAAGGAGCTGTGGGAGCAGTTTGTCACCGATTTTGGCCGCCACGAGCGCGAGATCGAAACCTGCTATGACCAATGGATGATGTACTACGCCTTCAATCACAAGGTCTTTGCAAGCGAGGAAGCCGCCGTCCCCACGGTGGAAAACTAATGCGTAACGGGCGAACGCTGTTCGCCCCTACGGGATGGCGGTTCGCCAACGTGCCGCGTGCTTTGTTTGCACTCACCAAGGCTCCCCTGTGCAAGGGGAGCTGTCAGCGAAGCTGACTGAGGGGTTGTTTTTTAGCTTTTGCTTGATAATCCCTCCGCCTCGCCTTCGCTCGGCACCTCCCTTGAATCAAAGGAGGCGCTCAGTGAGTGCGAACACACCAAATATACCAACGTGCGGCGATATGTCTTGCAACGGACCGCCGGGGACGTCGGTCCCTACGGGATGGCGATGCGCCAACGCACGGCGCACCTTACTCGCGCCCACAAATCCCCCAAAAGGAGTACCTTTTATGTATCAGATCAACAAGATCACATCCAACCCCACGGTGGACTTTGCCGCCGAGGAATTAAAAAAATACCTGCGTATGATGATGCCGGAATGCGGTGAGATCTTCATTTCCCGCAGCCCCGAGGCATTCGATGCCGCACGCGGCATCGCGGACGGCTTTCGCCTTGGCCTGATGGCAGACTTCGCCCTTGACACAAGCGAGGCCGAGGATATCGAGCTGGACGACATCCTGCACGTTGACGTGGACGGTGAGGGCAACGGCGTGATCGCCGGCTCCAACCCCCGCTCGGTGCTGCTGGCCGTTTACCGCTATCTGCAAGAAAACGGCTGCCGTTGGCTGTTCCCCGGCATTGACGGCGAGTTCATCCCGATGCAGGATATCAAGGCGGTCAAGTACCACAAGATGGCCGATATGCGCTACCGCGGCCAATGCAACGAGGGCGCGGAATTCCAGCCCAATATGATGGAGGCCATTGACTTTACGCCCAAGATCGGTATGAACGTGTTCATGATGCAGTTTGATTGCCCCTACGTGTATTACAACCGCTACTACTCCGCCATGCACAACGAAACCCGCGAGGTGCTGCCCGTAACGGGTGAACAGATGGTGCAATGGAAGCGCCAGTGCGAGGCAGAGATCTCCAAGCGCGGCCTGCAGTTCCACGATATGGGCCACGGCTGGACGGCTGAGCCCTTTGGCATGGACACCACCTATCGCTGGAAGCACGGCGAGGATAAGGGCGGCGAGGCCCCCGTCCCCCCCGAATCCCGCGAATTCATCGCTATGATAAACGGCGAGCGCAACGTGCATTCCCGCGGCCCAATGAACACGCAGTTCTGTATGTCCAATCCCCGCGCAAGAAGGCTTGTGGTCAACTATATCGCCGACTACTCCTACAAGCACCAGAACGTGGATTATCTGCACGTGTGGCTTGCCGACTCCAGCAACAACCATTGCGAGTGTGAGGAATGCCGGAAGATGATCCCCTCCGACTGGTACGTGATGCTGATGAACGAGCTGGACGCAGAGCTGACCGCGCGCGGGCTTGCCACAAGGATCGTATTTATCTCTTATATGGATACCGCTTGGCCGCCGATGGTAGAGCGCATCCACAATCCCAAGCGCTTTTCGCTTTTGTCCGCGCCCATCTCCCGCCGCTATTGCGAGAGCGTACCTGCGGATATCACGGGCGTGACCTACGAGCCGTACGTGCGCAATCAGCTCAAGCTCTTCCCCACGGTGGCACCCTACATTCAGTGCGCCAAGGATTGGCAGGAGCGCTGCGGTGTGCCGGCCATGCTTTACGAATATCATTTCTGGCTTGCACAGTATCTTGATCCCTCCACGCTCAATTTCTCCCGTGTGATCTACGACGATATCCAAAACTACAAAAAACACGGGCTGAACGGCCTGATTAACGACTGCTCGCAGCGCAGCTTCTGGCCCAACGGCTTTTCCTTTACCGTTTACGGCCAGGTGCAGTTTGACACCTCGCTGCGCTACGAGGAGCTGCTGGAGGACTACTTCTCCCACGCCTACGGCGAGGACTGGCGTGAGGTGCTTGCGTTCTTTGAAAAGCTGGGCAAGGCGATCGACGTGCGTTATCTTGCGGGCCTGCGCTCTGCAAACCCCAAGATGGGCAAGTTCTACAACCCTGCCGTGGCGCGCGAGCTTCGCGAGGTAAAGCCGCTGATCGAATCCTTTATGCCCTTCCTTGAGGCGCACCGCGTGATGCCCTATCGCGCGCAAACGGCGGCCTACAAGCTGCTGCGCTACTATATGGAATACTGCGAAAAGCTTGCGGATTGCCTGCTCTTGAAGGCACACGGCATGTATGTCGAGGCCGAGGCGGCAGCCCATCGCTTCAACGCAGAGTTTGGCAGGCACGAATATGAGCTGCAGACCTGCTACGACCATTTTCTTGCAAGCTGGGCACTGCTTCACAAGGTGCTGAAAAACCGCGAAGGCGATTGCTACGACGTATAATTCCAAAAAAAGGAAATACCATATGTACAGCATTTACAAAATCTCCTCTCACCCCACGGTGGACTTTGCCGCTGAGGAATTAAAAAAATATCTGCGTATGATGATGCCGGAGTGCGGCGAGATCTTTATCTCGTACGCCCCCGAGGCCACCAAGGGCTTCCGTCTTGGGCTGATGGCCGACCTTGGGCTGGATACCTCCGAAGCGGAGGATCTTGAGCTGGACGATATTTTGCATATCGACACCGACGGCGAAAACGGCATCCTTGCCGGCTCCAATCCGCGCTCGGTGCTGCTTGCCGTGTACCGTTACCTGCAAGAAAACGGCTGCCGCTGGCTGTTCCCCGGCATTGACGGCGAGCTGATCCCGCTGCAGGACGTCAAACCGACCAAATACCACAAAATGGCGGATATGCGCTATCGCGGCCAATGCAACGAGGGAGCGGAATTCCAGCCGGATATGATGGCTGCGATCGACTTTACCCCCAAGATCGGTATGAACGTGTTTATGATGGAATTCTTCAACCCCAAGGGGTATTACGATTCCTATTACGATCACGCCTTTAACCCCGCGCGGGAAAAGGAGCCCATCCACGAGCGTACAGCCCTGCAGTGGAAGCGTCAGTGCGAAAGTGAGATTGCCAAGCGCGGTCTACAGTTCCACGATATGGGTCACGGCTGGTGCGCCGATCCGTTCGGGATCGATTCCTCGATCGGCTGGGGCTGCACGGGCGAGGCAACGCTTTCCGACGAGGCGCGCGAAATGCTGGCGATGGTCAACGGCGAGCGCGGACTTTTCCGCGGCAAGGCGCTGGGCACCAACGTGTGTATGTCCAACCCCCGCGCACGCGCCATTATGGCAACCGCCGTGGCGGATTACGCGCAAAACCACTATAACGTGGATTACCTGCACGTGTGGCTTGCGGATTACTGGAACAACCATTGCGAGTGTGAAAATTGCGCAAAGCTCTCTCCCTCCGACTGGTACGTGGTGCTGATGAACGAGATCGACGAGGAGCTGACACGCCGCAATCTGAACACGCGCATCGTGCTGATCTCCTACGTGGACACCACCTGGGCCCCCGACGTAAAAACGCTGAAAAATCCGCGCCGCTTTACGCTGATGTCCGCGCCCATCTCGCGCGATTACACACGCCCCGTGCAATATCCCCTGCCCGAAGCGCTTGACCTTTACCCCTACAAGCGCAACCAAAATAAGTCCTTTCAGGACGTGCATCAATACATTCACCACGCCCAAAACTGGAAAAAGCAATGCGATGCGGGGATGATGCTGTACGAATATCATTTTTACCTCCACCAATACTACGACCTGTCGCAAATGACGTTTGCGCACAACCTTTACACGGATATCAAAAATTACAAAAAGCACGGCTTTCAGGGTCTGATCAACGACTGCTCGCAGCGCAGCTACTTCCCCAACGGCTTCCCCTTTTTCCTGTACGGGCAGCTGCAGTTTGACACCTCACTTTCCTTTGAGGCACTGCGCGAGGATTACTTCTCGCACGCCTACGGCGAGGACTGGCGCGAGGTGCTTGCCTACCTGCAAAGGCTGGGCGAGGCGGTCGATCCCCTTTTCGTACAGGGCAAGCGCTCTGCGGATCTGCGCGTAGCAAAGCGGTATAATCCCGCCAAGGGCGAGCAGATGCGCCGCGTGCGCGAGATCAATGCGGAATTTGCCCCCTTTACCGAGGCGCACCGCGTGATGCCCTATCGCGCACAAACGGTAGCATATAAGCTGCTGCGTTATTATCTGGAATACACCGAGGGCATCACGGATGCACTCATTTTAAAGGCACACGGCGCGGGGGCTGAGGCACAGCGCGTATTCGATGCCTTTCTTGCCCGCTTTGGCAGGCACGAGTGCGAGATCGAGCTGTGGTTTGATCAGGCAATGTGCGGCAGAGCCTGGCAATTCGGCGTATTCTCCAAGCCCGAGGCGACCCTGCCCGGCGCCGAAGCCCCCCATGCTCCACTCGCCGCCGATGGCGATATTACACAAGCAAACGAGTAAGCACCTCCACTATTCCCATTTACAGGAGAAAAGCCATGTTTAAGATTTACAAGATCACCCCCAACCACGTTGTGGACTTTGCCGCAGAGGAATTGAAAAAATATCTGCGCATGATGATGCCGCGCTGCGGCGAGATCGACATCGCCTACGATCCGACTGCTAAGGAAGGCTTTCGGCTTGGCCTGATGGCCGATTTTGCGCTTGACACAAGCGAGGCAAAGGACCTCTCGCTGGACGACATCCTGCACGTGGACGTGGACGGTGAGGGCAACGGCATCATTGCCGGCTCCAACCCCCGCTCGGTGCTGCTGGCAGTCTATCGCTACCTCACCAAAAACGGCTGCAGATGGCTCTTCCCCGGTGTGGATGGCGAATACATCCCCACAAAGTCGATCGAAGCCACCACGTATCACAAGATGGCAGACTGCCGTTACCGCGGCCAATGCAACGAGGGGGGCGAGTATCAGCAGCAGATGATGGAGGCCATCGACTTTACCCCCAAGATCGGACTGAATATTTTTATGCAGGAGTTTGACAACCCCAAGGCATATTATGATAACTACTACGACCACCACTTCAACACCGGGCGCGAGCCCGAGCCCGTGACCGAAGCACAGGTGCTGCAATGGAAGCGCCAGTGCGAGGCAGAGATCTCCAAGCGCGGCTTGCAGTACCACGATATGGGCCACGGCTGGACGGCAGAGCCCTACGGCATCAACTCCTCACTTGGCTGGAAGGCAAGCGACGAGAACAGCATCCCCGCCGAGGCCTATCAGCACCTTGCCATGCTAAGCGGCAAGCGCCAGCTTTACCGCGGCGTGCCGCTGAACACCAACGTGTGTATGTCCAACCCCGAAACGCGCCGCCTGTGGGTAAACAGCGTGGCAGACTACGCCGCGCTGAACACCAACGTGGACTATCTGCACATCTGGCTTGCCGACTTTTACAACAACCACTGCGAGTGCGAGGAGTGCCGCAAAAAGATCGTGACCGACTGGTACATCATGCTGATGAACGAGATCGACGAGGAGCTTACCCGCCGCAACCTTTCCACGCGCATCGTATTTATCTGCTACTACGAAACCATCTGGAAATCCGAAACCGTCAACATCAAAAACCCCGCGCGCTTTACCATGCTGTTTGCACCCATCACGCGCGTATACTACCGCTCGGTGGATCCCAACCCCAAAAAGTTCCCCTACGTGCCCTTCAAGCACAACGATATCACGCTCCCGCTGGATATTGACGAGTATATCCCCTATGCCAAGTCCTCGATGGAGCAGTACGGGGTCAACACCTTCCTTTACGAGTATCATTTCTGCTACAACCAATATTACAATCCGGGCAGCATCAACTACGCCCGCATCATTCACGAGGATATCAAGGGCTATCACGCACACGGATTCCACGGCATCATCGAGGATGGCTCGCAGCGCTCCTACTGGCCGCACGGTCTGCCCTTTTACACCTATGCGGCAACCCTGTTTGACCTGAGCGTTAAATTTGAGGATATCGTCGAGGACTATTTTTCCCACGCCTATGGCGAGGACTGGAGAGAGGTGCTTACCTTCCTTGAGCGGCTTGGCGACATCGTGCCGCAGGCATATCTTGCAGGCAAGATGTATAAGGACAAGGAGTTCCACCGCCTGTGGGTGCCCGAGATGGCGCCCAAGGTGCGCGAGCTTGGCAGGTTTGCCGCCACCCTCAAGCCCTTCCTTGAGGCACACAAGAACATGCCGATGCGCGTACAGACCGTTTCGATGCGCTTGCTTGACTTCTATCTTGATTTCTGGATCGGCATTGCCGAGCCCATCGCCCTTGTTGCCGAGGGCAAGCGCCGCGAGGCGGCCGAGCTGTTCCGCCCCTTCTTTGACGAGTATGCCAAGCGCGAGGTCTACTTCCAGACCTGCTACGACCACTTCAACGTGGGCGCAGGCTATGCCGGACGTTACTTCTATATGCGCTCCGGCGGCGGCGACAACATTCCAGAGGTATAAGATGAAGCTTTTTGTTCGAGGATTTTGCCTGATGCTTTGCGCACTTTTGCTGCTTCCGCTTTTCATTGCCTGCGGCAACGCGCAAAGCGCGGGGCTTCCCTTTGTGGAAAACAGCGTGGCGTCCTTCGCCATCCTTCTGCCCGAAAACGCACCCACGCAGGTGCTTTACGCAAGAGATCTGCTGACCGCCTTCCTGCAAAACGAGCTTGGTGTAACACCGTGCGAGCCCACCGAGAACTGCACCTACCGCGTGCTGCTTGGCAACACGGGTGACGAGAAAAGCATAGCGCTTTCAAAAAACCTTGAGGGCGATTGCTTTGCGATGCGTATGATGGAAAACGATCTTGTGGTGGTCGCCTCCAACGATACGTTTTTATACGATGCCGTCCGCGCGCTTTTGCAAAACGAGGATTGGCTTTACCTTGACCGCGAGGCGGGCAGTATGCAGATCTACAAGCGCCTGGATCACACCGGCGCGGGAGACACGGCCTCGTTGCGCTATCTGTTCACACAAGCTACAACGCTCCACAGCACCGCCACGCATTATACCACGCTGAAAGGCCCCGAGGGGTTCACCAACGAGCAAGGCGGCTGCTTTGACGGCACCTACTACTATCAGGCCTTCGTGAAAAAGCATTCTGCCAGCAACGAGGAGCTAAACGTTGTGCAGATCCGCAAGTTTGATTACAAGACGAAGGAGCTGATCGCTTGCAGCGAGGAGCTGGCGCTCAACCACGCCAGCGATATCACCTATAATCCGAACACGGGTGAGCTTTTCGTTGCCCACAACATACCAAACCGCACCCGCGTGTCCGTGCTGAGCGCCGACACGTTGCAGCTTTTACGCACCGTGGAGATCGATGACAAGATCTACGGCATCACCTACTGCAAGTGGCGCAACGTCTTTGCCGTGGCGCTTTCCAGCTCGCAGGATATGCGCGTGCTGCACGCAGATCTCACGCCTACCGACAGCGAGCTGCTCCGCGGCACCGACACAACCGCCGAATACATCAGGCAGAGCATCTGCTCAGACGACACCTTCATCTATCACGTGCTGTGGGATGACGCGCACAGAAACGGATCAAACTTTCAAAATTTGATCACCGTCTACGATTGGTACGGCAACTTCGTCGGCATCATCCACTTCGCCATCGGTGTCATCGAACCGGAAAACATCAGCATTGACGAAAACGGCAAGCTGATGGTGGTCGCCGCCGGCGATGGCGCCAAGCTGTTTGAGATCGTCCCGACACTGCCTCGTGAGTAACCACCATAAATTTTCGCAAAATCCGCCCCATTTGGGGGCTAAATCAAGAAACGGAGGGCAAATTCCGTGAAAAAAACCATCAACATCTGGATGCAGCTTCTCGGCTTTGAAAAAAACGATCCCGACCGTGGTGCAGCAAGGTTTTTAGAGCAGACCGGCTTTGTGCCGGACAGCGTTTGCGCGCTGCTCTTTCACCCGGATTTTATCCACCTGCACGGCGGCATGGACAAGGAGTATCACCTCTTTGCCGATAACTGCGCCTACCGCGCCATTCCCCGCAATACCGAGCGAGAGCGCCAAGACTGGACAAACCACGACCTGCGCACGCTGATCGCTGCACTGAAGGAGCGCGGCGTTGACTTTTACGCCGGCATTATGGGCACCTATCTTGCGGATATGTTTCACGACGAGTGGCTGACCGCTCACCCGGAGCTGCGCGCCACCTCTATCCGCGGCCCGCGCAACCTCATGTGCCTCAAGCGCTTTGCCGACGGCACGTATTACGAGGACTTTTTTGCCGAGCGCCTGGTGCGCACGCTTGTGGACTACGGCTTTGCCGGCGTGCATCTTTCCGATGGGTTCTGCCCCTCGGATCACCTGTATAAATCTGACTATTCCACCGATATGGTCGAGCAATTTACCGCCCATACGGGTATTGTTTTACCGCAAAACGTGGCAAGCACCATGGGTGATGATACCCCCGAGGCCGCGAAAACGCGCCAGCAGTACCTCTGGGGCGAGCGCCGCGCGGAGTGGATCGCCTTTTACGAGTGGAGATGGGAGCGCTTTTTCCAAAAGATCTGCGATGCCTGCCACGCCGCAGGCAAAAAGGTGTGGATCCTTGGTATGTACTGCTCCGACCCGTTTGAAACGCGCTACGTCTACGGCTTTGACACAAAGCGCGTGATGGACGCGGGCGTAGATGCCATCACCGCCAACATTCTGCCCTCCAGCGTGTATCTGGAAGCCCCCGAGTACCCCTATTATTTCCACCGTATGCATATGGATCTCCCGCTTTTGCGCGCGCAGGTCGGCGAGCATACCGTGCTTTCGATGCTGGGCGTGCAGGACGCCAGCGAGGAGTGGAGCGTGCTTGCACACACGCCCACGCGCCTGGAGCGCGACCTTTACACCATGACCGCCTTTTCCGGCGGCGGTGAGGATGGCAAGCGCGCCGCCGCAGACGGCGTCTTTCTCTGCCTTGGCGACGGGATCCCGCACCGCGATTGGGAAAAGCTGCACCGCCTGATCGACATCGGCCACTCCACCAACGTGCAGCGCAGCTATTCCCCCATGCTGCTCTGGTCCGACGTGGCCGCCGACAAGATGCTTGCCGAATATATGGCAACGCGCCGCCCCACGCCGCACAAGCAGGGCTTTGAGATCTTTCGTGCCGGCGTACCCCTTGGGGGCGCTGTGCGCAGCGAGCTTTTGCCGCAGCTCTGCTGCCCCTTGTTCGTGCCCAACTACGATATGCTCTCCGACGAGGAGAAAAGGCAGCTGGCCGAGTATCCCCACCCCTGGGTGGGCACGGCCCCCGCAAACTTCCCCCTTCTGGAGCTTTCCCCCACCTACGTGTGCCAGGACTGGTTCAGCGACCGCCCCCTGAAGGCGTTTGTGTGCGGCGCGGATCTCGATGCCGAGCTGCGCGCTGAGATCGACGAGGTGCTGTCGGTAGAGGATCCCACCCCTTCCCGTGCTACCGAGCCGGAGGCAGAGGTGCACCCCCCGATCGCCGAGCTGCCCTTTGCCAAGCTGACCGACGGATTTTTGCGGGCCGTTTGCATCCTTTTGCAGACCTGTATGTGCAAAAAGCTTTCGGTTTCCTGCAACGTCCCCTTGCTTGCCGTCAAGCAGGAAAACGGCGATGACCGTCTGTTTTTGTTCAACCCCCACGATAACGGCTACGTCAGTGCCAAGGTCACCTCAAAGCGCGAGCTGCTTTGTGCCGAGGTGGCAAGCGCTTACCCCGTGCTGCCCGTTAAGTTCTTCCACGAGGAGCAGTTTGACGGCGTTTTCAGCTTTGAGGAAACAGCCGAGCCCAAGCACCACTTCAAGGTCAAGGTCGCGCCCGACGGTGTGACCGTGGTGGACATCCGCCGCAAGCCGTGCGCCCCCATTGTGGAAAGGAACGAGGAATGAAGTATCTGAAATCTTTATGCCTTCTTCTCTGTTTTGCCCTTTTGCTCCCTCTTGCGGGATGCAGCACGCTGCGTTCCTTCAAGCTGGTTGACAAGGGGGAGGCGCGCTTTGCCTTCGTGCTGCCGGAAAACGCCCCGGCGCAGGTGCTTTATGCACGCGACAAGCTGCTGTATTTTGTGCAAAGCAAGCTTGGCGTGACCCCCGTTGAGGATGCCTCAGCGTGCAAATATCGCGTGCTGCTTGGCAACACGGGCGAGAAAAAAAGCACCAAGCTTGCCGAAACGCTGGGTGAGAACGAATACGCCCTGTGCGTTGACGGCAAGGATCTTGTGGTGGTTGCCAAAAGCGATGCGTTTTTGTATGATGCCATCGCGGCGCTTTTGCAAAGCGACAAGCTCCGCCTTGACAGCGAGGGCGGCTCGCTCACGCTTTCCGGCTCTACCGAGCTGCGCGCTGCGGGAGATCTCACCTCTGTGCGCTATCTGTTCACACAGGGCAGCACACTGACAAGCAAGTCGGCACACTACACCACCATGGAAAACCCGGAGGGGCTTGGCTCCGAGCAGGGCGGCTGCTTTGACGGCACCTATTACTATCAAGCCTTTTTGAAAAAGCATTCCGCCAGCGACGAGGATCAGAATATTGTAAAGATCGCCAAATACGATTACAAGACCAAGACCCCGGTTGCGTGCAGCGAGGAGCTTGCGCTCAACCACTGCAACGACATCACTTATAACCCAAAGACGGGCGAGCTGCTGGTGGCAAACAACAACCCCAACCGCCGCCGCGTGTCGGTGCTTTCCGCCGAAACGCTGCAGCTTTTGCGCACTGTGGAAATTGATGCAATGATCTACGGCATCACCTACGACAGCGGGCGCGACCGCTTTGCCGTAGCGCTTTCCAGCTCGCAGAACATGCGCATTTTAAACGCCGATCTTTCCCTCGCAGACGACAAGGTGTTCCTTGGCACCGAGCTGACCAAGAGCTACACCACGCAGGGCATCTGCTCTGACGACACCTTTATCTATCACGTGCTGTGGGACGGCGAGCGCAAATCCAAGCCCACCTTTCAGAACGTGATCACCGTTTACGACTGGTACGGCAACTTTGTGGGCGTGATCAACATTGGCATCGGCATCATCGAGCCGGAAAATATCAGCATTGACGAAAACGGCAAATTTATGATCGTGGCAAGCACCAAAAGCGGCGCCGCCCTTTACGAGATAGAGCTGACCGGCCTTGCCGGATAACACGGTAGCCGCGCGCCTTGCTTGCACTTGCCCAAGGCTTCCTGTCCTCACCCACGCATGGCGTGGGTGAGCACGTCACTTGCCTGCGGCACGTTGGCACATGCAAGCCTTCCCCTTGAGGGGTACGTCCTCGCTTACGCGAGCACCGAAGCACCTTCCCCACGTGGCAGGCACTTCGTTAGCCTTCCCCTTGAGGGGAAGGTGGCAGGCGAAGCCTGACGGATGAGGTGTTTATTGCAGAAGATAGTTTTGCTACGTGACCACCTCATCACCCGCTGCGCGGGAGCTTCCCCTCAAGGGGAAGCCTTGAGTTTGTGCGAACAGGGTGCGCGGTACGTTGGCGTATTGCTTTCTTGTAGGGGGCGACGTCCCCGACGCCCCGCACGTGTGGCATATGCAAGCCTCCCTCCGAGAGGGAGGGGGACCGCTTTAGCGGTGGTGGGAGCCAGCGGTACTTTAAAATTTTTGCTCTGCACCACGTGGTTCGCCTTTTGATAAGAGCTTTGCCGCTGTTGCGCGTGCTCCCTCACCCGACCGTGTCGGGAGCTCCCTCCCGGAGGGAGCCTTGGATGAGTGCGAACAAAGCACGCCGTGCGTTGGCGTATCGCTATTCCGTAGGGACCGACGTCCCCGGCGGTCCGTTGCAAGGCGTATTGCCGCACGTTGGTACATTTGGTGTGTTCGCACCTACTGAGCGCCTCCTTTGATTCAAGGGAGGTGCCGAGCGCAGGCGAGGCGGAGGGATTATCAGGCACAAACTAAAAACAACCCCTCAGTCAGCTTTGCTGACAGCTCCCCTTGCACAGGGGAGCCTTGAGTTTGTGCGAACAGAGCGTCACAACAAACCCCCGAAACGGTGGCTCTTTTGGCAAAAACCCATACCGTTCCGGGGGTAAATATCATTTATAGAAGGATCACACCTTTTTGTAGGCACCCTTGATGCAGATCACCTCGGCGCTGCGCGGGGGGATGCGCACCACAAAGCCGTCGGGCAGCTCCCGCACGCGGTAGCCGCACCCCTTGGTGATGGCCTCGATGCCCGTAAGTGGGGTAACGGTGCGGATCTTGGCAAGGTTGTAGAGGTGCTGGTCGTTGGAAAGCAGCAGATACTTGTCCTCGCCGCACACAAAGGATGCCACCTTGACCTCGGTGCCCTCGGCGCGGTCAAGCGAGAGCATATCGTTTAATATCTCGCACAGCCTTGCAAAAAAGCGATCGTCCACGCGCTTGTATTGCAGCGGCTCGGTCCAGATCTCGCCCTGCTGCAGCTTGCCCGCACGGCGGATGCGCTCCAGGGGGCGCAGCAGCTCAAGATCGGGCGCGTTTTCCACGCCGTAGATCGCCACAGAAAGGTATTTACCCGCATAATGGGCAGACTTTTTAAGGGGAAGATCCACGTCCTCGCCTAACGCCACAAGCGG
>JAZNNA010000125.1:0-22666 GCA_045580065.1 Eubacteriales bacterium
CTTGTTCATGCCAAGGTAGTCAAAGCGCTCCTCAAACACGTACACACACGCCTCAAACTGCTGCACCGTTGCCACGGCAACGTCCTGCGGGATCCCCTTTTGCGCCAAAAAGTCCCAAAGCTCCTCAATATAGGGTAAAAAAGAGAAAAAGGCCAATAACGGGTGAGCTTTTTGGGGAAAGTCAAAGTGCGCCAGATGCGCATTAAACAGCTTTCTTTGCTGCATGGCGCGATATAAAAACAGTGTGTAAAGCGCGGCATCTGCATCCGCTGCCAGCTCCTTTGCCTGCTCACATAAAAGCGACGCAAGGCGCGGATAGGCGTTTGTTTTTTGCTGCAGACGAAGGATATATTCCTCCTGCAAAAAGAACACGCCCTCGCGCGCATATTCCTTTTTTGCCTGTGCCAGCACAGGGGCAAATTCGTCGGGGATCGGCAGGACCCCCAAGGTCTTTTCAAAAATATCTATCATGCTTTATCCCACTCCAGTATATAGCTTGCGATCGCCTTGGTGAACGCCACAAGATCGTTGCAATTCACGCGCTCGTTGGGCTGATGCGCGCCGCCCTCCACCGAAAAGTCAAGGCACACGCCGCAGCTGACGGCATTGCCGCCGAGATTGTTGATGAAAATATTGAGGTCGGAAAGGCACATGCCGCACACAGACGTTTCTCTTTTTGCCACCTCGCGGATCTGACGGTGCAAGCGCAGGATCTCGGGGTGGGTTTTATCCGATGCCGCATAGCGGAACAGCCTGCCGCGATAGATCACCTCGTCCAGCAGCAGCCCCAAGGGGGCAATGGCTGCGCGGATGCGCTCAAATAACGCGGCAAGCTCCGCCTTGATCGTGTCTGAATCGCGGTCGGTGTAAAAGGCAAAATCCAGCGTGCCAAGGTGACGGTCGTTGGTCATTGTGCCGCTGATGACGTTCATGTAACGCAGCCCCTTTTCGGGAATGGGCGTACCCTTGAAGTAAGGATTTTGCGCAAGCTCGGCACAGCGGCGCTTGCCAAAGGCATCGATCTCCCGCTTTGCAAGATACAGTCCCTCCATCACGATGCCGCAATTATCCTGCGGCTCGGGGTGGCGCAGCACCAGCGCAATGCGCTGACCGCCCACGCCGCAATGGATGACATCCATATAGTCGCTATCCATATTGATGGCAAAATCCGCTTTGTGCTTCAGGCATAGGGCAAGCGCGCCGTTGCCGCCGCCATACTCCTCGTCCACGTAGCCGCCAAGCACCACCGTGTTGCAAAGCGGCACGTCAAGCGCCTTGAACGCCTTTGCCAAAAACAGCTCGACAGCAAGCGAAAATTTATCGTCGTTTGCACCGCGCCCTAAGATCCAGCCGTCCTTTATCGTTCCCTTGATGGGTGGCACCGTCCAAAGCGACTCGTCACCCACGGGGACGGTATCCAGGTGTCCAGCCAGCAAAAGCGACTTTTTGGGGGCACTTCCCTCCAAAACCGCCGACACGTTGGGGCGATTTTGCAGATTTCTGCCGGGAAGATAGTCGGGGTGCTGCAAAATCCCGGGCACGTCATCGGGCGAATAGGCCTCGCAGGGCACGCCAAGTGCCGCGTAGGCGCTTTGCAGATAAGCGGCAAGCGGCGCCTCGTTACCGCTTTTGCCGTCGTTTTCGGTGTTGATGTCCAGCATATCGCAAAGCATCTGAAACAGCTCTGCCTTATGCTCCTCGATATAATCTAACAGTTTTTGCTTCATTTTTAATACCGTTATGCCACTAAATTAAAATTTTGCATTATGCTCGTCGTTCCACTCCAGCACACGGTCGTCCATTTTGAGCAGCCGGCACGCCTCGGCCTGCAGCGCGATGCGCTTTTTCAGGATCACGCTGCCGATGCGCGCATTTGCGCCCTCCAAATGCTCACCGGAAAAGCTGTCGGGATAATCCGTCATCCAAAACATGCCCGATCCACTGATGCCGATGCCCTTTTGTGCGTTCAGATACCGCGTTCTGCCACGGCTGGTGCCATCGTCCACGTTGATGCGCGACATATCCACGCAGTCGGGGTTGATCACATTCATCACCGCGGTTTCGTTGATGCCGCCGTGACCGTAGCAATAATGGTGTGCGGCAAAATCGCGCAGATAGGCAACGTCCCCTTCGGTCAGCTCCGGGAACTGCTCGCCCACGTCGATATCCTCAAGGATGTTCTTGTAGCCGTACTGATAATCGTTGCGCAGCATCACCACGTAATCCTTTTTCTCGTGCGCGGTGGAGCGCAGGAAGTTGGCAAGCAGCGCGCTGTTACCGCCATGACCGTTGAGCAGCAAAATCTTTTTAAAGCCGTTACGCGCGATCTCGGCGCACAGCTCGGTCAGCATCTGCTGCAAAAGCTCGGAGGAAAAGGAGATGGTGCCCTTCCACATATAAAGGCCGCACAGATCCCCGAAGTAAAGCCCCGGAAACACCACAACGGGCTCAAGCTTTGCGGCTTCTTTTGCGATGTAGTAGCAGGTCTGTGTATCCGTGCCAACGGGCAGATGCTGGCCGTGCTTTTCTATGCAGCCGATCGGCACCACGCAAAGCTTGCCTGAGCCTTCAATGGCAGCTGCAAATTCTTCTTCTCTTAAATTTTCCCAAAGCATGGTTTTCTCCTTTTACTGATATTGTAAGATCAAAAATTCGTTTTGTGCAAGCCGAAGCGGAATATTCTTTCCCTCATACACCTTACCCGTGCGGATATCCTTGCAGCGCTTTTGGCCATTTAAGTGCAAAACGGTATGCGTTTCGCCGTTTGAGAAAACGACAAGAAAGCTCTTATCTCCAAATATCACGCTGTTTACGTCGGTGTAGATATGGCAGCCCGCGCGGCGCGCAACGGCGCGGAACTCATCCGGCGTCAGATCCTCGTTTGCGTTCAACACGTGGCATCTGCCGTTCACCACCTTGGTAGCAAGCACAGGGCTATCCTCGCCCACGATGCGGCAAAGCGGAATATCCCGCTCCTCGTCATAGCGATCGACAAGCGTGAAGCCCGTCAGAGCCTTCACATTTTCCAGCGAGGGCTTGCCGCCCTGCAGAATGCCCGCGGTAAAGTTGAACATCAGCGTGGCATCCTTGGCAAGGGGGAGTGCCGAGAGCTGTGCGGGCGTGAGAGTGTAATTCAAGATAAACACCACCAAACGGTAGCGGGAAAGATCCATTTCCGAAAGATCGCGGATGTGGTGCAGATCGCATTGCACGCCGGCGCTTCTTGCCATGCGCACCGTGTCGCGGACAAAGCGCAGCCAGTAGTTGCGGTTCATGCGCACGTGCTCCATCCCGGCGGGATCCACCACAAACAGCACGTCCGCCTCGGAGGAGTGATCCCCCGCCTTCAGGGTGTCGTGTGCCTTTTTGAGCAGATCGATCTCCGCCATGATATCGGGGGCATCGTACCAGCCGCCGCCCAGATCCATCCACCAAAAGCCGGAGTGATGTGCCAGGTTTTTGCAAAGATGGCGCCATAGCACGTAGCGCGTTTCTTGCATGCTGCCGGTCAGGTTTTCCGCGCGTGCATCGGCAAGCGCAGGGTTGACCAGATAGGTGCGTGCGTCCAGCTCCTCGATCCACAGCTTTTTGCGGTTGACGGATTGCGTGGGCGTCATATCCAGCGAGGGCTCGCCAGCACCACGGAAATGATAGGCGGTGGGGGCACAGAGAAAGTCTACGTTAGGGTCGTTCCAAACGCGCTCAACCTGCAGATGCCCGAAATACTGTGCCTCCCAGGGGCCGATAAAGTAGCCGTAGAAAAAGCCGACTGCCTTTTTGGTGATCTGCTTGGCGGCAGCGGCAAGCACCCCGATGGCATCCGCCACGTTTTGCGACAAGAACTCGTCCATATCGGTGCAGATGGTATCCTTTTCGTCACCGCGGAAAAAGCTGTGTATGCTTTTTGCACCGCCGTAACGCTCGGTGGGGGTAGGCAGATCCACCGTGTCACGCGTGATATCCGGCTGCTGCCAGGCCTTAGCCAGCGCCTCGCGGCTGCCGTATTTCTCCAGACCGTAATCGTAAAAGCGGCGCAAATGTGAAATGCCGTAGTCCCCCACGTCCACGTAGTGGTAGGGGCCGGAAAAATATTTGAACCATTGCAGGCACTCGCCCGTGTTGCCAAAGCCCACGTGATAACCCGCGATACGGTCGGCGTAGGGAGATGCCTCGATGTGTTGGATCAGACGGCGCAGCGCCTCGGCGGCATCCTGCATCCAAACGGGTGAGGAAAGGCTTTGCAAGCGCAGCTGAGCGCCCGTTGCCAGCTCCTCGTAGCTCATGGCGCGCAGCTCCTTGATGCCCGGATGATCGTCGGGCAGATCAGCATAGTAAAACTCGTGCTTGGCAGTGCCCACTCGCTCTTGCACCTCGTCGCGCGAAAGCCCCTTGCCCGCCACGTAAAGGGCGACCTCCTCGGGGTTTTGGCGGCACCATTCCAGCGGCACGTCCACCCCGATGCGGGGCAGAAGATAACCGTCAGGCACCGTTTCAAAAAAGCATTTCAGCGTATAGTCCACCCGCGTGTAGTCGTAAGTATCGGGGGCAACCCAGCCACTATCCAGCACCGTGGAGTAGACCCTTACCCCCGTTTTGCGGAATTCGCGGTTATAGCGCAGATGCGGCGCCATTTCCTCTGCCTCGGGGGAAATGCACACGCTGCCGTCGGGCCCGCGCCCGGCATAGCGGCCAACGCCGCCAATGTGGGACCAGAAGATCGGGTTTTCACGCAAAAATTCAGCCGTGCCGGGGGCGGCTTTCTTTTCAGACATGACAAGTTCTCCTTTTTACTGATATTGCAAAATCAAAAATTCGTTTTGCGCAAGCCGAAGCGGAATATCCTTTCCCTCATACACCTTGCCCGTGCGGATATCCTTGCAGCGCTTTTTGCCATTTAAGTGCAAAACGGTGTGAGTTTCGCCCTTGGCAAACACAGAAAGAAAGCTTTCGTCACCAAAGAGGATGCTATCCTCATCGGTGTAGATATGGCAGCCCGCCTCGCGGGCAATTTCGCGCAAGGCGGCGCGGGGAAGGCGCGGATCCGTGCACATCACACGGGTGCGGCCGTCCACCGTCTTACGACAAAGCAAGGGGTCGTTCCCTTCCGTAATTTTCAGCACGGGGCATTTCAGCTCCTCGTCATAGTCCTCCGCAAGCGCAAACCCCGTCAGCGCCTCTACGTTGGCAAGCGCGGGTACGCCGTTTTGCAGAATACCGACGGTGTTGAAGAACATCAACGTGGTGTCCTTGCGGAAATTCCAGCCCGCCAGCTTTTCCTTCGTAAGGGTGTAGTTGGTACCAAACACCACCAAACGGTAGCGGGAAAGGTCGATCTTGTCAAGATCGGAGGAAAGATACATATCACAAAGCACGCCCGCTTCACGCGTGGTCAGCACGAAATTGCGCAAAAAGCTGTGCGTGAAGAAGCGGTTGCACTGCGTGTGCTCCATTCCCTTGTCATCCATCACCACCAGCACGTCGGCAGCGGACTTATGCTCGCCCGGTCGCAGGATCTCGTGTGCCTTCGTCAGCTCCGCGATCTCTGCCATGATATCGGGGGCGTCAAACCAGCCGCGCCCCAGATCCATCCACCAAAAGCCCGAGCCGTGCACGATATTTTTGCAAAGCCCGCGCCAAAGCGAGAAGCGTGTTTCCTCCATCGTATGGTTGCAGTCGCGCGATTTAGCGTCTGCCATTGCCTGTGCGACAAGGTAGGTGCGCGTATCGGTTTCTTCCATATATACCTTCTCGCGGTTGACGGATTGCGTGACCGTCATCTCAAAGGAGGCGCTGCCCGCCGCGCGGAAGTGATACGCCGTGGGGGACGCCAAAAAATCCACGTCGGGGCAAGCAAGCACCCGATCCATCTGCGCATTTCCCTCATATTGCGTATTCATCGCAAAAAGGAAGTAGCCGTAGAAAAAGCCGACGGGCTTTTTCGTATGCTTTTTGGCAACGGCGGCGAAATGCCAGATGGCGTCCGTCACGTTGTTGCTCATAAAATCGTCAAAATCGCGGAGCAGCACGTCCTTTTCTCTGCCGCGGAAGTAGCTTTGCAGGCTATTGCCATCGGCATAGCGAAGCTTGGGCAACGGCAGCTCCACTGTATCACGGGTGATGGCGGGCTGCTGCCACGCGATGGCAAGCGCCTCCTGCGAGCCGTATTTTTCAATGCCGTAGTCATAAAAGCGCTGCAGGTGTGCGATGCCGAAGTCGCCGTAATGCAGATAGTCGGCAGCGGCGCCCTTGATCCACTCGCCCATGTGCCATTGCATGCACTCGCCGCAATGTCCAAAGGCCAGGTGATAGCCCGCGATGCGGTCGGCATACGGGCCGTTTTCCAGATGCTGTATCAGCTTTTCCACCGCCACACTCGCATCCGCGAGCCAGCGTGTGGAGGAAAGGCTTTGTGCATCGATCAGATAGGGCTTTTCTTCGCCTTGAAAATCCTTGTATTTCTCATACCATTCGGGCACCTTATACTGCCAGCAGTCCTGTGCGGGAGTGCCGACAAGCGCGGCGATCTCGGGGGCGGTAAGCCCCTTGCCGTTTGCGTAAACGAACACCTCCTCGGGGTGGTTGCGACACCAGTCCCAGGGCGCGTCCAGCTTGATGCGCGGCAGCACGTACCCCTCGGGGTCTGCCTCAAGCAGCTGCTGCAGCTGCTGATCCGCTACGCGATAATCGTAGGTGTTTTCACCGGGCCAGCCGCGGTCCAGCACGATGGAATGCACGTGCACGCCCGCCGCAGCAAAGTCGCGGTGATAGCGCTGATAGGTGCGGTTCTCCTCGTCGGAATTTCCGTAATAGGGCTTGCCATCGGGATCAAAGAGGGGGGGATACCATTCGCCACCAAGACGGGACCAGAAAATGGGGTTATCTCTCAGAAATTTTTTGTCAAACATAATTTTCTCCTATGTAAATCCACAAGCTTTTCGGCTACGTATATTGCAGGACAACAAATTCATTCTCTGCAAGCTCAAGCGGCAGCTCCGCGCCCTCATACACCTTGCCCGTGCGGATATCCTTGCAGCGTTTTTTGCCATTTAGACGCAAAACGGTGCAAGTTTTTTGCTTGGCAAACACCGAAAGAAAGCTGTTGTCGCCAAAAAGGATGCTATCCTCGTCGGTATAGATATGGCAGCCTGCACGGCGCGCGATGGCGCGGAACGCAGCGGGAGTGAGGCGCGGATCGGTGCAAAGCACGTGGCGGCGCCCCTTTACCGTTTTTTCTGCCAGAAATGCGTTCCTCTCACCCAAAATATGCAGGATCGGGCACTGCAGCGCCCCGTCGTACCCCTCGGCAAGAGAAAAGCCTGTCAGCTCCTCAACGTGTGAGAGTGCGGGCACGCCATCGCGCAAAATACCTACGGCGTTATAAAACATGAGCGTGGCATCCGGGCGAAAAGCAAAGCGCGCAAGCTGTGTCGGGGTCAGATCGTAATTTGTGCCAAACACCACCAAGCGGTAGCGGGAAAGGTCGATCTTATCCAGATCCGAGGTGCGATACATATCGCAAAGCACGCCGCAGCTGCGCGAGGTCATCACAAGATCGCGCACAAAGCTGTGCGTCCACGCACGGTTGAACTGCGTGCTGACAAGCGCCCTGTCGTCCATCACCACCAGCACGTCGGCCACCGAGGTGTGATCCCCTGCCTGCAACGTCGCGTGCGCCCCCGTCAAGGCGGCGATCTCGCTTAGGATATCGGGGGCATCAAACCACCCTCTGCCAAGATCCATCCACCAAAAGCCAGAGCCGTGCGACAGATTCTTGCAAAGATGGCGCCACAGCACGTAGCGCGTTTCCTCGGGCGTGCGCGTACAATCTCGGGGCTTCACACCCGCCCTTTCAAGCGGCACGATATAGGTGCGGGTATCAACTTCCTCTATATATAATTTTTCGCGGTTGACAGACTGGGGCACCGTCATTTCCATCGAGGGGCTGCTCCCCGCGCGGAAATGGTAGGACGTGGGGGATGCCAGATAGTCGATATCGGGAGAGGCAAGCACACGGTCCAGCTGCAGATGTCCCTCGTACTGGATATCCGCCGCAAACAAAAAGTAGCCGTAGAAAAAGCCCACCGCGTTTTTGGTGTGGCTTTTGGCCACCCTTGCAAAATGCAGGATGGCATCCGCCACGTTTTGCGACAAAAAGGCATCGAAATCGCGGGCGATCACGTCCCTTTCTCTGCCGCGGAAATAGCTTTGCAGGGTATTCCCCTCTCCGTAACGCGCCAAAGGCAAGGGCAGCTCCACCGTGTCACGGGTGAGCGCGGGCTGCTGCCAAGCCCTTGCCAGCGCCTCGCGCGAGCCGTATTTTTCCAGGCCGTAATCGTAAAAGCGTTGCAGATGCGCAATGCCGTAGTCGCCATGCCGGCGGTAATCCTCAACGCGCCATTGCATGCACTCGCCCGCGTGGCCAAAGCCAAGATGATACCCCGCGATGCGGTCGGCATACGGGCCGTTTTCCAGGTGCTGTATCAGCTTTTCCAGCGCCACGCCCGCATCGGCAAGCCAGCGCGCAGAGGAAAGGCTCTGCACGTCTATCAAAAAAGGCTCCTCGCGCTCAAAATCCGCTTTATTTTCATACCATTCCGGCACGTCGTATTGCCAGCAGTCCTGTGCGGGGGTGCCGACAAGCGCCGCGATCTCGGCGGCGCCAAGCCCCTTGCCGGGGGCGTAGACAAACAGCTCCTCGGGGTGATTGCGACACCACTCCAGGGGCGCGTCCAGCTTGATGCGCGGCAGCACGTACCCTGCGGGATCCGCCTCAAACAGACGCCTCAGCTGCAGATCCGTCACGCGATAATCGTAGGTATCCTCGCCGATCCAGCCACCATCTAAGATGATGGAATGGATATGCACGCCCGCTGCGGCAAAATCGCGGTGATAGCGCTGAAGCGTGGGGATCTGCCCCTCGGTATACCCGTAATAGGGCTTGCCGTCCGGATCAAAAAGCGGCGGATACCACTCGCCCCCAAGACGGGACCAGAAGATGGGATTTTCCTTTAAAAACTGCGCGTTCATTTCAGGTCCTCGGCAAAAAACACGCCGCCCTGCGCATAAATGTACTTTCCGCTTAAATAGTGCGCCTTCACCGCGCGCTGCAGCGAGGTATCCTCACACAGATCCTCGTTGCGCTCCACCGGCTTTTTGAACAAAAACGAGTACACGTCGGTGCCACAGGACTTCATGGCAAAGCGGTGGTATCTGGATTGAAACGCCAGCACGTTAGAGCTGGGGCGCAGAAAATCCTTCAGCTGCGGGTCAAGCAGCCAGGAAAAGCAGGTAAAGGCGCGGGGCGCCTTTTCGGGATAACAGGTGTTGAACAGCTCCCACGCACGGGCATATGCCGCGGCGGTGTCCTGCGGCCGGAAGGAAACGGCGCTGGGGATATGCACGTTCAGGATGGTATCCTTTTCCTGTAGGGCGATCTGCCACTCGGACTTGGGCAGGCGCGTTTTTTGCTTTTGGTAAATGGCGCGCCGGGGATCCGAGGCGTACCCCTCGTAATACTCGTCTGTTTCGGTGATATCGGCGTGAAACGCCACCTCGCCGCAGCCGGCGCTTTCCGCCATCTGCCCGTTTGGCGCAATATCCCGTCCGTTTGCCAGCACGGCAAGCTCTCCCTTGCGGTTTTTAAATACCGTTACGGCACTTGTAAAGCGCTGACGGATCTCAAAGTTCAGCACGCCAACGCGCAGAATGCGATAATTCATATAGATCTGGTTCCAGGCAAAGCAGCGCGGGTGCGAGCCGTCGCGTCCAAAGCAATCGTTGCACACAAGGATCGGGCACTCAAAGCAATCGTTAAAGGTATCCTCGATCACCTCGTGCGGCACGCCGTGCGCGGCGTGATAGGCCGCCATATCCGGCGCAAATGCGATCTGCGAGAAAAGCGATGCCATTTCAAAATCGGCATGCCGGCTCTCGTCCCCGTGCGGAAACTCCTTCAAGTAGATCTCTCCGTTGTGGTCATTGTCAAGCTGCATGTAGTAAAGCAGCAGCGAATATCTTGCCAAAAAATCGTTTTTTCTCACCCGTTCGGCGGCCTTCAGCACAAAATCAAGCTTTTGGCGAAAGATGTGGTACTGCTGCTGCAGCTCCAGCAAAAACGCCTCGGATAAAAACCACACGCCCTCGCGCTCATATTCTGCCATCACCTCGTCAAAGCGAGCGGCAAACAGCTCCGGCATTTGCGAAACGCCAAGCGCCGCGATAAATTCTTCTCTGTTTTGGTACGTCATCATCATTCCTCAAAGCAGTTGTAGGATTGCAGCGCGTGGCGGCCGATGTGATAGAGCAGGCGCTCCATATCGATCTGCATCTCCAGCGTGGGCTGCCACAGTCTTTCGTCACGCTCAAATTTCTGGCGGGGCTGGCGGCCGTCTTTAGCGGCGCGCAGGGCGTTCAGTACCTCAAAGGTGAAATACCCCTCGTAGCCAACGTCAAGAAGGCCGTTCATCACCTGATCCAGGTTCAAAACGCCCGTGTAGGGCATGGTATGCTCGTCCGCCTTGCCGTTGTTGTCATGCACGTGCAAGCCCTTCAGATGCTTGCCGAGCGCTACGATATTGTCATATTGCGAGCCCTCGGTGGTGCCGTGCCCCGTGTCCCATACCGCCTCAAGCAGCGGATGCCCCACGTGCTCGATATACTCCACCATATCCGCACCCGTGTACAGATAAAACTTACCCTCAGGCAGGTTGGCGTGCGTGGTGTTTTCCGTCAGCATCATCACGCCGGTTTCCTCTGCCGTGGGCAAAAGCTCACGGTAAAAGCGGGTGTTGAGCTCGTACCAGCTCTCCTTGCAAACGGGCGAGGACGTATAGGCCGCATGCACCACCACCTGCGGGATGCCAAACTCGCGGCAGACCTCAAGCGAGCGCTTGCCCCAGAACACCTCACGCTCCCAGCGGTCGGGCGTCAGCACGGCGGCGTTGGGCGAGTGCGCCTGCACAAATTTCATATCCAGTCCCTCGGCATACTCGCGCAGATCCTTCACGATGTCGCGCCAGTTTTCCTCGGTAAAAAACCTGCCGCCAAGGCCGATATCAATATAGCGGAATCCCGCATCGTGGATCAGCCTGATGCATTCCTTGGTGCTGGAGGCATATCTGCCGAAATCCCCCGTTGTGGTCGCCAGTTTCATCTGCTTTTCCTCGCTTCCTCGCGCGCTTGCATACTGCCGCGCGCGCTTTGCCCCCATCATATCAAGTTTTGGTGGCGGTGTCAAGACCTTCCAAAAATTTTCCTGCGGAAAGCCTTGTTTTTTTGCATTTTGACCGCTTTTTTTGCCAAGATTTTCCTCCCGTTTTCATTTGTGCGCTCGCTTTGTGCAAAAAGTGTGTTTTTTTCACCTTTTTCACATACCCTATTGCAATTTTCCGGCGCTTTTGTTATAATAAAAAATGTAACAATAAACGCTACACATTTTGGAGGCGATTATGAAGATTTTAGTCATCAACGCCGGAAGCAGCTCGCTGAAATATCAGCTTTTTGATATGGACGGCGGCAAGGTTCTGGCAAAGGGCGTGTGTGAAAAGATCGGGCTTTCCGGCATCATCACACACAAGCGTCCGGGTGCCGAGCCTTATAAGACCGAGCATCCCATGCCCTCTCACAACGAAGCACTGGCACTGGTGCTGCAGCTGCTGACCGACAAGGAGCTTGGCGTGATCGCGTCCACTGACGAGATCGCTGCGATCGGCCACCGCTTTGCACACGGCGGAAAGTTTGACAGCTCCCGCGTGCTGGACGAGGAGAGCATTGCGTACCTTGAAAGCATCGTGCCCCTCAACCCCCTGCACGGCCCCCCTGCACTTAAGGGTGTTGCCGCTTGCCAAAAGCTGATGGCCGGCAAGCCGCAGGTCGGTGTGTTTGACACCTCCTTCTACTCCGGCTTTGAGGAAAAGGTGTATATGTACCCCCTGCCCTACGAGTGGTACGAGAAGTACGGCGTGCGCCGTTACGGCTTCCACGGCACCTCTCACCGCTTTGTCAGCGCCGAGGCAGCCAAGTGGCTTGGGCTTGACTACAGCAAGATCAAGATCATCTCCTGTCACATCGGCTCCGGCTCCTCGATCACCGCGATCGACGGCGGCAAGGCGATCGACACCACGATGGGCTTTACCCCGCAGGAGGGCGTTCCCATGGGCACGCGCTGCGGCTCGATCGACCCCTCTATCATCCCCTATATGATGCAAAAGACCGGCATGAGCGCCGCCGAGATCGACAACGTGATGAACAAAAAGTCCGGTCTGCTCGGCCTTTCCGGTGTTTCCAGCGACGCCCGCGAGATCTGGGATGCCGTTGACGCAGGCAACAAGCGCGCCAAGCTTTCGATGGACGTGCTGACCTACCGCATCAAAAAGATCATCGGCTCTTACGTTGCCGCCCTGAACGGCGTTGACGTGATCGTGTTCACCGCCGGCCTTGGCGAGTATGACCGCAACGTGCGCCGCATGGCGTGCGAGGGTCTGGAGTATCTGGGCGTTGAGTTTGACGCCGAGATCAACGCCACCTGCAAGCGCGGTGAGCGCACCGTTCTTACCAAGCCCGAGTCGCGTGTCAAGGTCGTGATCCTGCCTACCGACGAGGAATATATGATCGCCGGCGACACCTACGAGCTGGTGAAATAAGCAAGAATTAAAAAAATAAAAAATACAAAATCTTTTGAAAGGACAAAAAAATCATGATGGCAAAGTCCCCTTACGAAATCAAAAAAGAAATCTGCGAGGTCGGCAAAAAGATCTATGACCTCGGCTTTGTGGCTGCAAACGACGGTAACATCTCCGTTAAGGTCGGCCCCAACGAGTTCTACTGCACCCCCACCGGCGTATCCAAGGGCTATATGACCCCCGATATGATCATCAAGATCGACGGCGACGGCAACAAGCTTGAGGGCCGCCTCAACCCCTCCTCTGAGATCAAGATGCACATGCGCGTCTACAAGGAGCGCCCCGACGTAAACGCCGTGGTACACGCTCATCCCCCTGTGGCTACCGCCTTCACCGTTGCAGGCGTTGAGATGGATCAGTTCATCCTTCCCGAGGCGATCCTCACCATCGGTAACGTTCCCACCTGTGATTACGGCACCCCCTCCACCATGGAGATCCCGGACTCTCTGATGCCCTACATCCAAAAGCACGACGCCTTCCTTCTGAAGAACCACGGCGCTCTGACCGTTGGCAACTCCCTGATGCGCGCTTGCTTCACCATGGAGGAGGTTGAGTTCAATGCAAAGATCAACCTTTACGCACGTCAGATCGGCGTTGGCGCCGAGGCTCGCATCGACGAGATCCCCTGCGACCAGCTGGAAAAGCTGATGGAGCTGCGCAAGAAGATGGGCCTGCCCGGCAAGCACCCCGGCTGCAAGAAGTGCCCCAACCTTGGCACCCCCAACTGCAAGTGCAAGGACAACGGTGGCGTTTGCACCTGCGGCGGCCACGACAATACTCCCGATGCTGCACTGGTGGCTGAGATCACTCGCCGCGTTATGGCTGCACTCGGCAAATAATCGCTCCGCTATTAATGAACAGAAAGGAGCATCCATATGGCTAACAAGCTGACGGAAGCGCAGATCGGCGAGATCGTCGCCCGCGTCGTTTCCGAATTCAAAAAGCCTGCCGCACAAAGCGACAGCGTATGGGATGCCACCCAGTACAAGGGTAGACCCTTTATCGGCGTATACGAAACGATGGAGGAAGCCATCGACGCCGCAAATGCCGGCTACCGTGCCGTGCGCGCCATGAGCGTGGCACAGCGCGAGCAGGTGATCACCGCCATCCGCGAGCTGACCCGTGCCGAGGCGCCGATCATGGCAGCACTTGGCGTGGCAGAAACCAAGATGGGCAGGGTGGATCACAAAAAGGCAAAGCATCTGCTGGTGGCAGACAAGACCCCCGGCACCGAGGATATCGTTGAGGAGGCAAGAACCGGCGACAACGGTCTGACCCTCACGGAAATGGCGCCCTTTGGCGTTGTCGGTGCGATCACCCCTTCCACCAACCCCTCCGAAACCGTGATCTGTAACAGCATCGGCATGATCGCCGCAGGCAACGGCGTGGTGTTCAACCCCCACCCCGGTGCCATCGCCACCTCCAACTACGCCGTTGACCTGGTCAACCGCGCAGTCGCCGCCGCGGGAGGCCCGCGCGTGCTGGTGGCAAGCGTGAAAAAGCCCACGCTGGATACCGCAAACGTGATGTACAAGCACCCCAGCATCAAGCTGCTGGTCTGCACCGGCGGCCCCGGCGTGGTTCGCGCCGTGCTTTCCTCCGGTAAAAAGGCGATCGGCGCGGGTGCGGGCAATCCCCCCGTGATCGTGGACGACACCGCCGACATCGCAAAGGCTGCAAAGGACATCATCGACGGCTGCACCTTTGACAACAACCTCCCCTGCATTGCAGAAAAAGAGGTGTTTGTGTTTGAAAACGTGGCAGACCGCCTGATCGCAGGCATGCAGAAAAACGGTGCGATCCTGCTCACCCGTGCGCAAGCGGATGCGCTTGCCAAGGTGGTGCTGGTGGAAAAGACCAATCCCAAGACCGGCAAGACCGCGCTGACGGTCAGCCGCGAATGCGTTGGCAGAGATTGCCGCGTGATCCTGGAAAAGATCGGCCTGCACGTGGGCCCCGAGATCCGCTGTGCCATTGCCGAGGTCCCCTTCGAGCATCCCTTTGTACAAGAGGAATTGATGATGCCGATCCTTGGCATCGTGCGCGTGAAGGATATCGACGAGGCCATCGACCTTGCCGTTAAGGCTAAACATGGCAACCGTCACACCGCACACATGCACTCGAAAAACGTGGACAACCTCACGCGCTTTGCCCGTGCGGTAGAAACCACCATTTTTGTAAAAAATGCACCCTCTTATGCCGGCATCGGCTTTGGCGGAGAGGGACACACCACCTTTACCATTGCCGGCCCCACCGGCGAGGGGATCACCTCGGCGCGCAGCTTTACCAGAAAGCGCCGCTGCGTGATGGTGGACAGCTTCAGAATTATTTGAAAGGAGAAGAACAATGGATATCAGTGCTTCTCAAATTGAAAGCATCGTTCGCTCGGTGCTTGGCCAGATGGGCGGCGCAGCAGCTCCCCGTGCGGCAGGTCCCCTGCCGAAGGTGGCAAACGTTGCTATGCTGACCGGCCCCAAAAAGATCGAGGTGCAGCAGCTCCCGATCCCCGAGCTTGGCGATAACGACATTCTTGTAAAGGTCGAGGGCGCAGGCATCTGCGGCACCGACGTACACGAATGGAAGGGCGACCCCTTTGGTCTGATCCCCGTGATCCTTGGTCACGAGGGCACCGGCGAGGTCGTTTACACGGGCAAAAACGTGACCTGCGACACCGCAGGCAAGCCCCTGAAGGTCGGCGATAAGATCGTGACCTCGGTGCTGAGCTGCGGCGAATGCTACGCCTGCCGTATGGTGCCCGGCAGAACCAACCTTTGCGACAATCAGGGCGTGTTCGGCCTGATCGGCGACAAGCGCGGCGCAGCCGAGGGCAACCGCGTAAACGGTTGGTTTGCAGATTATATGGTGATCAAGGGCGGTCACGGCGTGACCTACTTCCAGGTCAACGAGCTGGATCTCAAGCAGCGCATGATCCTTGAGCTTGCTTGCGTGTGCGTACACGCGTTAGAGCGCAGCCAGAAGACCGGCCTGCTCAACTTTGGCTCTAAGGTCCTGGTGCAGGGCTGCGGCCCCGTGGGACTTGTGATGATCACCGTGCTGCGCGCAGCCGGCATCAACCACATCATTGCCGTTGACGGCAACGAGGACAGACTGAAGGTTGCCGAAAAGATGGGCGCCAAGACCACCGTTTGCTTCCGCCGCCCCACCGAGGACACGCTGGACAAGCGCGTTGCCAAGGTCAAGGCAGTTGCCAACAACGTTGGTGTTGACTTTGCCTTCCAGTGCACCGGCGCACCCGTTGCCGCTGCCGACATCTTCAGCTACATCCGCCGCGGCGGTGGGCTTTGCGAGATGGGCTTTTTCGTCAACAACGGCGAATATCAGATCAACCCCCACCTTGCCATGTGCAACAAGGAGATCGACATCGTCGGCTCCTGGGACTACTCCGCCGAGGACTATCCCAAAACGGTTGCCTTCCTCAAGCAGTGCCGTGAGATGCGCATCCCGATCGAGGATCTGATCACGCACACCTATCCCTTGGATAAGATGAACGAGGCAATGGAGACCAACGTGGCACAAAAGGGCATCAAGATCTGCTACATCAACGAAAACTGATTGAGGTGTTCGTATGGCAGCACTTGGTATGATCGAGGTTTACGGCTACACCACCTCGATAGTAGTGGCTGACGCGGTCGCAAAGGCCGCAGAGGTCAAGGTTGTAGCCATCGACAAAAACAAGCCCGCCAACGCCGACAAGGTTGAGGTGCCGCTTGTGATGGTCGTAAAATTTATGGGCAATGCGGGTGCCGTACAGGCGGCACACGACGCAGGCGTTGCAGAAGCAAAGCGCCGCGGGCTTTACATCACCTCCGAGGTGATCGCGGGCCTTGACCCACAGGTGGACTGGTTTGCAAATCTGACCGCCACCGGCAAAGATAAGCTGAGATAAAAAATTTGATAAAACATAAGGAGAATGTAAAATGGAAGCTCTTGGTATGATCGAAACCCGCGGTCTTGTTGCCGCAATCGAGGCAGCTGACGCTATGGTAAAGGCTGCAAACGTTACTCTTATCGGCTCCGAGAAGATCGGCTCCGGCCTTGTTTCCGTGATGGTCCGCGGCGACGTTGGCGCTGTAAAGGCTGCCGTTGAGGCAGGCGGCGCTGCTGCTGCACGCCTTGGCGAGGTCATCGCTACCCACGTGATCCCCAGACCCCACACCGACGTTAACAAGCTCCTCCCCGCCCTGAAATAATCCGATAAAGGAATTACTTACATGGAAAACGCAATCGCATTGCTTGAGGTACAAGCAATGGTGACGGCGATCGTTGGTCTTGACGCGATGGTAAAGGCCGCCGACGTTCAGCTGATCCACGTGGAAAAGCGACTTGGCGGACGCCTTGTGACCGTTGTGGTAGAGGGTACCGTATCGGCGGTAACTGCCGCGCTTGAAGCAGGCAAGGCAGCCGCCGCTGCCGTCGGCAACGTCAAGTGTGCCGAGGTCATCGCGCGTCCTCACGCCGACATCATGAAATTTGTAAAAACCGACAAGATCTGATCCTGTCGAAATTTTTGAAAGGAGATAAACACAATGGAAGCTCTTGGTATGATCGAAACCCGCGGTCTTGTTGCCGCAATCGAGGCTGCTGACGCTATGGTAAAGGCTGCAAACGTTACCCTGATCGGCTCTGAGAAGATCGGCTCCGGTCTGGTCAGCGTTATGGTTCGCGGCGACGTTGGCGCTGTAAAGGCTGCCGTTGAGGCCGGTGGCGCTGCTGCTGCCCGTCTTGGCGAGGTCATTGCAACTCACGTCATTCCCAGACCCCACGCAGACGTGGATAAGCTGCTGCCCAAGCTCGGCTAAAAAACTTTCGCTGTGTTCTGCCCGCGCGGCGGGCAGAACACAGCAAAAAGGTGTTTTGTTAAGGCATGTCAATCCGCGCGCCGTGTTGGCATCCCTTTGCAAAACACCGTACACCGCCTTGAAGGAAAGGAAAACGTTATGGAAATTACTGCTGCGGCTGTTGCCGAAATCGTAAAAAAGATCGTTGCCGATATCGAGGGCACCCCTGCTGCGGGTGCCTTGGAGATCCCCGTCGGCATTTCTAACCGTCACATCCACCTCTCGCGCGAGGATCTGGAAACTCTGTTTGGCGCGGGCTATGAGCTGACCCCCATCAAGGACCTCTCCCAGCCCGGTCAGTATGCCTGCAAGGAAACGCTGACGCTGGTCGGCCCCTCTATGCGCGCC
The DNA here is from genome assembly GCA_045580065.1 of Eubacteriales bacterium. Lineage (GTDB taxonomy): Bacteria > Bacillota > Clostridia > Oscillospirales > CAG-272 > Firm-07. The sequence continues at coordinate 17,888 of JAZNNA010000125.1, forward strand.
ATCGAGGGCGTGCGCGTGCTTGGCCCGTTGCGCAAGTGCAGCCAGGTGGAGATCTCCAAGACCGACTCCTTCCAGTTAAAGGTCAATCCCCCGGTGCGCGAGTCGGGCAAGACCGAGGGCTCTGCCCCCGTGACCATCATCGGCCCCAAGGGCGTTGTTGCGCTGAAGGAAGGCTGCATCATTGCCAACCGCCACGTGCATATGAGCCCCGACGACGCTGCGCGCTTTGGCGTGAAGGACTGCGACTACATCGACGTGGACGTGTTCTCCGGCACGCGCAAGACCCGCTGGTTTGACGTGCAGATCCGCGTCCACAAGGATTTCCGCCTGGAAATGCACGTGGACACCGACGATGCCAACTCCGCAGGCCTGAAAAACGGCAGCACCGTTACCGTTGTAAAATAACCGAAAGGAAGTTACAGATATGCTGAAAGGTAAAGTGGTGGGAACCATTGTTTCCACAAACAAGCTGGATGCCCTCGTTGGCTACAAGTTCCTCGAGGTGCAGATCATCGAAAACAATACCCTGACCGATAAATTTATCGTTGCCGTTGACCGCGCCGTCAGCGCCGGCATCGGTGAAACGGTGCTGGTCACCACCGGCAGCGCCGCCAGACGCGCCACCGGCTGCCCCGATACCCCCGTTGACGCCATGATCGTGGGCGTTGTGGATAAGCATCAGAGCTGATCCGCAAAAAGCGATCGCATTTCCTATCTTGAGAAAGGACACGTAAGATGTCGCTTCAGGACTTTAAAAACATATTGCAATCAAGCGGCATCGTCGGTGCCGGCGGCGCAGGCTTCCCCTCCTATGCCAAGCTTGCAGAGGGGGCGGATACCCTTGTGCTGAACTGCGCCGAGTGCGAGCCGCTGATCTATACCGACTATATGCTGATGAGCGAGCATATGCCCGAGATCTTAGAGGGCGCACGGCTCGTGATGCAGCACAGCGGTATTGCGCGCACCGTGCTTGCCGTAAAAAAGCACCGCGCCGAGCTTCTTGGCCTCACGCAAGGACAAGTGCTGTGCGAGGGTGTCAGCGTTGCACTTTTGCCCGACGTTTACCCGATGGGTGACGAGATCCAGCTGATCTATGAGGCAACCGGCAGGCTGGTAAAGCCCGGGTGCCTGCCGATCACCGCAGGTGTGATCGTTTACAATGCCGAAACCGCTTATAATATCTGCCGCGCCGTAAAGCAGGGCACCCCCGTGACCGAAAAATGGGTCACCGTGGCGGGCGATATCGTCGGGCGCCGCGTGGTGCGCGTGCCCGTGGGTATGCGCGTCAGCGAGCTTTTCAAAAGGCTTTCCGTCACCGTGCCTGAGCATTATGCCGTGATCGACGGCGGCCCCTCGATGGGTAAGCTGATCAATTACCGCACCGCCATTATCGGCAAGACCACAAAGTCGTTGCTGATCCTGCCCGAGAGCGCCACCTGCATTACAAACAAGACCACCGCGCTGCAGGATATGCTCCGCCGTGCGGCATCCTGCTGCTGTGCCTGCTCGCGCTGCACCGAAATGTGCCCGCGCAACCTCTTAGGCTATCCGCTTGAGCCGCACAAGATGATCCGCGCCGCCAACAATGCGGCTGTAACAACGCACCCCGAAATGGCGCTTTCCGCCACGCTTTGCTGCTCCTGCGGCATCTGCGCCGAGGTCTGCTGCCAGGATATTTCCCCCAAGGACGTGATCCTCTCGCTGAAATCTCTGCTCGCCAAAAACAAGATGCGCTACGCGGGCGACCCCAAGGCTGAGTGCAGCGTAAGCGAGGGCAGACAGTACCGTATGATCCCCTCTGCCCGCTGGGAGACCATGCTGGGCGTGCGCCGCTTTGACGCCGTGCCCGAGCTTGACGGCAGCCTGCTTGCAGCCGAACGCGTAGAGATCGCCCTGAACGGACACATCGGCGCCCCCTCGGTGCCAAGCGTTAAGGTGGGCGAGCGTGTGAAGGTCGGCGACGTGATCGCCACCCCCGGTGCAGGTCTTTCCCTGCCCCAGCACGCGTCTATCGACGGCACCGTAATTGAGGCAGACGACAAAAAGATCCTGATCCAACGAGATAACTGATAAAGTAGGTAATAAATATGTATCAAGCCATTGGTGTTATTGAACTGAAAAGCATTGCAAAGGGCGTTGAGGCCACCGATGCGGCGCTGAAAAGCGCGGGCATCAGCCTGATCTCGGCGCACCCTGCCTGCCCCGGAAAATATGAGATCATTTTAACGGGCAGCATCTCCAACGTCACCGCCGCCGTAGAGCACGTAAAGGAGCGCTATGACGAGCGCATGGTGGACTATTCCATCATGGGCCGCATTGACGAGCAGGTGATCGCTGCGCTGTTTGGCACGCAGACCGCCGAGCGCCACGGCAGCCTTGGCATCATCGAAACTTATTCGGCAGCCAGCGCCATCAAGGCAGCGGACATCGCCGTAAAGACCGCCAAGGTAGAGATCTTTGAGCTGCGCGTTTCCCGCGGTATGGGCGGCAAGGGCGTGGTGCTGATCACCGGTGACGTGGGCGACGTCAGCGCCGCCGTTGAGGCAGGTGCCGCACACGCACAGGCACAGGGTGTATTTACCGGCAGCTCTGTCATTGCCGCACCCCACGCCCTGCTTTGGGAGCAGATCTGACCCTTACATTTGTTTGAAAAGAAGGAAGGCTGAACATGGCTGAACTGAAATTTGTCATAGAAAAAAGCCCGCGTATCGACCGTTTGATCGCGCATCTGTATGCCAAGATGCCGGAGATCGAGGCCGACCGTGCCGAGCTTGTGACCGAAAGCTATAAAATGACCGAGGAGCTGCCCATCATCAAGCGCCGCTCCGCCGCTTTCCGTCATATACTGGAAAATATCCCGATCGTGATCCGCCCCGACGAGCTGATCGTGGGCTCCAACTCGATCGCCCCCCGCGGCTGCCAGACCTTTCCCGAGTATTCGTTTGAATGGCTGGAGCCGGAGTTTGACAGCATCGCAACGCGCGAGGCTGACCCCTTTTACATCTCCAAGGAAACCGCCGAGAGATTGAAAAAGGTGCATCCTTATTGGAAGGGCAAGACCGTAAGCGACCTTGCCGCCGCAGGCATGGACCCCGAGGTGCTGGACGTGTTCCTCAACCACGGTGTGTTTACCGTTGGCAACTACTTCTACAACGGCGTTGGCCACATCAACGTGGACTATGCGCTTGTGATCAACCGGGGCCTTGAGGCGGTGATCGCCAAGGCCAAGGCTGCACTTGCCAAGCTTTACATCGGCGATGGCGAATATCAGCGCAAAAAGCAGTTCCAGGAGGCGGTGATCGAAAGCTGCGAGGCGGTGATCGCCTACGCCAAAAGATACGCCGAGCTTGCAAGAAAAGAGGCGACCTATTGCGCCGATCCTGCACGCCGTGCCGAGCTTTTGCAGATCGCCGAAAACTGCGACCGTGTGCCGGGTAAGCCCGCGCGCAGCTTTTACGAGGCCTGCCAATCCTTCTGGTTTGTGCAGCAGCTTTTGCAATGCGAATCCAGCGGCCACTCCATCTCCCCCGGCCGCTTTGACCAATATATGTACCCCCACTTCAAGCGCGACCTGGATGCCGGGCGCATCACGCATGCCACGGCACAGGAATATATCGACTGCATCTGGGTCAAGCTCAACGACCTCAACAAGGTGCGCGATGCCGCCAGCGCTGAGGGCTTTGCCGGCTACGGTCTGTTCCAGAACCTGATCGTCGGCGGCCAGAACGAGCAGGGCGTGGACGTGACCAACGATCTTTCGTATATGTGTATGGAGGCCACGATGCACGTGCGCCTGCCCCAGCCCTCGCTTTCTATCCGCGTTTGGAACTGCTCGCCCCACGATCTTCTGATCAAGGCAGCATCCGTCACGCGCGAGGGCCTTGGCGTGCCCGCGTTCTACAACGACGAGGTCATTATCCCTGCCATTATGGCGCGCGGTCTTACGCTTGAGGATGCACGCGATTACTGCATCATCGGCTGCGTAGAGCCGCAAAAGGGTGCAAAGACTGACGGCTGGCACGATGCGGCATTCTTCAATATGTGCCGCCCCCTGGAGCTTGTCTTCTCCAACGGTATGGATAAGGGCAAGCGCATCGGTCTTGAAACCGGTGACGTGGAGCAGATGACCAGCTTCCAGCAGTTCTATGATGCCTACAAGGCGCAGGAGCTGCGTATGATCGAAATGATGGTGCATGCCGACAACGCCGTGGACTATGCCCACAGCGTGCGTTGTCCCCTGCCCTTTGAATCCTGCCTGTGCGACGACTGCATCGAGCGCGGTCTTAGCCTGCAGGAGGGCGGCGCGCACTACAACTTCACGGGCCCCCAGGGCTTTGGCATTGCCAACATGACGGATGCCCTGCTTGCCGTGAAAACGCTTGTATTTGACGAGAAAAAGGTGACCATGCGCGAGATGAAGGAGGCGCTTGCCGACAACTTTGGCAAGGGCATCCTGCCCAGGAAATCGCTGGAGCTGACCACCAAGATCGCGCAGGAGCTGCAGGCGGGCGGTGCGAGCGTGGATGAAAACCTGATCGCCGCCATTTACAAAAGCCTTGTCAATGCACAGACCGTGCCCGCTGAAAAGAAAGCACGCTATGCCGAGATCCTGAAAATGATCGAGGCGCTGCCCAAGTACGGCAACGACCTGCCCGAGATCGACGCATTTGCCCGCGAGGTCGGCAACACCTATACCAAGCCCTTTGAAAAGTTCACCAATCCGCGCGGCGGCATCTTCCAGGCGGGACTTTACCCCGTTTCCGCCAACGTACCGCTCGG
>JAZNNA010000126.1:0-16197 GCA_045580065.1 Eubacteriales bacterium
CCCCAGCGTTTCGGATAGCATGAACGGCTGGCGCATCTATCTTTCCATCCCCGAGGTGCCCACGCACGGCTTTTTCAAATTAAAGCACGATTACGATAACAACTTCCTTTGCCCCCGCGCCGCCGTGGAGGAGGATAAAAGGTACTAAGCAAGCAAGAAAAAACGACCTCTGTACAGAGGTCGTTTTTTCTGAAAAGTTTTTGTTGCCTGTGCCTTGACAAATGCAAGCTTTTGGTATATAATACTAATGTTTGCAGGCGTAGTCTAGTGGTAAAACCTCAGCTTCCCAAGCTGATGCTGCGGGTTCGATTCCCGTCGCCTGCTCCAAAGCAAAAGCCCCGCCCTTGTGGCGGGGCTTTTTTAATTTTCAAAAAACATTTTTGCATAAAGCGGCAGAGCGCCGGGCTTTGATGAGGTGAAGGTGACCGTGCCGCGGTGGGGCGTGGGATTTTGCAGCCCGAGGGCGGTGAGGCGACGGGCAAGCTCGGCAGCGGTGCCGCCAACGCCGTCAAACACGGGGATCTCGCGCCCCAGCGCCTGCAAAATGGCGCGCCTTGCAAATACAAAATGCGTGCAGCCAAGCACCAGGGCATCGGGGGGCGGGGCAACGTGCGCGGATAAAAGCTCGGCAAGATAGGCCGCAAGGGCGGGGGAATTCACCTCGCCCTTTTCTACAAGATCCACGATGCGCGGCGCAGGAAGTGGCATAACGGTAGCGTTTTTTTGATATTTTTCCAGCAGCGCGGCAAGCTTTGGCTGCTGCAGGGTCGTTTGGGTGGCAAGCAAAAGCACGCGCGGATGCTCCCCGACAAGCGCGGCGGGCTTAAGCGCCGGCTCCATCCCCACGATCAGCCGGTCCGGATAACGGCGGCGCAGCTCGCTTGCCGCCAGCGCCGTGGCGGTGTTGCAGGCAAGCACCAGCGCCTTTGCGCGCTCCAGCAGGCGCGCAGCGTGCTGCAGGATCAGCGCGCGCACCTCGGCAGGGGGCTTTTCGCCGTACGGGGCGTTTTGGCCGTCACCGAAATACACAAGATCCTCGCAGGGCAGGATGCGGTGCAGCTCGCGTAAAACACAAATGCCCCCGATGCCGGAATCAAACACGGCCACGGGGGCACCTGAAAGCTCCCCGCTTTTTGCAGAAAGCGGGGTAACGGGTGTACTTTTTGTGGTATTTTGCATGATGTTACTCTCCCATCCATTGGTAGCCCACGCCCCGCACGGTGCGGATACGCGTGATGCCGTCTGCTTCCAGTTTACGGCGCAGGCGGTAAAGATATACCGCCGTGGCGTTGGAATTTACGGCACTTTCGCCAATGAGATCGGAAAGTTCCTCTATTTTTACAACGCGGTGCTTGTTTTGGTAAAGCAGCGAGAGCAGCGCCTGCTCGGTCTTGCTAAAGCGAAGTCTTTTGCCGGAAAGCCAGAATTCCTCCCCCTTGCTTTGCAGCACGTGTGTGGGGGTGGCGGCAGAGCGATGCAAAACGGCATCTAATTCGCGCGCTGAGAAGGGGAGCGTCAGCAGGGCATACAGCCCTTCGCGGGTGGAGCGCGGAAGATCGTCGGGGCGTTGGCAAAAGCCGATCTGCATCGGCGCGCTTGCCCCCTTGGGCAGGCGCGGCAGCGCGTCAAGATCCAGCAGCCACACGTGTGCCTCCTGCGCTTCAGCCACCTGTAATCCGCAGCGCTTTGCCTCAAGCAGCAGCATACGCGCAGTCACGCTGTCCTGCGAAAACACGGCCACGGTCATTGGTTTTGCGCCAACAGCTCGTCAAAAACGCGCTGAAAGCCCTCCGCGCTTTCTGCCTGCATCAGGGCGCCGCGTGCAGCAGCTGCACCGCGCAGACCCTTGCAGTACCATACCATATGCTTCCTTGCCTCGGGGATGCCGATGCGCTCACCCTTGTGCGCCACCATCATTTCGGCGTGCTCCAATGCCAGTGCCAGGCGCTCGGCAGGGGTGGGGGACGTATACGGCTTGCCCTGCAGGTGCGCTGTGATCTCGGCAAACAAAAAGGGGTTGCCCAGCGCGCCGCGCGCGGGCATAATGCCGTCGCACCCGGTTTCTGAGAGCATGCGCGCGGCATCCTCGGCTTGGTTGATATCGCCGTTGCCCACCACGGGGATGCGCACCGCTGCCTTGACGGCGGCAATGATGCCGTTATCGCTGTAGGGGGCGTAAAATTGCTGTCGCGTGCGCCCATGCACGCAGATCATATCCGCGCCCGCGGCCTCCAAGCGTTTGGCAAGCTCGGGGGCGTTTTTGTTGTCGTTTGTAAATCCGGCGCGGATCTTTACGGTAACGGGGATGCGCACCGCGGCCTTGATCGCGCGCACGATCTCGGCGGCAAGCTCCGGCTCGCGCATCAGGGCGCTGCCCTCGCCGTTGGAAACCACCTTGGGTACGGGGCAGCCCATGTTGATGTCAATGGCGGCAGGGGGGCAGGCCTGTACGGCACCGCGGTATTCGCCGGCCTCGATCAGCCTTGCGGCCTCGGCCATATAGTGCGGTTCTCTGCCAAACAGCTGGATCGCCATCGGGCTTTCCGCCCCGGTGATATTGGCAAGCGCGGCCGTGCGCGCAGGGGCGCTTGCGCGCCCCCTTTGCTCAAAGCACAAGGCCTTTGCCGAAACCATTTCGCTGACGGTATATTCCGCGCCAAAGCGGCGACAGAGCTCACGGAACGAGGTGTCTGCCACACCTGCCATAGGGGCAAGCAGCAGCCCGTGCTTCAGGGTGAGCGCGCCGATACGAAGGGGCGCCATCAGCCGTTAAAGAGGCGCATTGTATGACAAGCCTCGGTATGTACGCGCTGGCAAAGTCCCTCGTCAAAGCCAAGGGCAAGGCCGGGGTCGTCAATATCGCTGACCTTGATCACGCGCTTGCGGCCCGTGATGGTATAAAAAACGGTAACGGCCGCGATATAAGAGCCAAGGGGCGTGGCGTGGCAGCCGTCCTCGCGGTAAAGCAGGTCGGCCGATTCCGTGGCAAGAAAACGGCCGAACACCTCACCCACAGGTGCGAAAAAACAGCCGTTGGCCCTGCAGAATTCGCGATGAGCATCGGTCATTTCCTTCTGGGTATCATGCGCATCGCGCTTGGCCCAGGGCATGTACAGATAAAAGGACGCCTTGGCCTTGTCCGCCATATCCTTCAACACCTTGGCAGGCACAAAAAACTCCTCGGTTGAAAAGCCGGATGCCTTTTCCTGTACGATGACAGCATCATATCTTCCGCAACGGACGTTAAAGGCGGTGGCGGGGGAGGATACGTGATAAGCAAGCCCCTTGCCGCCGGCGGTGAGCATGGTAACGTGCGTTTTCTGTCCGGTTGCCTCAAGCAGCCGCATCACGAGCTCGGGCATGGAGTTGTAATAGGTGTGGCTGTTGCCGATAAATAAAAGCTTCATAGTGCCTCCTGTGGCTTTTTCTACGACAATGATACCACAAAAAAAGCGGAAAGTCAAGTGCGCGCGCCCACGCGCGTGCAAGAACTTTTCATCGCAAAAAGCGCGCTGCTTTGAAAAAAAGCCGCCGGCCTTGACAAATTTCCTCTTTCTCATACCGTTTGCCGTCGTTTTGCGCGAGCGAATGGGGCTTGACCACCTCGCGGATCTGTGTTACCATCAAAAAACCAACCCGATTTGCAAAAAAGAAAGGAGAATGAAAATGAAGATCTGGAAAATGGTTGGAAGTCTTGCGCTGCTGGCGGTGATCATCTGCGGCTGCGTGATCCTTGGCAATAATGCCGAGGTGTCGGCAAGCACCCCGCCCGAGCAGGAGGGGGAGCAGGTGCAGGAAAGCGAAAAAAGCGAGGAGGAGCGCACCGAGGGGAGCGTAACGGTCAGCAAAACCTATAGCACGGGGCTTGATTTTCGCAGCAACGGTGACGGCACGTGTGCCGTTTCCGGCGTGGGGAGCTGCACCTCGGCTTGCATCCTCATCCCACCCACAAGCCCTGCGGGGGATACCGTTACTGCCATACTGCCCTATGCCTTTGCCGAGGGGATCGTGGGCGCGATCGAGCTGCCCTCTACCGTCACCACCCTCACGGCTGAATCCTTTGCGGGGTGTGTGCGCCTATCCTACGTGCGTGTGGCAAGCGGAAATACAAGCTTTTTGGAGTATGACGGTGTGCTTTACACGGCAGACGGTACGACTTTGCTTTACTGTCCCGCCGCCAGAAGCGCCACCACGCTGCAGCTACATCCCTCACTGCGCCGCATTGCGGCGGGCGCGTTTTCCGCGTGCAGCGAGCTTGCTACCGTCTGCTTTAACGGCACAACGGCCGAGTGGCACGGCGTGATCGTTGGCGATGACAACGAGGCGCTTTACGCCGCCAGAATGAAATTTGAGGGATAACAAAAAAGCGAGGCATTGCCTCGCTTTTTTGCTTCAGGAAACGTCCTCAAAGTTGGTTTCCTCATTCAGGGTGGCTCTGGCATCCTCATCCAGATATTCTGTGGGGTCTACCTGCAGGCCGTTTACCGTCATCTCCAGGTGAAGGTGCGGCTCCTCGGCCACCTCTACCATCGCGCTCTCGCCAACGTAGCCGATCACGTCGCCCGCCTTGACGGTGCGCCCCACGGCCGTGCCCTCGGGCAGGTCTGCCGCAAGATTTTTATAAATGGTATAGGCCTCGCCGCCGTGCTTCACGGCAACGCATTGCCCCATCGAAACGTCCTCCCACACCTGCGTGATCACACCGTCTGCCATGGCGCTGACGCTGGCGCCCGCTACGGTGCCGATATCAATGCCAAGATGCACGCGGTAATCGCCCATCGTGGGGGAAAAGGTCTGCAGCGCAGCATCGTGCTCCTTTTGCAAAACCCCTGCCACGGGTAACAGGAAATGCGAGGGAAGCACGTCTGTTTGCGTGTCGTTCGGGGTGGATGCAGGGGGCTGCGTGCTGTCGGTGTCGGGGGTGGAGTCCGGGGTCTGATCGGGGGTCTGATCGGGGTCGGTCACACCCACCTGCTCGCTGCCGTCCTGCAGGGGATCCTTGTTTTTTGCGGCACGGTTGGCGATCACGGTGGTCACGATAATGGCGGTAAGCACAAGCAGCATTGCCGTGATGGTGATGGCAATGGCGCGTGCTCCCTTATCTGTTTTCAGCTTGACAAACACATTATTTTTGGGCATCTTTGCTCTCCTTTTCTTTTTTGTGTCATTTCTATTTTTGCCATCGTCAGCAAAAATATACAGCGCGGGCGAAAAAAGAAAAATAACGCAAAAAATTTTAAAAAAGACTTGCTCGCGCGCGCGGAATATGATATACTTATAGAGTATTATGATTTGCTGCGGCAAAGGAAGTGAGAAAAGATGTTTAAGGTCGGATTTGATAATGACAAGTATATTCAAACGCAATCCGGACATATCCGCGAGCGTATCGATCAGTTTGGCGGCAAGCTTTATCTGGAGTTTGGCGGCAAGCTTTTTGACGATTTCCACGCGGCGCGCGTGCTGCCCGGTTTTGCCCCGGACAGCAAGATACGTATGCTTGTGCAGTTGGCTGCCGAGGCTGAGGTGGTCATTGCCATCAATGCAGCGGATATCGAAAAAAATAAGGTACGCGGCGACCTTGGCATCACCTACGATCAGGACGTGCTGCGCCTGGTCGACGCCTTCCGCGGCTTTGGCCTTTACGTGGGCAGCGTGGTGCTGACGCGCTATACCGATCAGCCTGCCGCCAAGGCGTTTCAGGAAAGATTGGAAAGCCTGGGGCTGCGCGTTTATCGCCACTATCCCATCGCGGGCTATCCCTCTGACGTCAAGACCATCGTGAGCGACGAGGGCTATGGCAAAAACGAATATATCGAGACCACGCGCTCGCTGGTGGTGGTCACCGCTCCCGGCCCCGGCTCTGGCAAAATGGCGACCTGCATGTCGCAGCTCTACCATGATAACAAGCGCGGCATCCGCTCCGGATACGCCAAGTTTGAGACCTTTCCCGTATGGAATCTGCCCCTGGATCACCCCGTTAACCTCGCGTATGAGGCAGCAACTGCCGATCTTAACGACGTGAATATCGTTGATCCCTTCCACCTTTCCGCTTACGGTCAGACCGCTGTGAACTATAATCGCGACGTTGCCGTGTTCCCCGTGGTAAAAACCATGTTCGAGCATATTTACGGTGCCTGCCCCTATCAGTCACCCACCGATATGGGTGTGAATATGGTAGGGAACTGCATCTTTGACGACGAGGCCGTGCGCGAGGCAGCCAAGGATGAGATCGTGCGCCGCTACTACGCCGCGCACTGCCGTATGCGCAAGGGCGAGAGCGACGGAGCTGAAACCGAAAAGATCAAAATGCTGATGGCAAAAAGCGGCCTGGACGAGGGGCATCGCCCCGTGATCGCCGCCGCGCTGGAGCGCGCTGAGAAGACCGATGCTCCCGCCGTGGCGTTGCAGCTGCTTGACGGCCGCGTGATCACCGGCAAGACCTCCAGCCTGCTGGGCGCTGTTTCGGCCGCTGTGATCAACGCGCTGAAGGCGCTGGCGGATATTCCGCGCGAAACAAAGCTGATCTCCCCCGATATCTTAAAGCCGGTCTCCAACCTCAAGGTCAAGCGCCTTGGCAACCACAATCCCAGACTTCATCTTGACGAGGTGCTGATCGCGCTTTCTATCTGTGCGGTACACGACAAAACGGCGCGCCGCGCGCTGGATTGCCTGGGGCAGCTGCGCAACTGTGATGCGCATTCTACTGTCATCCTTTCCCCGGTTGATGAAACGGTGCTGAAAAAGCTTGGCGTGCAGATGTCCTGCGAGCCGCGCTATCAGACAAAAAAGCTGTATCACGGCAAATAAACATAAAAGCCACCCCACGTGGGGTGGCTTTTGTTGTTTTGATGCGGAAGATCGGCTTATCTTCCCCCACGGTGACCGCCGCCACCGCCGCCGGAGCGTCCGCCGCCCGACGAGGAGGACTGCACACGCACGCGTGAGACGTGGCTACCGATAAAGATATCGTTTGCCTGCGTGAGGTTGAGGCGCGCATAGCGATCCAGCGGATAGCTTTCGCCATGGCGCTTTTTGCGGTAGTACAAAAATACGCAAAGCACCGTGATGCCCCCGGCAAGCGCACCAAGGATCACACCGACCAGAAGTGCCGTCAGGGGGGCGCGCTTTTGGTGCTCCTCCAAGGCTTGCTCGTGCTCGCCTACAATACGGTGGCAATGGCTGGTAAAGGCACGCATCCCGGCGTAGATCTCGCCCGATTTGAGGTTGTTGTAAACATCAGGGGCGTCCAGCACCTCATCCACATCTGCATCGCTGAAGATGCTGTGTGCCTCGCCAAAGGTATACATATCATAGTAGTAGGTGTTCTGATAGGTGCGGATCAGCAGCACGATGGCTGCCTCATCCTCTGCAATGCCGCAGATCCTGCGCATATCATTGTTAGAGGGGTAAGTAGAAGCGTTGGCGCGCGTGACGTAATAATAATTTACGTTGAAATACGCGCAGTTGCAGCCGCTCTCCAGGATCCTCTCTTGATCATCATCGATCAGATCGCCATCGTCAAGCACTGTGGTGGTGTGTGCCGAGGCCGTGAGCGTCAGCGCGGAGAAAAGCAGGAGCAAAAGTAGCAAAAAGCTTAATTTTCTCATACCGTTACCCCCTTAAAAGAAAGAAGCTGATCAGGCCTGCCGCAATGCCGACGGCGGCGCCGACGATGGCACCGAGAATCGAGAGCCTCTTGCCGGAAATGGGGAATTGGCCGTAGACCTTACCCGTATATCCGTTCATGGCGTAGGTGTAGGTCTTGCCCTTGTGGTTGTAATTCAGCAGCCAGATCGGCATCAAAGTATAATCCCAGTGCATCTGCCGGATCAGAAGGCGGGGGGCGTTGGGGATCACGGAGGTGTAGCCGTGGATGGTGTTTCGCAACAGCGTTTGTGTGTAATTCATCATACGCGCCTTTACCGCCTCGCGCACCTGCTCGCTTTCAATGTTTCGTTTTTTGGCAACAAAGCCCTGCAGACGCAGCATGCTGAACTCCTCAAGCGAGTCGGAGGGGTAGGGCAAAATGCCGTCCAGCATCTCACGGTCTTCTTCCGTGATGGCGGGGGTGACGATGTCCTCAAAGTGGATATCGCCCGCGCGGTAGATGCGGAAATGCGAGGTTTCGGTATAGCGGTAATCGCCCGAGCGCCAGGAGCGCACGCGCTTGGCACGCGCCGACATATTGGCACCCGTGTCGGCATCTGTGACCCAGAAGGGGTAGTAAATGCCGGTGATGCGCTGCGCATGCTTTTGCGATTTGAACTCGCTTGGCACAAACCATTTTTTGCGGGCGAATTCCAAAAACTTGGCCTCTGCCTGCTCGTGGCTGAACTTGAAGGGAATGACCTTGTGCGGCTTCATCTGGCCGGAAAGGCGACCACCAAGGATCACAGGGTTGTGGCAGTAGGGACATTCGGTGGCTGCGGTGTGATCGTCGCAAAGGATCTCTGCACCGCAGGATGCGCATTGATATTCGCCTAAGCTGGCGCAGTATTCCTCGTCCACCTGCTCGCTTTCGTGCGCCGCCTGCTCGGCGGCGGCACTGGCGGCGTCCTCTGCCTCCATCGCCTCGATCTGCGCGCGCAGCTCGTCCTCGGTGAACTCGGAAAGGCAGAATTCGCAACACAGCTTGCCCTTTTCCGGGTTGAAGACAAGCCCTGCCGCGCAGTTCGGGCATTGATATGTCAAAGTTGTCGACGTGCCGTTCATCTATTTAATCCTTCTTTTTGCCGCAATTTGCACAGAATTTGCCGGTATTCTTCGTGCCGCACTCGGTGCAGAACCAGCTGGTATCCTCGGGGCGCTTTGCGCCGCACTCAGAGCAGAATTTGCCGGTGTTTTCGGCACCGCACGCGCATTTCCAGGTGGCAGCGGCCGCAGGCTTTTGCGCACCGCACTCGGCGCAGAACTTGCCCGTATTTTGCGCACCGCACGCGCATCTCCAGCCACCTTGTGCCGGCTGTGCAGCTTTTTGCTGCGCCTGCTGCTGCATCTGGGCGCGATTGGTTTCGGAAAAAGCACCAAAGCCGCCTGCAGCGTTCATGCCCATACCCATGCCCATAAAGGCGGTGGCAGAGCCGCCTGCGTTGCTGCCCGCAGCCTCAAAGCCGCGCGCCATAGCGCCCTGCACGTAACCCTCGCGCACGGCAGCGTCGCCAAGCATAGCACCTTGGTTGCGCATATTGATCAGCTTTTTCGACTCCTCATCGTAGGAAACGTTGGCAATGCCGACCGACAGCACCTCAAAGCCGCGCAGGGTGCGGAAGGAGTCGTCCAGCTCGGTGGCCATGTACTGCGAAAGCTCGCGCGATTTGCTTGCCACGTGCGAAATTCTGATACCGTCTGCCGACATTTTGTTGATGGCGGCCTGCAGTGCCTCTAAGAATTCGGCAAGATACTGCTCGTTGATATCGTTGATATGCACGTAGTCGCGGTCACGCGGAATGGCCTCGGCATAGAACTTCAGCGGGTCGGTGATCTTGATGGAATAATTGCCGTGTGCGCGCAAAAACAGCTCGGCATTGTAAAAGTTATCAAAGTAATTTACGGGGGTACGTGTGCCAAATTTGATGCCCTTGATCTCCTGCAGGTTAATGAAATACGCCTTTTGCGAGCTGGAGGGAACACCGCCGTATTTCACACGGGTGAAGGTTTCCTTGATGCTCTCGCCCAGCTGCCCCGCAAACAGAGAAGGCATAGAGGAGTTGTCTACCTGATAGTAGCCGGGCTCTGCGGTGAAATCCACCACCTTGCCCCCGTCCACAAGCATCATAAACTGGTTGTCGTAAACGTGGATGATCGAGCCGTTGGAGATGGTATCCTTGGTGCCCTTGCGGTTGCTGTTGCGCTTGTCGCCGCGGCGCACGGTTACGCCACGGGTAAAGACAACGCCCTCACCCATCTGTTCAGCCTCTAAGACCTCTTGCCAGGTGTCGGCAAGGCCGCCGCCCACAGCAGAAAATATTGCTCTGATAATGCCCATTTTTACTCTCCTTTATGGAATTACCCCATATACGGGGTTGATTTTAAAGAAAAGGCACTCCGTACCCTCGTACGGAGTGCCTTGAAAGACCCGCCGAGCCGTGTAACCGATAAGAAAGAACCCTTTTGTTACAGGGCGGAGCCCTGTCGGCCGCTTTACTGCTTCCAACGTCCTCTGGTCCCGTCAAGACAAGTCAATTGATACGGGGGAGGGAGGCCTGCAAACCACGGCACCGGACTTTATCCGGGCTCCTTTGATCTTTGTGTCGGCCCCCAAAATCGGCTATCACGCGAACGGCAGGATAGAAACGTGATCACTTCTTTGCAGGAGCGTCGTAGTCGATCTCCTCGGAAAAGAGATCGTCAAAGTATGCGGCGATATCCTCAAACTCATCGTCGTCCTCGATCGAGGCAAGCGACTCGCCGTCCTGATCCTCGGTCACCTTCAGGATGGTGTACTCCAGAATGCTGTCCTCGCTCGGCTGCTCGTTGGCGGGGACCATGGCGTAGTATTTGACACCGTTTTTCTCGTAGGTGCCGATCACGGCAAATTCGTACTCCTTGCCGTCCTCGTCCTGCAGGGTGTATACCAGCACGTCTTCTTGCTCTTGCATTGTGTTTTTATCGTTGTTCATGGCTTTTACCTCGCTTTGCGATTTTCTTGATTTTATTTTACTCTATTTTGCTCAAAATGTCAAGAGGTGCGCGCGCTTTTTGCGCGCGCGTAAATATTACCTGCGCACGTACAGCGTGGCGCGCGTGCGCCGGATTGCGGCAGTAAACGCGCCAAAAAGGCAAAAACCGCCCCACGTGGGGCGGTTTTTGCCTGATATCAGGGTGTCATAGCGTACAAAAGGTCGCTGTTTTGCAGATAATCTATGGTCACGCTGTGGATCACGTTTCCGCTTGCATCAATGATCTCAACGTGATCCACCAGATAGACCTCGCCGTAATACAGCACGGCGGCGTATCCTTTCTTGGTGAAGCGCCCGGCAAAAAAGCAGTTTGCCTTGGGGCGGCAGATCTCGTTGCCCTTTCCGTCGATATAATAGTAACCGGTGGCATCGTGCACGGCGGCGCGATTTGCCTCAAACGAGGCGGCAAAGTCATACTTGGGCGTGATGACGTACTCGCCCTTTTTGTTGATATAGCCCCAGGTCTGCACCTCGGTGCCGATGCATACGGCGGCAAGACCGTTGTCGGCAAAGGGAAGCGCATCGTCATAGCGAGCGGGGATCACAAACTCGCCCTTTTTGTTGATATAGCCGTATTTGCCGTCGCTTTGCTGCACCAGCGCAAGACCGTTGCGCGAAAAGCCCTCGGCGCTTTTGAACTGCGGTACCACGATATACACGCCGTCGCGGTCGATATACCCGAACAGATCGTCCTTTTCCACAAGCGCAAGGCCGTTGTGCGCAAAGCTGTGGATCTCGTCAAACTGGGGGTTGATCACGTAATCACCCGCAATGTTGATCAGGCCCCATTTGCCGTAGGCGAACACGGCCGCATAGCCGTCGTCGTCAAAGCCCTGTGCCGCGGTGAACTGCGGCGGGATCACGTAAACGCCGTGACGGTCGATATAGCCGCATTGCTTATCGATGGCCACCAGCGCCAGCCCGTGTGAGGAAAAGCCTTGTGCCTCGTCAAACTGGGGGTTGATCACCATTTCGCCTTTTTTATTGATATAGCCCCAGCTCTCACCCTGCTTTACGGCGGCAAGGCCGTTGTTGCTGAAGCTACCGGCATCGTCAAAGGTGTGCGGGATCACCGTTTCGCCCTTTTTGTTGATGTAGCCCCAGGCGCCGTTTTGACACACGGCGGCAAGGCCGTTGCCGGCAAAGGGCAGCACGTCGGTATAGGCAGGCGGGACCACCAGGTTGCCCTTGGCATCCAAATATCCCCATAGGGCGGTATCTCCCTCGCGGATCTGCACGGCAAGCAGGTCATCCTCAAACAGCGTGGCATCGCGGTTGGATTGAATGTTTACGTTTGCAAGCAGCAAAATAACAAGCGTGCTGGCCGCGATCAGAAGCAGGGCGCACAGCGCCACAAGCGGCTTTCGCAGGCGCGTGGATCTTTTGGGGAGCGGCTGCTCCTCGTCCTCGCCGGGGGCATCCTCCTCGATCTCGTCCAGAATATCAGCGGTTTCCTTTTCCTCGGCAACGCTCTCCTCCTGCAGCTCCTCTTTTTCCTCGGGAGCGGCAGGCACAGGCGCGGTATCTGCGGTGAGAGGTATTGCGCACATCGGGCAAAAGCGCTCGCTGCCCGTCAGCTCGTGGTTACATTGCGGACAATGCATAAGCAGCACTTCCTTTCTTTTTTACTTAACGGTATTAGTATAACATAGAATTGCCAAAAAGTCAAACGGAAGTGCAGTAAAGCGAAAAGGCGCGTTTTGCACAGCAAAACACGCCTTTTGAGAATATTTTAAGCGGAAACTGAAAAATATATATTTTTAAATTGGAAAATGTTACGCAAAATCTGGAAAATGCTTACATATGGTCAAAGTCGACCAATTCAAGCCCCTTGTTGTTGTCAAGCGCCCACTTGATGCTCCACTGACCGGTAAACAGCAGATAATACTTGCCCTGCACGTCCACCACCACGCGGGTGTCGGAGGCAAGGTTCAGCTTTGTCACGTCAATATCCTCGTTGGCAATGCGCTGGATATACTGGAAGGGGAGATCGCGCTGCAGATACTTCACGCCGTACTCGCTTTCCATACGGAACTTCAGCACGTCGTATTGCAGCATACCGATCACGCCGACCACCACGCGCTCCATGCCGGCGCCGGGATCAAAGAACATACGGATCGCGCCCTCCTTGGCGATCTGATCCATGCCTTTGGCAAACTGCTTGCGCTTCATGGAGTCGATCTGCTCTACCATGGCAAAATGCTCGGGGGCAAAGGTGGGGATGCCGGAGTAGGTGACCTTGGTGTTTTTGGCGCAAACTGTGTCGCCGATCGAAAAGATGCCGGGGTCAAACACGCCGATGATGTCACCGGCATAGGCCTCCTCAACGCCCTCGCGCTCCTGTGCCATCATCTGCTGGGGCTGAGAGAGCTTGATGGGGCGCTTGCCCTGAATGTGATAGTATTCCTGCCCGCGCTCAAACTTGCCGGAGCAGATGCGCAGAAAGGCGATGCGGTCGCGGTGGGCCTTGTTCATATTGGCCTGGATCTTGAACACGAAGGCAGAAAAGCCGTCGTCAAAGGGGGTGATCTCCGCGCCGTCCTCGGTCTTGCGGGAAAGGGGAGCGGTGGTCATTTCCAGAAACGCGGCAAGGAAATCCTCAACGCCGAAGTTGTTGAGCGCCGAGCCGAAGAACACGGGCGAGAGCTTGCCGTGCGCGATGGCCTCGGTATCAAAGTCAAAGCTGGCGCCGTCCAAAAGCTCCACCTGCTCGCACAGCTCCTCGCGCAGGTTCTGGCCGATCAGTGTGTCCAGCTTTTCGGTTTCGGTGATGTCGCAGGCGATGGTCTCCAGCTTGCCTCTGCCACCGTGGAAATTATCAAAGGTGTGGATGCAGCGTGCGCGACGGTCGAACACACCCTTGAAGGTCACGCCGCAGCTGATCGGCCAGTTCATGGGGTAGGTGCCGATGCCGAACTCGCGCTCCAGCTCGTCCAGAAGGTCAAAGGGGTCGCGGGCCTCGCGGTCCATTTTGTTGATAAAGGTAAAGATCGGAATGCCGCGCTTGGCGCATACGTGAAACAGCTTGCGCGTCTGCGGCTCGATGCCCTTGGCGGCGTCGATCACCATCACGGCGCTGTCGGCAGCCATCAGGGTGCGGTAGGTGTCCTCAGAGAAGTCCTGGTGGCCGGGGGTATCCAGAATATTGATGCAATAGCCGTTGTAGCGGAACTGCATCACCGAGGAGGTGACAGAGATGCCGCGCTGCTTTTCCAGCTCCATCCAGTCAGAAACGGCGTGCTTATCGCTTTGCTTGCCCTTGACCGAGCCTGCGGACTGAATGGCACCGCCGTACAGCAGCAGCTTTTCGGTAAGGGTGGTCTTACCTGCGTCGGGGTGCGAGATGATCGCAAACGTGCGCCGACGCTCTATTTCCTGTTTCGTTCTTTCGTCCATAAGTATTTCCTCTTTAAAAAAGCAATCTTATATATTTTACCGCATTTTTCAAAAAAATGCAAGAGGGGAGCGCGGCAAAGAGTGTAAAAAGAGGAAATTTTTTGATTTAACAAAATGCCAACACTTTTTTAGCCGAGTGAAAACAAATGGATCGTAAAATAAAGCTATTACATAAAAAGCAGGTGAAGGATGATCGAAAAGGAGTTTTACGCCATCATACGTGATATCGTGAAAAGCGAGGCGTTTTGTAAAATGAAGGGGTACCGTCACCACGTGAAAAGCAATATTTACAAGCATTCGGTGCGGGTGGCGTACCTGTGCTACCGCCACCATAAGCGGCATAACACACGCGTGGATCTGCAGGAGCTTGTGCGCGGTGCGCTGCTGCACGACTTTTATCTTTACGACTGGCACGAGATGCTGCCGGGGCGCCGACTGCACCTGCTGACGCACCCGAAGGTCGCGCTGCAAAACGCCCTGCAGGCATACCCCTCGCTTACCCCGATACAGCAGGATATGATCCGCCACCATATGTTTCCCATTCTCCCCCTGCCGCCAAAAAGCCGGGCGGCGTGGCTCGTCTGCTTTTACGACAAGGTGGCGGCGCTTTGCGATTATCTGGGGAAATAGCAGGCAAAAAGGCAACACGTGTGGCTGTTTTGTGCCAAAAAACGCGGGACGTGTGTGCAAAATGGGGCATAACGTAGCGACTTTTTGCAAAAAAGAAAAAGGGCTTGAAATTTACGGGTGTTCGTGCTAAAATAGGGGTATACTATCATTGACGCGAGGTTTTTGCCATGAAAAACGTATTGATCATTTCCTCCAGTCCCCGCAAAAACGGGAACTCGGAGCTTTTGTGTAAGGAGTTTTACGAGGGCGCCGTAGAAGCGGGACACAACGCAGAGCTTGTGCGCCTTGCCGAAAAGCAGATCGGCTACTGCAAGGGCTGCTACGTCTGCCGCAAAAGGGGCAAATGCGTGCAGGATGACGATATGATGCCGCTGCTGGAAAAGATCAAGGCGGCAGACGTGCTGGTGCTGGCCTCCCCCGTGTATTTTTACTCGATGACGGCGCAGCTCAAGACCTTTATCGACCGCCTGTTTTACGTGTACCGTGAGGTGCATGCGGATATTTACATCATTGTGACCGCACACGACACCGACGAGCCGCTGCTGGAGCAGACTGCCGAGGCGATCCGCGGCTGCACGCGCGATTGCTTTGAGGACTGCGAGGAGAAAGGGTGCCTGATCGTGGGCGGCGTTGGCAAGCGCGGCGAGGTCATCGGCCGCGAGGAGATGGAAACTGCCTTTGAAATGGGTAGAAATTGCTAAAGGAAAAGGGATATGAAAACGTTAGACGAGGTGAAAGGAATTTTTGCGCAGGATCGCTTTGCCACCGAGAACGGGGCAGTGATCGAGGCGTTTGAAAAGGGCTATGCAAGATGCAGCCTGCAGATCACGGAGCGCCACCGCAACGCGGTGGGCGCGCTGATGGGCGGTGTGCCCTTTATGCTGGCGGATTTTGCCTTTGCGGTGGCCGTCAATCACGAGGAAATGCGCACCGTTTCGCTTGCTTCCTCTATCACGTACCTGGGCGTTCCCAAGGGTGAGCGCCTGATCGCCGAGGCGCGGTGCGTAAAGGACGGGCGCAGCACCTGCTATTACCGTGTGATGCTCTCGGACGAGCTGGAAAGGCCGGTCGCCGAGGTCGTGATCAACGGTTTTCACAAAAAATAACCCCAAAACGGGTGAAAAAAGCGGTGCGGAAGGCAGCTTCCGCACCGCTTTTTTTGTTGCCGTGACCGGCGCCCTGGGTTGCGGTGATGTAAAAAAGAGGTTTACACTTTGCTACATATTGTTATTATGTTGCACAAAAAGGGATGTTACAAATTTGCCATTTTTGCTCAACATGAGAGAATTGTGCGTTTTTTTGGGAAAACACTTGAAGTCGGATCGTAGCCATGTCGTTCTGTGAGCCAAGGAGTTGACTCTCTACCTTGTCTTCCTAAGACCGCTTGGCCTCCGACTTCATATTGTTATTATGTTGCACAAAAAGGGATGTTACAAATTTGCCATTTTTGCTCAACATGAGAGAATTGTGCGTTTTTTTGGGAAAACACTTG